>DASPUZ010000197.1:0-7111 GCA_035622635.1 bacterium | reverse complement strand
CCGCCGCACGCGTCCGATGACCTGCTTTACGAACGTCGCTAGTTGCGAGCGGATCATCTATGCGATCTTCCAGGCTACGAACAGACGCCAGGCGCGACGCTCTCCCTTGCGGGAATCTACACAAAACACTTGACAGTACCGTTCGGGACGCAGGAAGACCGTCGCAAGACGCGGGCCTGGTATACTCGTGTCGATGCCTGACTGCACGGGGTGACGGCATGCAACTTCGGCTCGTGACACGGCGAGACGTTCGGGCAGGCATCGCGGTCGAATGGCTCACGATTGCCTGGATGACATTTGAAGCCCTCGTGAGTGTCGGGGCCGGGATCGCCGCCGGAAGCGTCGCACTGATTGCGTTCGGCGTTGATAGCGTGATCGAACTCGTCTCTGGTAGCGTACTCTTGTGGAGGCTCACGGTCGAACAACGGGGCGCAAGGCTCGCCGCTGTCGAACTGGCTGAACGCCGCGCGTCACGGATCGTCGGGTGGAGCTTGTTCGCGCTGGCCGCCTATGTCATTCTCCACGCGGGCTATACCCTGCTCGCGCACGCCGCACCCGACGCCTCTCCCCTTGGGATTGCCCTCGCCGTCGCCGCGCTGATCGTCATGCCCGTGCTTGTCCGAGCAAAGCGCCAGATCGCCACGGCCATCAACAGCGCCGCCCTTAAGGGAGATGCGGCCTGCGGGATTGTGTGCGCCTATATGGCGGGGACATTGTTGCTCGGGCTCGGCCTGCGGGCGGTGTTCGGATGGTGGTGGGCGGACCCGGTTGCGGCGCTCGGCCTCGTCTATTTCATCGTGAAGGAAGGGCGGGAAGCCTTGACCTCGGAGGACGGGTGCTGCTGCGATCACTAAGAGGGGGACTGGGCCGTTACCAATCCGACGTCCGCCGCGTCATGAGTCACCTCGGACGGCCATCGGCGTGGCGCCTCACCGCCGACGAACTCCATGCACGAGCGCGGAAAGACGGACTTGCAAATGCGCGGAATGCCCGGTGGAAACAACACGCCAAACAGACCCGGCGGCGTTGAGGAACGTCATCCTTCGCACGGACGGGCTGCACACCTTCTGTCACCTCCCGCCTCGGATATGGGTATTCATATTTCCGTAGAGTTTGCTGACGGATTGCTTTGCAACGATCCGTCTGGCGACCCGTTCACAGACCTCGCGGGCGCCGCGCACCTCGTCTCGCATCCGCAAATTGAGGTTGTCCATCTTCGCGTCAACCACACGCGCGTACGTCACCGACAATCCACGCGGCAAACCACCTGCTCGGATTGAGACCGGAGCGGATTTCCACTGCACCACGGGCGAGTGGAACGAAGTCGATTGGCTTTATGACCGCGAGAATAACTGCGATCGAGAGCACGTCGTGAACCCCAGAGAACCGGAGCTCACTAGACGCGCAAAGCAAAGGACCGGCCGCGACGCGGCCTCGGTATGCACATTCGTGCCTGGAGCGCCGGGCCTGCCGAACCCAAATCAGGTCGCGACCCGATGGGCGTCAGGGTCAATCGCCGCTACCATGACGACAGCGCGGATGCAACATGCAAGGGCTTAGGCCAGGCGAAAGTGATGCGGTGCAAGGGTACTGACGGCACAGCAGGCACGAAACGCACGGTTAAGCAAATGGGGGCAGGGATTTTCCGCGCACCTGCCCCCGCCCCATTTCTCTGTGTTGGAAGATAGCCCAAGATCATCGCCCTCCCATTGACTCAGGCACTGCTGCGGCACCCAAGGTTACGACAGACCGGCGGTGTCGAACTCGTCCCCGAAGTGTTGGGGCGCAAGATCCTCATGACGTCCGTTGCCGAGTTCATCGGCGGACCGCTCTTCGATTGCGTCTCGAAAGACAGCCAGCGGGCCGGCTGAACAGGCGGGCGCGGGCAGCGGGCGAACGCGGTCCCGCACCATAGAAGCTCTCGCGCGACCCACTGTGATACCCGAACGTCCGCACTCGTTCGGCCCCTTCGACATCTCGGGCCCACAGGCACAACGGCTTGGCGAAAGCCTCCGCCGACCAACTGGGTGTCCCGGTCGGGTGGTCGCTGCACCGAGGCACACGCGACCGTACGGCAGACCGTCAAACTGTCAGTCCGTAGCGCGGGGAACTCCAGATGCCGCGGGGACCAGGGCGCTATCAACCATCCCAAGCGAGCACCATCGGTCGGGGCGGTGACAACGGGCGCGCCATCCTGCCGCGAGATCGGCGTCGGGCCAGAACCTGTGTATTCGTTCGTCGATGGCGGTCTTGCCCAAATGGCTCACCGGTGCCTCTTTTCTGGCGGTAGGCATAGAACGCTACCGAGGCGGCGAGGGTGAGGAGGCTAAACTGAGGCCTGCCGTATGTACGGCGGCGGCTCCACAATGCCATAGGCCCACGCAAGCACCTGGACCGGATGGACAGACGGGCGGCCGGTCCCGTGCACGATCTGCCATCGGCACGTCTCGCTATCGCAAACGCTCAGCGGCACTCCGGAGTCTTTGATGCGGTCGAACAGCGGTTGCCCGACCCCCATGCCGATCGCGTACTTCTCCTTCTTCAAGCCGTACGTGCCACCAATACCGCAACACGGCTGTTCGCTCTCGATCACCGTCAACCCCGGGATCAACCGCATGAGGTCGACTGCGGGATGGCCGATTCGGTGCGCGTTCAACTGGCAGGGCGCGTGGTACACGATCATGAGCGGCAGCGCCTGGAACCCGGTGTCCAGTTCACCGGCATCGTACAGGCGCAGGAGGTATTCGCAGAGATCGTTCGTGGCGGACGCCACGCGCTCGGCCGCGGGCGACGTTACGCCGAGCAGTTCCGGCGCCTCTTCCTTCAGCGTCAGCGTGCAACTCGTCGAAGTTCCGACGATCTCGCAGCCGGCCTCGGCCGTTGACCCCAGCTTGGTCAAATTGCTGTCATAGTAACGGCGGGCCGCGCCGAACTCGCCGTTCGACAGCATCGGCAGGGCACAGCAGTTCTGCAGCGGCACGGTGACCTCCACCCCGTTCCGCTCGAGCACGCCCACAGCCGCCTGTCCCACCCAGGGCTCATAGTAGTTCGTGGCGCACCCGTGGAAATACGCGACCCGCCGACGCCACGGGCCGGGACGCGCCGGACGGTGGCGAAACCACTCGACGAAGGTCTGCCGCGAGAATCGTGGCAGCGGCGCCCGTCGGTCGACGCCGAGCAAGGCCTCGGCGGCGGCTCGGGATACGGCGTTGTGAAGCATCCAGTTTGCGATCGGCGCAACGGGGTGGGCAAGACGCCCCATCAGCTCGGATCGCCCGAGCATCCGGTTGCGGAGCGGAACGCCGCCCCGGTCCTCGTACAACTTCGCGCGGGCCCTCGCGTTCAACTCCGCGATGCGCACGCCCGTCGGACAGACGAGGTTGCAGACGCGGCATCCGTTGCAGTAGTCGACCGACGCGTCGGGGGACGGGGCGCGCGCCACACGAAAGCGCTGCGCCTGCGGGCCCGCGTACTTTGGTCCGGGGAACAGATCGGTCACCCGAGCGGGCGGGCAGTAACTCATGCAGATGTTGCACTTGATGCAGCGATCGAGTGTCGCTTCCACGTCCGTCATCTCGGCACATCCGTTTCGGAGCGTTGCGAAGCGTCCCATCCGGCCAGAACCCCGCGCGCCGCCTGCTCGCCGGTCGCGAGCGCAAGCCCCTCGTGTGACTTCTCGCGCCACTCGTTGGCGCCCGCCAACACGCTGCCCGCCGCCCACACGTTCCGGTACACTGCCGCCCCGCGAGCGTCCAGCGGCTGCATCTCACCGTTGACGGCCAGGCCCGCACGAAACACCGCATGCCCCTGGGGTGCAAGCACCCGAGGATCGAACCACGACGACCGGTCCGGCGGGGCCTGTACGGGGAGGCCGAGCGCGGTTTCGCGCACGCCCCCGTCCGGCGCGGCCACGAGCCCGCCACCGAGAAATCCTCCGGTGGCGACGACGAAGGCGCCGGCACTGTGGCGCTGCGTCCGGGCCGCGGCTTCGGTGCCCACGCCGACCAGCCGATCTCCGTCGGCCCACCGGGTCACCACCTCTGCGCCGATCGTGATCCGCCCGCCGAGCTCCACGAAGCGCCTCCGCAGCGCCTCGAACAGGCGGTATCCCGACACCGACGGTGGCAACGTGGGAATCTCGAACACCGGTACGCCGAGCCCGCGCTCGAGGTCCTCGGTCACCTCGCGGTGGCGCCCGACCCCAAGTACGGCCGGGAAGCCCACCCGGTCGGCCCCGCGCGCCGCCGAGGCGATCCCGCGAATCAGTTCGTCGCGGACGGCCCGGTCTTCGAGCATCATCGCGAGTATCACCGTGGTCTGCGGGCGGCGCGTCCGAACGGACGGCATGTCGGCGATCACGGGCGTCGCCGCGCAGCCCTGAGCCTGCAGGTTCGCGACGACGTATTCTGGATAGAAGTCGCGCATGCCCGCGATCCCCACCACTACAGTCTTGCCGTCGGCCACCCCGGCCGCGGCAGCCATCGCGCGCGGAACAAGGCAGGTCGGCCGCCGAACCCCCGCCGGGGTGACGAGCAGGACGTTGCGGTCGAGCGTGCCGTCATAAACCAGCCCGCCGGCCGCCGCGTGCGCGCAGAATGCCGACAGCGCATGGTCGAGCACCTCGATCCCGGCGCGCCCGTAGGGATGCTCTGGACGCTCCACGATCAGCTGCCGCACCGCGTCGCGCGGAGATACCACGGGCTCGGCCGATCCGGCGGGCCAGTACCCGAGCACGTCGACCCACCCGGCCGCCCAATGCGTGCTGCCGATCCCCTTGGCCAGGATCTCCGTCCGGGCCCCGGATTGCGCGGCGTGCAGTGCGGCGCTTAGACCGGCAAACCCCGCTCCGATGACGAGCACGTCGTAGATCACGATCCCACCTCCGTGCCGGGCGAGGCCGGGCCGGCCGCCGGAGCCGGTGTGCCGGCCGTGTAAAAGAAATCGGTGAGCGGACTCTTACGGCCCCCTACCTCCAGGTGATCTGCGTTCATGAGACCGAGGTAGATCAGTTCGTCGAGACACGCCTGTTGCAGTTGCTCGCCCCACAGGATCGCCTGCAGCCCCTTCCAGCGCTCCTGGAGAAAATCGAGCAGCGCGAGGTTCGCCTTCTCCACCGGCTGTCCGAGACGCGCCTGCAGGAGACCGACGGTCCGGTAGGTGCAGAACCCGCCCTGGCACGGCCCCATGCCGAGCCGAACGTCGCGGCGGACGTCGTCCAGCGTCTCGGCACCCGCCTCGAGCACGTGCTCGACCCGATCGCGCGTGACGAGTTCGCACTCGCACACGAGCTCCGACATCTCATGAGCCGACTCGATGCGCTGGAGCCCCTCGCCGAGCGTGTAATACTTGCCTCCCTCCATCTGCGGCAGGGGCTCGGTGTGGGTCCGGCACGGACGCTGCGTGCCGAGCTTCCGGCACACCGCGTCCACCGTCACCTCCGCCATCTGGCGGAACGTCGTCCACTTGCCTCCGGTGATCGTCACCAGTCCGCCGACGCCGTCCCGAGCCTCGTGGTCGAGCAGCGTGTACGTCCGGCTGACCTCGCGTGTCTTGGCGACCGTCTCTTCCGAATACAACGGCCGCACCCCGGCCCACGCCCGTAGCACGCGCGCGGCGCTGAAGCCGGGGAGCATCTTCTCGCCCTCGTCCAGCAGCAGACGCACCTCCCACGCCTCGATGCCGTAATGCTCCGGGTCGGGCACCCCTTGATCCGTCGTCCCGATCACGCAGACGGAGTGGCTCGGGACCACGATGTCACCGTCCGAGGGCAACTTGCAGCGATTCACGACGGTGTTGACGAAGCGGTGATTGATGGCGACCATCACGCCTTTGCCGGGGATCACGTTCACGCGGCACCCGGCCAAGTTGGCGATCCGTCCCGCCCAGGCGCCCGAGGCGTTCACGGTGATCGCCGCCTCGATGTCGACATCCTCGTCGGCCACCATGTCGTGGACGCGAGCGCCCTTCACCACCCCGTTGCTGCGGACGAGTTCCCTGACCTCATGATAGGTGAGGATCTGCGCTCCATGGGCCCGAGCCGATTCTGCGACCGCGTGCGTCGCCAGAAACGAATCGGCGGACCCGTCAGGGACCGCGAAGACCCGCTGGATCTTCGGGTTGAGCCGGGGCTCGCGCCGCAGAGCCTCGGCGGGAGAGATCTCTTCGCACGGAACCCCGCAGGTCTCGCAGGCGGCCTTGAATCGATCTCCAAAGGCCGGGTCGTCCGAGGGCGTCACCACGAAAAACCCGCCCGTGTCCTCGATGCAATGGGGCATGGTCCGGCGCAGTACGCGGTTTTCGGCGATGCACTCCCGGGCGGACACCGGGTCCTTGACGACGTAGCGCCCGCCGGAATGCAGTAGACCGTGATACCGGCCGGTCGTGCCGTGGGTCAGATCGCGCTTCTCCACCAACACCGTCCGGAACCCGCGCATCGCCGCGTCGCGGGCCACGCCGGTGCCGGTCGATCCGCCGCCGATCACCAAGACGTCGGTATCGAGCCGCCGCATGTCGTTTCCTCCTCTAGGTTTGCCCGCCTCGCCGGTCCCACGCGCGCGCCTGCGCGCACACCGCCGACGCCGTCTCGAGACGCAACGCCGTCTCGGCCAGCGCCGGGCACGTCTGCACGGCAGTCTAACGCCCGGTCATCAGCTTGCAACAAATGCTGGGCTGAGATCTCGCCCTCGTGCAGAATGCGCTCCCGCATGCACGGGCGCAGAAGGGCGAGCGGTTCATCCAGAAGGGGCGCGAGCAAATCGGCGCGGGAGAACCACACGTTGCTACACGCACACGCCGACCCGATGGCCTTCGACCAAATAGAAATACTCATAGGTCTTGGCGCCTTAGCGGCGAGTCATCGCCCGCACAGCCGTTCTTTCGCATGATATATGGAAGTTTCCTTCATGACCGCCTACGCTCACACGGAAGATTCTCACGACACTGTCGCGTGCACACGCTACCCCTGTGCGGGGAAAGTCAAGAAAATCAAGACTTCCTATGTCAAGGGCCGCACGGAATCGATGTTGTTGAACATGAGCGCCACCCTGCCCAGACCCACGCCGGTCTGTTTTGGAAAGACTTATGATGCCCGCTCCCGCAGCCGTCAAGGGGT
>DASPUZ010000196.1:0-13129 GCA_035622635.1 bacterium | reverse complement strand
GCCTCCGCACGACCTGCGTCACCGCCGCGACGAACTCGTCGATCTCGAGCGGCTGCTCATGAGGCAGGTACCGCACGCCGGGGCCGCCGCCGAGGTCGAGATCCTCGATCGCGACCTTGTGGTCCTGCGCCATCCAGGCCGCAAATTCCACCATCGCTTCGGTCGACTGCACGAACGGCTCGAGGTCGAGAATCTGCGACCCGATGTGGCAGTGGATGCCGCGCAGGCGAAGGCCCGGGACGGCAAGGGTCCTCGCCACTGCATCGCGCGCGGTCCCTCCGAGGATGCCGAACCCGAACTTGCTGTCGACGCCCCCGGTCCGTATGGCCCGATGCGTGTGCGGTTCGATTCCTGGGGTCAACCGCAGGAGCACGTCGGCGGTCCGGCCGGTCTCACGCGTCAGGACGTCGAGGAGCTCCACATCGTAGAAGTTGTCCAGCACGATCCGACCGACTCCTGCCTCGAGTGCCTCTTGCAGCTCCTGCGGGGTCTTGTTGTTCCCGTGCACCAGCAGGCGGGCCGCGGGAACACCGGCGCGGAGCGCGGTGACCAACTCACCGGGCGACACGACGTCGAGGTAGAGCCCTTCTTCGTGGGCCAGCCGGCACATCGCCATGCAGCAGAACGCCTTGCTCGCGTAAACGACCTGCGAGTTCGGGTAGTGCTCGCGGACGGCACCGACGTAGTCGCGGCATCGCTGGCGAATCCGGTCTTCGTCCATGACGTACAAGGGTGTCCCGAACTCGGCGGCGAGTCGGGGGGCAGGAACGCCGCCAATAACGAGCGTGCCCCCGTGCACTTCACCCAGGAGCACCTCCTGCCGCTCATCCACCGCCTGCCTCGTGTCGGCCATGCGATCCTCCCTTGCGATACCAGTCGCCGGCCGGGGATCGCCCGGCCGGCAGTGCCACGATAGCATGGCGGGAACCCCCGCGCAACTGCACGCCGTTAGAGACGCCGCGGTGGCAAGGAAATAGCTCCCGTCTCGTCCAACGTACGGCGCAGGGGGGCGATCATCATGGGCGAGCCTGTCATCCTGAGCGCGGCACGAACGCCGATTGGGCGGTTCCAGGGCGGACTGTCCGCCGTTCCCGCCCCGCGGCTGGGGAGCGTCGCCATCGGGGAGGCGTTGCGGCGGGCGGGGGTGCCCGCCGGCCAAGTGGATGAAGTCTACATGGGCATCATTCTCACCGCGGGGCTCGGGCAGGCTCCGGCCCGGCAGGCGGTGATCTACGCGGGCCTTCCCAACACGGTCCCGGCGACCACCGTGAACAAGATGTGCGGCTCCGGCCTCAAGGCGGTCATGCTCGGCGCGCAAGCGGTCCGGGCGGGCGACGCCGAAGTCGTCGTCGCCGGCGGTATGGAGAACATGAGCGCGTCCCCCTATCTGCTGGAGCGAGCCCGGACCGGGTACCGGCTGGGACACGGGACAGTCGTCGACTCGATGATTCGGGACGGTCTCTGGGACGCGTACACGGACCAGCACATGGGGAACTGCGCCGAACTGCTCGCTCGCGAATACCGTATCTCCCGCGCCGACCAGGACGCGTTCGCGGAACGCTCGTACACGCGCGCCATCGCCGCAATGGACTCTGGCCACTTCGCACGCGAGATCGTCCCGGTCGAGGTCGGGGGCGGGCGGGCTCAGGTGCAGCGGGTCGTCGAAGACGAGGAGCCACGCCGGTTCGCCCCGGACAAGATGCGAACGCTTCGGCCCGCGTTCGAGGACGGGGGTACGGTGACCGTCGCGAACGCCTCCTCGATCAGCGACGGCGCCGCTGCGGTCGTCGTTGCGTCGGCGGACGCGGCCCGGCGCCTTGGGACACCCCCGGTTGCGCGGATCGTCGGGCAGGCCGTCTCGGCCACGGCACCGGAGTGGTTTACCATCGCCCCCGCCGGAGCGATCGAGAAACTCCTCGCAAAGATCGGCTGGTCCAAGGACGACGTGGACCTGTACGAGATCAACGAGGCGTACGCCGCGGTCGTCCTCGCGGTCGCGGGCAAGGTTGGACTCGACCTGGAACGTGTCAACGTCCACGGCGGCGCCGTCGCGCTCGGCCACCCCATCGGGGCCAGTGGTGCGCGCATCCTGACCACCCTCCTGTACGCGATGCAGGAGCGCGATGCGAGGCGCGGGGTGGCGGCAGTGTGTCTCGGAGGCGGCGAGGCCGTCGGTCTCGCAGTGGAGCGGATCTGACCCCTCCGCCGGATCTGCCGAAGTCGTAGAACCAGCGTCACAGACGCCGTTGAACGCCGACGCCGGGGGACCGGCGCGACCGACTGTCGTCGCCGCGGGGCACTCAGTGGAACAAGAGGACGCCGAAACGGGCTACGGGCCGGCCCGGCCCAGCGGCCCGTCATCGGGCGCGCCGGCCGGCTCGGTCCCGGCCGCCTCGTCGAGCGCTGCTTCGGGCACTGTGTCGAAGACGCCGGTTGCGGCTGCCGGTCGCACTCGTCGCGCGACCGTGAGGAACGCCGTGTGCGCGACCATGCGGTGGGCCGGACGCACGCTTCGGCCCTCGATGTTCCACGGACGGAGCAGCACTTCCACCGTCTCAATCAGTGCGAACGCGCCCGAGTTTCGCAGGGCCTCGACGGTCTGCACGCCCTGAAGGATCGTGGGCACGTACGCGACGAGGAGCCCGCCCGAAACAAGCGCCCGTGCGGCCGATGGCACGACCCGCCACGGCTCCGGAACATCGAGCACGATCCGGTCGAGCGGCTGATCCTCCGGCAGGATCCCGTCGTAGACGTCTTGACGGCGCATGACGAGCGCGCCGGCCACACCCAGATATCGCTGGATATTGCGCTCCGCCACACGGGCAAAGTCGTCGCGGACCTCGTACGATACGACCCGCCCCTCCGGCCCAACCGCGCGCAGGAGCGCCATGGTCAGCGCTCCCGAACCGGTTCCCACCTCGAGCACTCGCGCGCCCGGGAAGATGTCCCCGAGCATGAGAATCGCACCCAGGTCCTTCGGGTAGATTACCTGCGCCCCGCGGGGCATCTCAAGCACGAACTCGCCGAGCGTCGGCCGGACGACAAGGAACCGCTCGCCGCGGGTCGACTTGACTGTCCCTCCCTCGTCTGTGCCCAACAGCTCGTCATGCGCGATCTTGCCGCCTCGCAGATCGCTCTCCGACCCGGTCTTGAGCGTGATCATGTACCGCCGCCCGCGGCGGTCGATCAAGAGAACTGGCTCCCCGTCGTGCAGCAGGCCGGACGGCATGATGGGTGGACCGCTATTCTAACTCGGGCGGCCCCGGAGCGAACCAGGGTGCCCCAGGGATCCAGGGCGTGCAGCCGAAGGAAGTCGTCACCGCGTCGCTATGGCCTCTCCTGCCGCCCCGCCCCGTTGGTCGGGAGCGGCGTGGCCCGCCTCTCGGCGCACCCGCATTTGCTGCGCCGCCCGCTCGGTCATGCGGCAGAACGCGCACACCTCGGTCGTGGTGGGCTGGCCGCAGTGTGCGCAGTCTCGCAGCGTCGCCGTGTCCTGACCGGTGACCAGGGGCCGGCCGCGTTCCAGGAACCCCCAATACAGGCTCTGCTTGGTGCCGGGCGCGGCCTTCTCGAGCAGATTGAGCGCCTCCTTGTACAAGAGGCTCTTCGCCCCAACGCTGTTCGGACACTCGTCGACGATGTAGTCGATCCCCCGGATGATCGCGTACGCCGCGGCTTCCCGCTCGGCGATCCGGTACAGCGGCTTCACCTTGCGGACGAGCTTCGGATGCGTGCTCGGGAGCACCGGCGCCTGGCGCGCCATGTACTCGGTCTGCCAGTGCAACAGGTTGCCGAAGAGCACGGCCGCCTCATCGTCAAGGTTGTGACCGGTGGCGACCACGGTGAACCCATGGTCCACCGCCACGCGGTTGAAGAGGTACCGCTTACTCAGCCCGCACGCCGAGCAGCTGACCCGCCTGGTGGCGCGCGCAAACTCCTCGACATTCATCCCATAGTCGTGCGGGATATCGGCCACCAAGAGCTCCACACCGTGGGCGCCGGCGTACGCGGCGGTCTTGCGGTAGGATTCGGCGGAGTACTCGCCGATGCCGAGGTTGATGTACAGCCCCGTCGCGGCGTACCCCAATCGGCGGAGCACGTCCCACAACGCCAGACTGTCCTTCCCGCCGGATACCGCCACCAGCACCCGATCGTCGCGCGTGAACATCCGCTCGTCCTCGATCGCCCGCTCCACCTGGCGGTCGAAGAACTCGATGAAGTGCGCGTCGCAGAACGCGGCATGGTGCCGCCGAACCTCCACCGACGCATCGCCGCGACACCGCTGGCAGCGCATCAGGGGGTCCCTCCGGACACGACCGGCCGGATCTCGATCGTGTCGTCGTCGGCGACGTGCACGTCGTGGGTCAGGAGTTGCGAGCCGCGAATGACCAGCACCGACTCGGGGTTGACGCCGAGCTCGACGAGCACGTCACGCACCCGGCGGCGCCCGCTGACCTCGACCTCGCGCCGTTGATGTCGGATCACGACTTTCACGCGGTCACGCCCCTCGGCTTGACGTTGTCGCGCACCCACGTGACGATCTCTGCGAGCGGCGTCCCCGGGGTGAAGACGGCCGCGATGCCCGCGTCACGCAGCCCGGGAATGTCGGCATCGGGGATGATCCCACCGCAGAATACCTTCATGTCGGCGGATCCCCGCGCCCGAAGCAGCTCCGTGATTCTGGGCAGAAGCACGTTGTGGGCACCGGAGAGGATGCTCAGCCCGATGGCGTCCACATCCTCCTGGATCGCGGCCGATACGATCATCTCGGGAGTCTGGTGAAGCCCCGTATAGATAACCTCGTACCCCGCGTCCCGCAGCGCCCGCGCCACGACCTTCACGCCGCGATCGTGCCCGTCGAGCCCGGGTTTCGCCACGAGAATCCTGACCTTGGGTTCACCCATGCGGATATTATCCCACACGGTCTGCAGCGCGAACAAGCGGAGCGCACGTCCCGAGTCTGTGACGGCCGCCTCTCGGCCTGTGCCGACGCCGGACCGATGTCGCGCTCAGAGAACCGCCTGCTCCCGGTGCTCTCCGTGCACCTGCCGGAATACGTCGCAGATTTCCCCGAGCGTCGCGCCGGCGCGCACCGCGTCCACGATCGCCGGCATGGTGTTGCCGTTCGACTCGGTGGTCCGCCGCAGGGCGTCGAGCGCGCGCCGAACCTCCGCACCGTCGCGGGCGGCGCGCGAGCGCCGCAGCCGCTCGACCTGACGGCGCTCGACCTCGGGATCCACCGTGTGGAGCGGAATCGGTGACGGCTCGTCCTGCACGAACGCGTTGACCCCAACCACGATCTTCTCGCCGCGTTCGACCTGCAGCTGGTGCCGATAACTCGCCTCGGCGATCTCCCGCATCGGGTACCCGCGCTCGATCGCGGCGAGCATGCCACCCATCTCGTCGATCTTTCGGATGTACGCGTCCGCCTCGGCCTCGATCCGGTCGGTCAGCGCCTCGACGACGTAGGCGCCGCCGAGCGGGTCCGCCGTGTGGGTGACTTCACTCTCGTGCGCGATGATCTGCTGTGTCCGCAGTGCGACCGTGACCGCTTCCTCGGTCGGCAGGGCGTACGTTTCGTCCATCGAGTTGGTGTGGAGCGACTGGCATCCGCCGAGCACGGCCGCGAGAGCCTGCAAGGCCGTCCGCACGACGTTGTTCATCGGCTGCTGGGCGGTCAGGCTGACTCCGGCGGTCTGGGCGTGGGTGCGGAGCAGCCATGCGCGCGGATTGCGCGCCCGGAAACGTTCGCGCATGATCCGCGCCCACATCCGCCGGGCCGCCCGGAACTTGGCGATCTCCTCGAAGAAGTCGTTGTGCACGTCGAAGAAGAACGACAGCCGAGGCGCGAACACATCGACGTCGAGACCTGCCGCGATGCCGGCCTCGACGTATGCGATCCCGTCGGCGAGCGTGAACGCGAGTTCCTGCACCGCGGTCGCGCCCGCCTCGCGAATGTGGTAGCCGCTGACGCTGATGGTGTTCCAGCGCGGGACCTCGCGGGAGCAGTAGACCAGGATGTCCTGGATCAGCTTCATGCTCGGCCGCGGCGGAACGATCCACTCCTTCTGGGCGATGAATTCCTTGAGCATGTCCGCCTGGGTCGTGCCGGAGATCCTATCCAGCGGAATGCCGCGGGACGTGGCCACGGCCACGTACATCGCCAGCAACACGTTCGCGGGCGCGCTGATCGTCATGGAGGTAGAGATCCGGTCGAGCGGCAGACCGTGCAGGAGCGCGTCCATGTCGTCGACCGTGTCCACCGCGACGCCCTCGCGGCCAACTTCTCCGAGCGCCCTCGGATGATCCGAGTCGTAGCCCATGAGGGTCGGCATGTCGAACGCGACCGAGAGCCCGGTCTGGCCCTGCGCGAGCAGGTAGCGGAAGCGCGCGTTGGTGTCCTCGGCGGTGCCGTACCCCGCGAACATCCGCATCGTCCACAGGCGGGCGCGATACATTGCGGGGTGGATGCCGCGCGTGAACGGGTACTCGCCGGGGAGACCGATGTCCCGCGCGGGGACGTTGGCCGCGAGGTCCTCCGGCCCGTACAGGCGCTTGATCTCGAGATCGGACACCGTACTGAACCGGGCGGCCCGTTCGGGCTGACGCGCCAGGGTGTCGCGTAACACTCCCTGTTCCCACGCCTCCCGCGCGGCCCGGCTTCGTGCGAGTTCGGAAGGATCCATCGTGCCCTCCCCCGACGTCCAGGGTCCTTCCCGATCCCGTTCCTAACCTGCTCCTATGAGTACGGCCTCGCGCGCGACCGCCCGAGACACGCGTACCATCACAGGCGCCGTCGGCGACCTAACCGCCGGGGGCGGTCTTGAGCCGTCGGATCTCCTCGGTCAGCAGCGGCACGATCCGGAACAGATCCCCGACGAGCCCGTACGATGCCACTTGGAAGATCGGCGCTTGGGGATCCTGGTTGATCGCGACGATGCATCGCGACCCCGACATGCCCGCCTGGTGCTGGGGCGCGCCGGAAATGCCGCAGGCAACGTAGAGCTGCGGGTTGACGGTCTTGCCGGTCTGGCCGATCTCATAGTCGTGCGGCACCCACCCCGAGTCCACGGGCGGGCGGCTCGCGCCCACGGCGCCGCCGAGCTCGGCTGCCAGGGCGTCGAGCAGCGCGAAGTGCTCCGCCGCCTTGAGGCCGCGTCCTCCGGCCACGATGACGTCCGCTTCGGTGAGCGGCACGGTCTCGCGCTTCAGCGCCAGGACCTCCACGACTCGCGTCCGGATCGCCGCGGGATCGACGGAGACAGGGACGGAGACGACCTCGGCTGTCCTCGCGGGATCGGCAGACGCGGGCGGAACGACGTTCGGCAGCACCACCGCGATGCGCGGGCCCTCGTTGCTGAACGCCACACGTGCGATCGCCTTCCGCGTCATGACCGGGCGCGTCGCGACAACCCGCCCGTCCTCGAGAGCCACGTCTGTACAGTCGGTCACGATGCCGGCGCCCGTGCGGGCGGCAAGCCGCGGCGCGAGATCGCGCCCCAGCGCGCTGCTGCCGACCAGAAGGAGGCACGGACGCGCCTCGGCGAGCAGCGGCGCGAGCACCGCGACGTACGCGTCGGCCGTGTAGCGATCGAGCACCTGACTCTCCGCCAACACTACACGGTCCGCGCCGTGGGCCCCAAGATCGGCCGCGAGGCCGCTAAGGCCCGTCCCGAGTGCCACGGCGACCACCCGGCCCCCCGTCGCGCCGGCGAGATGCCTGGCCTTTCCCAGGAGCTCGTACGTGATCTTGCGGAGCGACGCCCCGCCGCCCGAAGACGGTCCCCCGCCGTACTCGGCCAGCACCCAAACGTCGCGGTCTTCCGCACCCGTGCTCACAGCAGTTTCGCCTCCTGGCGCAGCAACCGCACGAGCTCCCGGACTGCCACATCCGGCTCGCCTTCGATGATGCGTCCGGCCTGCCGCTTGGGCGGCGGCGTCAGTCCAAGGGGCTCGACGCGGCGGTCCACGCCCGCCGTGCCCGGCGCGAGGCCGAGGTCCGCGAGCGTCCTGACCGTGATCGGCGTGCGCTTCGCCTTCATGATGCCGGGGAGCGACGGGTACCGCGGCTCGTTGATGCTGCGCTCCACGGTCACGACGGCGGGGAGAGCGATCTCCAGCACCTCGACCGCTCCCTCGATCTCGCGGTGGGCCGTGGCGCTCCCCTCACGGAGCTCGAGCCGGCTGACCGCGGTTGCCTGCGGAAGGCCGAGATACTCGGCGAGCGCGGGGCCCACGATCGAGGCGTTGTAGTCGGTGGCCAGCTTGCCGCACAGCACGAGGTCGTGCGGCAGCGGCGCGATGGCCGCGGCCAATACACGGGCCACGCCGAGATCATCGAGCGTCTCCAGGGCAGCGTCCTGGATGTGGATCGCCTGATCGGCCCCCATGGCGAGCGCGGCGCGCAGCGCCTCGACCGCGCGCGCCGGGCCGGCGGTGATCACGGTCACCGTTCCCGCGGTCCGCTCCTTGATGCGGAGCGCCTCCTCGACGGCGTGCTCGTCGTAGTAGTTCATGACGAAGTTCAGGCCGGACTCTTCGATGCCGCGGCCGTCGCCGCGGATACGGACCTGAGCCTCGGTGTCGGGAACGTGCTTCACGCACACAACGACATGCATCGGCTCACGATACCTCCTCCGCCCCGCGCGAGCGCACCCGCCCGTGGGGGAGGGTCACTGATTCCGCAGCAGGTGCCGTGCGATCACCAGGCGCTGGATCTCCGACGTGCCCTCGTAAATCTCGGTGATCTTTGCGTCCCTTAGATGCCGTTCCACGGGATAGTCCTGGATGTACCCATACCCGCCGTAGATCTGTAAGGCCTGCGTCGCCGCCCACATCGCCGTCTCGGACGCGAATAGTTTTGCCTCCGATGCCTCGCGGGTGTGCCGGCGCCCCTGGTCACGAATCCACGCCGCCCGGTGTGTCAACAGACGGCCGGCGTGAATACGGGTCGCCATGTCGGCGAGCTTCCACTGCGTCGCCTGGAACTCGGCGATCGGCCGGTCGAATTGCCGGCGTTCCTTCGCGTACGCCGTCGCGTCCTCGAGCGCCGCGCGCGCGATCCCGAGAGCCTGGGCCGCGATGCCGATCCGACCGCCGTCGAGGGTGGCCATCGCCACGCGGAAGCCTCGGTCGCGCTCGCCGACAATCCGGTCTTTCGGCAGCCGGCAGTCTTGAAGCACGATCTCGCAGGTGCTGCTGGCCCGTATCCCGAGCTTGTGCTCGACCTTGCCGACCGCCAGCCCGTAATCGCCCTTCTCCGCAATGAATGCGCTGATCCCGTGGCCGCGGCTCGCCTCACCGGTCCGGGCGTAAACGAGCAGCACGTCCGCCTCAACGCCGTTTGTGACGAAGATCTTGGTGCCGTTGAGGATCCAGCTATCCCCGTCGTCGCGGGCCGTCGTCCGAAGCGCGCCGGCATCGGATCCGGCCGTCGGTTCGGTCAGGCAGTAGCAGCCCAGCCGGCGGCCGCGGGCGAGATCGGGCAGGTACCGCTGCTTCTGCTCCTCGGTGCCGAACGCGAGGATCGGGTAGCAGACAAGGGAGTTTTGCACCGACAGCACCGCGGCAAGCGCGGCTTCGGCGCGGGCGACCTCTTCGACCGCGATGACGTACGAGATCGTGTCCATCCCGCCGCCGCTATACGCCTCCGGGACGAACACGCCGGTCAGCGCGAGGTCGCCCAATTCCCGGATCAGTTCAGGGGGATATCGCCCCGTGCGATCGAGCTCCGCCGCCAGCGGCAGCAGCCGCGACGACGCCCATTCTCGAACCGTAGATTGGACGAGACGGTGCTCGTCGCCGAGGTCGAATTCCACGTCATCACCTCAGCCGGGTATTCGTCCGCGGGCAGGAGCGGTCCTGCGGGCGCGCCGCGCGTGGGAGTCCACGGGCGTCGCGGCCCTCGGCGCGCACTCGCCTGCGCGCACCGGCACGGCGAGCCAGTTGGCCGGCGGCGGGAGCGGGCAACTCCAGCGCGCATCGTACGCGCACGAGGGGTTGTACGCGAAGTTGAAATCCAGAACGAGGCGGCCGCGGTGGACTCCGAGGTCCGCGCCTTTCACCGTATCCAGCACGTAGCGCCCCGCGCCGTAGCTCTCCCGGCCGCTCGTGGCGTCTCGAAACGGCACCAGCAGGCCCCCACCGTATCCGCTCACCCAGTACAGGGCGAGCGTGAGCGACCGCCCGTGCAGCGTGAACGACGCGGTCGCAAAGCAGGTGGTGGCAATGGCGCGGCCGTCCGCGTCGGAGAGATCGACGCGTCTCGGGGTGCGCCGGCGTACCACGGCGAGCACACGCGCCGCCGGATCGTACGGGAAGTACGGCAGGCCGCCGAAACTCAGCCGGGCCCGCGGCGGGATCGGCGATTGCGGGTGCGCGGCGAACAAGCGGTCGCGCACCTCGCGCCACCGCCGCCACGCTGCCAGGCTCCCGCCCGCCGCGCGGACCTCGCGGTACAACTCGGAGGTGCGCCGCTTCCAGTCGAGAAGGTCGAGATCGGGGATCGTCACGCGCCGGTGTCGGGGCCGGCTCAACGCCCCGCCGTCCCGCCCGCCTTGCTCGTGTACTCGTAGAAGCCCCGCCCCGTCTTCCGCCCGTGCAATCCGGCGAGCACCATCTTGCGCATGAGCGGCGGCGCAGCGTACCGGGCGTCCTTCGTTTCCGCGAACATCGCTTCGGCGATGTAGTAAGTCGTATCGATTCCGACGAAGTCCAGCAGCGTGAGCGGACCCATCGGATGGTTCAGGCCGAGCGTCACCGCGGTATCAATGTCGTCCCTGGTCGCCACTCCAAGTTCGAGCGCGCGGATCGCATCGAGCAGGTACGGCACGAGCAGGAGGTTGACGACGAAGCCGGGATAGTCTTTGCACGCCACGACGGTCTTGCCGAGCCGCTCCGCGAACGCGCGGGCCGCCCCCAGCGTTTCCTCCGACGTTTGGAGTCCCCGCACCATCTCGACGGGCGCCATCACCGGTACCGGATTGAAGAAGTGCAGTCCCAGGAAACGGTCCGGCCGGCGCGTGACCGACGCCATCTCGGTGATGCTGAGGGAGCTGGTGTTGCTGGCGAACACGACACCGGAAGGGCAGATGCCGTCCAGCTCACGGTACAGCGCCTTCTTCGTCTCCATATTCTCCACGATCGCCTCGCACACGATGTCGCACCCAGCGAGGTCCGAGAGCTTGGTCGTTCCATGGATGCGGGCGCGAGCGGTGTCGCGGTCGGCCGCGCTCAACTTCCCGCGCTCCACGGCCCGCCCCATGGAGCGGTCGATCCGCTCGAACCCCGCCGCGAGCACCGTGTCGGACACCTCGCGCACGACGACGGGAAACCCGGCCCGGGATGCGACCTCCGCGATACCCGAACCCATCAACCCGCATCCGACCACACCCACGCTGCGAAACGGCATACCCGCCCCTCCTTACCCGATCGTCTCCAACACCACCGGCCCGGGCGCGAGCGTCCCGACCCCGACCCGGTAGGCGCTCGTGACCATCTGCGCGGCACGGTCCAACCGTTCCCGATCCGAAGTGTACAGCCTCGCCAGAGGCTCGCCGCGGCCCACCGGGTTGCCCACCGTTCGTTCCAGTACGAGCCCGGCGCCGGGGTCGATCCGGTCGCTTGCCCGGGTTCGCCCGGCGCCGAGCACGATCGCGGCGTTGCCGAGCACCTCGGCGTCCACGCCCTCTACCACACCGTCATCCGGTGAGGCCACCGTCCCCGTAATCGGGGATCGGGGAAGCCGCCCCGGATCCTCCACCGCGGCAGGTTCGCCGCCCTGGGCCGCCACCATGTCGGCGAGCCGGCGCATCGCGTCCCCGGACGCGATGCGCGCCTCGAGCAGGGTGCGCGCGTGCGCGGCGGACTCCGCCACGCCTCCCAGGACCGCCATGTGCGCGCCCAGGGTGAGACACAGTTCCCGCAAGCTCTCCGGCCCCTCGCCCCGCAACATCCGCACCGCCTCGGCCACCTCGAGCGCATTGCCGACGGCGCGCCCAAGCGGCGCGTCCATCCGCGTGAGCACGGCGATCGTGCGGCGGCCCGCCGCGTACCCGATCTCCACCATCGCCCGTGCGAGGGCGCGCGCCTCTTCGAGGGTTTTCATGAACGCGCCGCTCCCGACTTTGACGTCGAGCACGATTGCGCTGCTCCCGGACGCGATCTTCTTGCTCATGACGCTCGATGCGATGAGCGGCACGCTGTCGACGGTGGCCGTCAAGTCCCGCAGCGCGTACAGGCGCTTGTCGGCCGGCGCGAGACGCTCCGATTGGCTGGCGATCGCGCAGCCGACGCGGTTGACCTGCGCGACGAGCTCGGCCGGCGAGAGAGCCGTGCGGAGTCCGGGGATCGACTCGAGCTTGTCCAACGTTCCGCCGGTGTGCCCGAGCGCCCGTCCGGAGAGCTTAGCGACCCGCACGCCAGCGCTCGCGACCAGCGGGACCAGCACGAGCGACGTCTTGTCGCCCACGCCTCCGGTGCTGTGCTTGTCCACGGTGGGGCCGTGGATACCGCTCAGGTCCAGGGTCTCGCCGCTTGCGACCATCGCCATCGTGAGGGCGGCGGTCTCCCGCTGGTTCATCCCTCGAAAGCAGACCGCCATCAGCAGTGCCGCCATCTGCGCGTCCGAGACCTCGTTGCGCAGATACCCTGCCACAAACGCTGCGATCACGTCGGCCGGCAGCTCGTCGCCGGCGCGCTTCGCCTTGATAACGTCGTAAGGCCTCAGGCCGCGTGACTCCATGCCATCGCTCACTTTGTCCGCACCCGGTCCAAACCCTGCCATGGCGTGGATCCCCCGCGCGGTGCCCGGATGGACGTAACGCTCATTTCGAGGGCGATCGAAGCGTCGCCGCGCTATCGTGACCGGGCCGGGCCTTGTGCGTTCCCGATCGAGACACCCGCCCCACAGATCCGCAACACCGCGGGCGTCCGGAGGGGTTCGTAATGACGGCCCCGAGCACGCTGGCCGGAACCCCGCGCGACACTCGCGCCGGGGAACGCGACACACGTGGCCTGGCGCTGGCCGCCGCGTGCCTTGCGGTCTTCACGGTCGAGCTCGATGCAACGGTCGTCAGCCTTGCCGTGCCGCGCCCCGGCGGGGGCCGCGAGGAACCGTGCCCGCCGTGTT
>DASPUZ010000195.1:0-6679 GCA_035622635.1 bacterium | reverse complement strand
CAACTCCGTGACCGTCCGCGCGAGTGTGACGCCTCGCGGTATGATCTCGATACCAAGGCGTACCGTTGAATTCGGGATCAGTGGGTGATCGTTGCCTGCGTTTCATGACCCACACCGGTCATGTGATCCCGTTTTCCGAATCCCGTGGTTGTGCGTCCACCACAAGCTCCACGGGCCTCGGGGGGCGCCAACACTCGATGTTATCGAAGCACGGACGTGCCCGAGTATCCGGACTCCGGACAGAACTCAGGCGGCTCGGCGCCCCCTGTCTGGAACCCGCAACGCGCGCATTGAAATGCGGCGGTCTCTTTGGGCTTGTACGATTCCGGGTGCTCCAGGGCCGGACGTGTGTCACTGACAGTGCAGAGGTCGGGTCCGCCTTGGCCGACATGGCCGAGCGTGTTCCCGGCCGTTGATGAGATGGAGCAGCAGCCGACGGTCGCCCGGGTGCCCACGTGCCAGGCTCTCGACGGCAAGCATCGTCAAGATCCCGCCGCAGGATCAGGATATCGAAGGTGGCCGCATTTTCACCGACATCGTCCGTCCGAAGGGCGCTACCGCGGGATCCTAGGGGGAAGACTGGAGAGCACCGCCGCGACGCCCTGCGCCAGAGAAGCGCGGCGTGAAGTACGCGATCTGCATCCCTTCTAACGGCACGCTGGAACAGGCGGTCGCGAGGCTGCTTCGACGGCCCGCGGGGCGACTGAGCCACCGGCCGGCGGTAGTGGGATTTTATAGCAGGCGCCCGACGGCCGAACAGTGGATCAAGACCGGCGAGGAAGCGGTCAAACTGACGCGGCTGAGTTGCCATCGGTTCCGGACGAACGAGGCGCAGCTCGCGCTGAGCGTGATCGCCTACAACCTGGGCGACCTCTGGCGCCGGCTCGGGCTGCCGAAGCGGATCGACACGTGGTCGCTGACGAGCCTACAGCAGCGGCTGCTGAAAACCGGCGGACGGTTGATCATGCATGTTGAGGTTCTCTACGCCGGAGGAGTTTGGGAATCAAAAGGGGAACTCCGGCTCCAGAAGCATAGCTCGACGGCGCCAGACCGATGTGGTTCGCGACCTTCTTCTCGGCGCGGAATCGGGTGAGGTCATCCACTTCGTAGCAAATCAGCACGAAGAAAAACGTTTGAGAAACAAGGTTGGAAGCCGGAAGTTACCGTACTTGTGGCATTCACGTGGGGGGCGGTTCAATGAGACAATCGCACGATCGTGCTTCGCATAGCCGCCGCAACGCCAGGCCATCCCGCATGCTCTCATGGTCGGCTGCCCTGGCTGGCGTGTTGGTTTTGGCACTCATGTCGGTTGGCACCGCGGGCTGGGCGGCCCCGCAACCTGAATTGAAGATCGCCCTGACGACGGACGCCGGCAGCATGGATCCGTATCAGGACAACAGCGTGGTCGGCCTTGCGATTCAGGGGCTCATCTTTGAGCCGCTAATGGACTACCGCGGTCCAAACTTCACGGCGACCCCGCTGGTCGCAACCGGCTGGCAAGCTCTGAACACGACGACGTGGCGGTTCTTCATCCGTCAGGGCATCAAGTTCCAGGACGGCACGCCGCTGACAGCGGATGATGTCCAATTCTCCATCGAACTCGCCAAGAACTCGCCAAGCGCCAGAGGGAAGGTGGCCAACATCACTGGGGTCACCGTCGTCAGTCCGTATGTTGTGGATATCCACACGGCTGGGCCGGCGGCGTCGCTGCTCTCTAACCTCGCCTATATCTTCATCGTCCCGAAGGCCAACTATCAGAAGCGTGGCGCGGCGGCCTTCGGCCTTGAACCTGTCGGTTCCGGGCCGTACAGACTTGAACAGTGGCAGAAGGGCCAGCAGATCGTGCTTGCAGCGTTCGATGGGTACTGGGGTGGGGCGCAAAGTCCTGCCAGACTCACGATCCGGCCGATCTCCGAAGACTCGACGCGGTTTGCGGAACTTCTCACCGGCAGCGTCGACGTGATTCAGGATGTCCCGGTGGAGGACGTCGCGCAGTTACAGCAACGCCGTGACTTCGCCATCGTCCAGTCGAAGGGCGTCCGGCAGATTTACTTTCCGATGAATACGAAGACCGATACCCCCCTACGCCTCCGGGCCGTTCGTCAGGCGATCAACTTTGCGATCGACCGGGACACCATAGTGAAGGACATCTTGAACGGGTTCGCGCAGGTGCGCACGGGACCGTGGGGACCTGGCCAATTAGGATACAATGCCGACGCTGCCCGCTTCTATGGTTACAATCCCGACAAAGCGAAGGCGCTATTGAAGCAGTCGGGATACCCCAACGGATTCAGCGTAACGTGGGACCTCTGCCACGGATGTTGGCTGAAGGATACTGAGGTTCTCCAGACGATCGCGAACGAGCTCAAGGCCGTCGGGATTCGCGTAAACATCAACCTGATCGAAACGAACCAGTTGTTCACCAACCAGGACGCGGGGCACTTCCAGATCGGCATGGAGCGCTGGTCACGCCAGTACGATACCGATACGATCCTGGCCGGCATCTCGGTGCAGTCCGGCACACAGCCATACTACGCCAATCCGGACGTCGACGCCCTGCTCGCGAAGGGGCGGCAGACGCTGGATCCGGCAGCGCGCGGGAAAGTGTATCAGCAGCTCTTTCAGGTTCTCGTGGAAGACGCGCCGTTCGTGTACACGCACGCCCAAGACGCGATCTGGGCGAAGCGCACATCGGTTCCTTGGGTTTTTACGCCCTTCGTGGGCAACGCGGGGATGACGCTGTTGAACAAGTAGGATCCAAACGGCGGCGGCGGCCGCTGCCGGCGTGTGAGCCGGCCCACAGGCGGCCGCGCCTATCGTGATTATCTACATCCTTCGCCGTCTGCTTCAGGTGGTGCCGACGCTCGCCGGCGTCATGGTCGTCGTGTTCTTGCTCATCCGAGTGTCCGGCGACCCAACACAGCTCTTGCTGCCGCCCAACGCCACGCCCGCCGACCGGGCGCTGTTTCGGAAGCAACACGGTCTTGATCAGCCGCTGGCGGTTCAATTCGTCCGCTATGTAGACAGTCTTGCGCACGGCGACCTGGGGCGATCGCTCGTCGATCAACGTCCGGCCGCGGACGTCGTCTTTGAACGCCTTCCCGCCACGGTCGAACTCGCCGTCAGCGGCATGGCCATCGCCGTCGTCGTCGGTATTCCGGCCGGCATCGCGTCCGCCGTCTGGCGCGGATCGGCGCTCGACCGGTTGGCCATGGCTAGCGCATTAGTAGGCCAATCCATGGCGACGTTCTGGGTCGGCATCCTGCTGATGTTGGTCTTTGCGGTACAGCTCCGCTGGCTTCCCGTGTCCGGTCGCGGCGGCGTGCGGCATCTCATGCTGCCGGCCGTCACGTTGTCCCTGTATATCATGCCGGTTCTCGCGCGGATGACACGGTCGAGCATGCTTGAAGTCTGGGAGCAAGATTTCATCCGAACCGCGCGGGCGAAAGGACTGCGGGAACGCGCCGTCATTGTCCGCCACTCCCTCCGGGCGGCCCTCATTCCGGTCGCGACAGTTCTGGGCCTGCAATTCGGCGGCGCGCTGGCTGGCGCCATCGTTACCGAGTCGGTATTTTCCTGGGGCGGGGTGGGGACGCTCGTGCTGGACGCCATCTATAAGCGTGACTATCCGGTCGTCCAGGCCGTCGTCCTGGTCATTGCCGTCATGTTCATGCTCGTCAACCTGCTTGTTGACGTCGGGTACGTTGTCCTCGACCCCAGGATCCGTCAAACATGACGGCACCGCCATGAGCCTCACAGGGACGTTGGACCCGGCCGATCGGACGGTCCTCGATGCGCGTAGGCGACGGCGCCGGTATTGGCGGCGCCTCACTCGGGATCCCGTGCTTTTCTTCGGCATGCTGATCGTCGGGGTGGTGGTATGCGTCGCAGCCCTGGCACCCGCCATTGCCCCACGACCATACGATGACGAGCTGCCGGCCCGTCGCCTTCTTGCTCCTTTCTCGTCGTACAATCATCAGCTCTTTGTGTTGGGCACCGACCAGCTCGGCCGTGACGTCCTAAGCCGCATCATCTATGGCGCACGAGTATCGATCCTGGTTGGAACGGTCGGGGTCGTGACAGGCGCCGTCCTCGGTGTCGGCGTCGGGTTAGTCGGCGGATGGTTCGAAGACTGGCGGAGTACGCTGTTAATGAGGCTCGCCGACATCCAGTTGTCATTTCCATACCTGCTGCTCGCCATCGCCGTCATGGCGGTACTGGGGCCCAGCTTGCTGAACCTTGTCATCGTGCTGGGCCTTCGAACGTGGGTCGGCTTCGCGCGGGTGGTCCGCGGCTCGGTGCTAGCCACGAAACCGCTCGAATTCATTGAGGCGGCGCAGGCCACCGGCGCAGCCACACCGTACATCCTGCTGCGCCATATCCTGCCGAACGTGATCGGCCCGATCATTGTGCTTGTCACCCTGGAGTTCGCGAACCTCATCCTGCTGGAAGCGACCCTCAGCTTCCTCGGGCTAGGCGTCCAGCCGCCCTTCCCGAGTTGGGGGACGATGCTCAGCGAGGCACGCGACTATCTCTTCACGGATTGGTGGTTGAGCATTCCGCCGGGCGTGGCCATCATGCTGACGGTGCTCGGCGCCAATCTGCTGGGAGACGGGCTCCGAGACATTCTCGATCCGAAGCTTATGTGATGGTGCCAAAACGCTCGTCCGCGAATGGCTGCTGTAATATGGTTCCGCGCCGGTACGGGCGATACAGGAGGTGATAGCATTGACCCACTCCGCAAACCTGCCGCCGGTTGATCGCGACGACGCCGTAGCGTTTCTGCAAACGCTGGTTCGCCTCAACACCGTGAACCCTCCCGGACACGAGAGCCTGGCCGCGGACGTCATCGAGGCGCGCCTTGCACCGCTTGGCTTTGCCGTAGAGCGGCTTCGCGCCGAGACAAGCCGCGACTGTCTGATCGCGACGCTCCGCGGCACGGCGGGCCGCCCAGTGCTCGTTTTCAATGGACATACCGACACGTTGCCGGTGAGCCCGAGCTGGACCCGCGATCCGTTCGCGGCGAATGTCGAAGGCGACCTCCTCTACGGCAACGGGATTCGCGACATGAAAGCCGGCGTTGCTGCCTTCGTGCTGGTGGCCGAGTCGTTCGCGAGGAACCCTGGCACACTGCGTGGCACGCTGGTCCTACAAGCGGTGGCCGATGAGACGTCGGGTGGAACCAAGGGTACGGGATACTTATTCGAGCAAGAGAAGCTCGCGGGCGATTTTGCCGTGGTCTGCGAACCGACCGGCATCGATGTCTACACCGCGCACCGCGGCATCATGTGGTTTGAATTGATCGTGAACGGGACGGCGGCGCATAGTGGTCGGCCCTGGCTCGGCGTCAACGCGATTGCCAAGGTCAGCGACATCATTCAGAAGATCCGGCTGTCGCTCGGCCCCGTCTTCGCCGCCCGCACCCATCCACGGTTGCCCAGTCCCAGCATCAATTTCGGCAAGATTGAAGGCGGCGCCAAGGAGAACGTTGTGGCGGCGCGGTGCCGGCTCGCGTTCGATCGCCGGATGCTGCCGGGCGAGGAGTTTGAGCAGGCCGAACGGGAGATTCGCGATGTCATCCAGGCCGTCCGCGAGCAGGACACGGAGCGTTGGACATTCGAATTTCGCCGCACACTCGCCATTCCCGGGGTAGAGATTAATCCGCAGGAGCGCATCGTCCAAGAGTGTCAGCGCGCGTACAAAGAGGTGACCGGCGAGGAGAGCCGTATCGGCTGCACGTCGGGCTTCGAGGACGCCCACTGGTTCGTACGAGCAGGCATCCCGACGGCGATGTTCGGTCCCTACGTGTACAGCCGGTGGGAAGGGGAGCAACGGTTTTACTCCGAGTCGGCAAAGCCGGATGAACACATCTCAATTTCACAGTGGTTGACGGGAATCCATGTCTACCAGCAGATCGCAAAGAATCTTCTGGGGTAACGAAGGGACCATCAACAGGCTCATGATTGGCCAGATACGCTGCACGCCCGCGGAGGCGCTGTGCGAGCAAGGCTCTCAGATGCGGGACCATCGTGGTCGTGGGCCGGCCCCTGTTCTCGACTGCCGAGGACGTTGAGTCAACCTTGGTAGCCAGAAAGGTCTAGTCTGCGCGGGTCTCAAGTTCACTTATGAACATGCAGCCTCCGACCAGATCGTCCCACTTGGCCATCGCCTCCCGCGCAACGTCCTCGGACTCGATGACCACTGCCGCGTCCTGGCCGGTCGGATCGAGTTTGGACCAGAACCCCATGCCCATGCAAGACCCGAGATAGACGCCAAATGTGGGGTGATGTCACAGCGCCATCCATGGAGCACACCTCCGGACTAATGCTGCGTGGGCATCCGCCCGAGAGGGTGCGGCACTATTGCTGCGGGTGAGTCCGCCCAGGTGGGGAGCCAGGTGGGGAGATGGATGAGAAGAGAAGCGAGAGGCTAGGGAAACCTTCCGACCACGGCCGTTTGGGCGACCGATTTCGCGCATGTAATCTCACCAAGCCCCATTTGGTGAGCCGCTCCCATCAAATGACGAGCGAGGAACGATGGGAGCCAGGTCCCAGAATTCGTCGACTCGGGTATTCACAGGTTGAGGAGGAATCAACGACCGCGAGTCATACATAAGCGTTTCGCACGAGTAGGACCTCACGAAAAGGCAAACCCGGAGTAATCCGGGGACGCAAAGCGA
>DASPUZ010000194.1:0-15264 GCA_035622635.1 bacterium | reverse complement strand
CTCGCCGAGCTCAAGGAGGCCACGAAGACCGAGGACACCGAGCGCATCAAGCGGGCGACCGAAGCGCTCCAGCAGGCGAGCTACAAGCTCGGGGAAGAGATGTACAAGCGGACGACCGCGGGGGCAGCCGCGGGCGCCGGCGGCCCCGGCGCGCAGCCGGGAGGTACGGGGAGCTCCGGCGCCGACGACGTGATTGATGCGGAATTCAAGCCGTCCGACAAGCCGTGACGAGCGCGCGTCCGGGGCGGGCGCCGAAGCCTGCCCCGATGACGATGTTCAGATCGATCGAGGTGTCGGCATGATGACCGAGCACACGGGAAGGCGCCCGGAAGCGGAGGGTACGCCGCCCGCGGATCGCCCGGCGCGGACCGTAGGGGAGACGCAAGCGGACGAGGACCTCGCGGAGCTCTCCGCGGACGAACTGCGGGCGAAAGTGGCGGAAGCGCGCGAGAGCGCGGCGCGCAACCGGCAGCACTTCCTGCACTCCGTGGCGGACCTGGAGAACTACAAGAAGCAGGCTGCCCGCGAGCGGCAGGACGCGGTCGAGCGGACGCGGCGGCAGATGCTCAGCCTTGTGCTGAGCGTGCTTGACAACCTGGAACGCGCGCTGGCCTTCGCGGCGGAGCAGGACGGCGCGAGCAAGGCCCTCGTCAACGGCCTGCGGATGACGCACCGCCAGATCCTCGACCAGCTCGCGGCGATCGGCGTCCGACCGATCGAGTCGAGGGGGAAGAGGTTCGATCCGCGCCTGCACGAGGCGGTCGCCGTCGTCCCCCCGCAGGGCTCGGAGGCTGCGGGCGGGACGATTGCAGACGAGATCCTCCGCGGCTACCTGCTCGACGAGGACGTGTTCCGGCCTGCCAAGGTCACGGTGGTGGCGGAGCGGACGGCGGAGGAGCCCGCGGAAGGAGACGGCAGCGGCCGGGGTTAGACCGCGCCCGTTCCCGCGCGCCATCAGAGGCGGTGGAACGGGACAGAGTCCCGGTCACCCGGAGTGGGGCCGATGGAGTTCAAAGACTACTACAAGGTCCTCGGGATAGAGCGGAACGCCGGCCGGCAGGCGATCAGCCGGGCGTTCCGCAAACTGGCGCGCCAGTACCATCCGGACGTCAACCCCGGAAACGCGGAGGCCGAGACCCACTTCAAGGAAATCAACGAGGCGTACCAAGTCCTCAACGACCCCGAGCGACGGGCGAAGTACGATCAACTGCTCGACCTCCGCCAGCGCGGCGGCGGCTGGGAGGAGCTGCTGCGCCAGCAGCGCTCCGGCGCGCCCGGGGACGGCACGTACACCGTCTACACCGAGGGGGTCAACCCCGAGGATCTCGGGCAGTTTAGCGACTTCTTCCAGCAGCTGTTCGTGGGGCTCGGCGGGTCGCCGTTCGGCGGCCGCCGGCGGGGCCGCGGCGCGGGTGGACCGCATATCGAGGACCTGCTGCAATCGCATGGCCGGACCGCGGGCGGCGTGGGCGAGGCCACGGGCGACGTAGAAGGCGAGGTCGAGATCTCGCTCGAGGAGGCATTCCACGGCGCGACGCGGACGGTGACGGTCCCTGGCGACGAACGCACGAAGTCGCGGACGATCGAGGTGAAGATCCCCAGGGGCGTCCGCAACGGCCAGCGCATCCGGGCCGCCGGGCAGGGGCGGGGCGGAGACCTGTATCTGGTGGTACGCATCCGGCCCCACCCCGCCTTCAGGCGTCAGGGGGACGATGTCACGTGCGAGATCGAGGTGCCGGTGTGGACCGCCGCCCTGGGGGGCGACGCGCGCGTGCCGACGCTCGGCGACGCCATGACGATGACGATCCCGGCGGGTACCCGCGACGGCCGGACGTTCCGGCTGCGTGGCCAGGGCATGCCCCATGTGCGCGGCGGAGGCGCAGGCGACGAACTGGTGAAGGTGCGGCTAGTGCTGCCGGACCCGGTGACCCCGCGGGATCGCGAGTTGTTCGAGGAGATGCGGCGGCTGCACGAGACAGGTTCCGGGACGGCGTAGAGGACGCGGTCGTCGTTCCATGGCCATGAAGTTCGACCGCTTCACCGAAAAGACGCAGGAGGCGCTTGTCACCGAGCAGGCGCTCGCGCGGGACGCCGGCCGGCCGAGATCGACACGCGGCCGCTCCGGCGTCTGATCCAACGCGTCGTGGAGAACCCCGCTGAACCGCGGGACGCTCGCCGGAGGGAGTTCCGATCATCACTCGCGAACCGTCGCGTAGCTCCGGCGAAGAGGTTGTCGGTCGACAATGAAGCGACACTACACGTCCACCACTGGCGCTATTCGCGGTCGGCGTGCCGTTTCTCTCCAGTGCGCTTCGGCGAAAAAACGCTTAAGCCTCGGACCAGTCCGCAAGCAGGGGGGTGAAAGATGTCGATCGAAGCGACCTGGGCGCCGCACACCAAACATGGCAGGTTGACCGCCCAAAGCGACCTGCCCGACAGCGCGTTCGCTTTCCCGCGCCAGCGCAAGGAGCCGCTGACCGACGCGACGCATGTCCGAAACGCGCTGGCTCGCTTCCTTCAGGTGGAGGGAGTATCCGACGCCGAACGTGACCTGGCCTTCGCCAACATCAAAGCAGCGGCCGACTACTACGGCGTCACGGTTAGGGAAAACGACTGGCGAGAGCTCGAACGGGTTGGATGACGTGCCCGCCGATAACAGCGCGGGCCTGGATTGAGGCAACAGTGCGGTCCAGCGTGGTCCGGGTCATCGGCAACGCACCGTACAATCGGGGATACTGATCCCGTGGAAGTCCACGTTACGTTCCTGCCGGAGGAAGCCGGCGATTGTCACCGGCGCGCGGTCGCGGTCATCGACGTAGTTCGGACCACCACTTCGCTGCTCGTCATGGTGGAGCGGGGGTGCGAGGAGGTGCTGATCGCCTCCAGCGTCGAGGCAGCCCGCCGGTACCGCGGAGGAGACCCTGGCATCCTGCTCGCTGGGGAACAAGATGGCCGGACGCCAGAGGGATTCGATTTCGGGAACAGTCCTGCCGCGTTCGCGGCGACGAACCTAGCCGGTGAACGTGTCGTGTTCGCGACGACCAACGGAACGCGGGCGCTCCACCTCGTGCGCAGCGGAGCGGTCACGTTGATTGCGTGCCTGCGCAACCGCGTGGCGGTAGCCAAGACCCTGCGGGGAGAAGCGCGGGCGCTCGGGCTCGATGTCACGGTGGTATGTGCAGGACGGGAGGGGCGGTTTGGGCTCGACGACGCCTATACGGCTGGGTCAATCGTCGACGCGATGTGCGCCATCTCCGGGAGTGATGCGGACGGGTTCACCGACGCCGCGCTTGCGGCGCGTGCCCTATTTCGGGCCTACCCGGATGCGAAGGCACTGCTTCGGGTCGGGCGCACGGAACAGCATGTGATCCGGCTCGACCTGGCCGATGATCTGCGCGTCTGCGCCGAACTGGATCAGTCGACGGTCGTGCCCCGCATGGGAGAGCGCGTGCGGCTGTTGGAGCCGTGAAGACAGATCGAGCAGCACGAACGGTTCGGATCGTCGTCGGCGCGGCTCCGGTCGTGACGTTGGTGGCCGCGTAGCAGAGCGCCGAAGCCCTCAAGGTGATGGTCGGCGCGAAGCACGCGGTGTCGACCCAGCATGCATGTCGACCTCTGGCACGGCGATGTCTCGATCTTGCCGATGGCGCGGGATGCCGGCCGCAGTGTATGCGGCCGCCGCGAATTCCGCCTCCTCGAACACGGGTGACGCTGCGTCGCTCTGCGGCTGCGACGCCGTGTAGATCGCGCCGCCTTCGACCTTCGACCTGGATCTTGAACTGCTCGCCAGTACCCCCCGCGGTTCTTCCCAATCGACCGCAGCCCTCCTTGCTCGAGTTCCGCGTCGACGACCATGACGTGGTGGTCTCCCGCGACGGCCAAGCCATGATCTTCGGCACCGCGGATCCGCCGCGCGCGATCGACCGCGTCCGGCTTGGGCCGGGTGGTAGCCGCGTTATCCAGGCAGATCGTTGAGTTGTCGGCGGAGTGATTTTCGGACTCGTCATCGGGTTCCTGGCGGGATTCTCGCTCGACAAAGTGCTGCTGCCGGGACGTGGTGACGGGATTGGAGTCACGGCCACCGCGCTTGCGGCTAGCGTGGCCGAAAACTCGCGAAGAAATTCGCTCCGGGGGGCATCGTAAGACGAACGACATGTGCCCCATCCACGTCTATGAGATAGAGCTGATCGGTGCCGTCGCGCGTGGAGGTGAAGATGAGGTGGCTCCCGTCCGGGCTGAATGCCGGGGAGTAGTTCCGCCCGCTGGCGTTGGTCAGGCGGGTCTGATGTGAGCCGTTGCTGTTCATGACGTACAGCTGTTCCGATCCAGTACGAGTCGAGGAAAAAGCAATTCTCCGACCGCCCGGGCTGAATGCGGGCCCAAAGCTCTCCCCGGGCGGGCTTGTGAGACGTCGGACTCGCGACCCGTCGATGCGCATCGTGTAGATCTGTGATAGGCCATCGCGGGTCGACATGAACGCGATCGTCCGGCGGTCGGGGCTGAAGGCTGGGCGGAAGCTCTGCCCCGGGAGATCGGTGAGCCGCACCAGGTGCGATCCATCGATGTTGACGCGGTAAATCTGCCAGAGGCCGGTTCGGTTCGACTCGAACGCGATCGTCTGGCCAATCGAGTTGAACGCGGCGGCCGCGCTGCTCCCCGGAGGCGCTGTGATCCATGTCGGCGTGAGGGTATCGGCGTTGGTGACGTAGATCTGCCAGCGTCCGTTCCTCGATGCCGTGATCGCGAGCCGGTGCCCGTCTGGGCTAAACGTGGCGTGTAGGCTATCCGTCGCGGACGTGGTGAGCCGTCGGGCGCCCGCTCCCGTGGCGTTCATGATATAGATCTGGTCGCTTCCGTCGCGATTGGAAGTGAATACGATCTCATTCGGGCCCGGCCCCGCTGCGGCGTGCCACGCCGGCCATATCGGGACCATGAGCACGAGTACAGATGCCGTGAAGACGGCAAGGAGACACCATTTCGGGCGGTCGCGGCGAAAGCGACGCGCCGGGCTCGGGTGCGATTGATCGCGCATAGCCGGCAGCAGCGGCGCGGCGTAGTCCACGACGCACTGCACCTTACGTGACCATGCGCGCGCGCGCAATTTCGCGGCCAGCGCCAGCAACACGGCAATTCCGAAGGGCAGCACGCCGCATTCGGAGCATCGCGTCTGCGGCGTCGACCGTTTCCTCGGCTCGCTCACCGCCACTCCCTTGCCATCGTATTGAGCGCGCTAGCTTCGCGACGCTAAACCCCTGATTTCCGTGAAGAGAGGGAAAATCCTATTGCACATCGGTCCAATCACCTGCCGCCGGCCGTCCGCGCCTCCTCGACCCCTGCGGGACTGGGCTCGCTGGTGTGTAACTTTCCCGCCGCAGTTCCCCGGCGAACAGGTTAATGTGGACCAGTCGCAACTCGGCAAGACGAATTCGCACCGCAGGGGGTGTGACGGTGAGCTCGTCCGCCAGTCTTCCTTGGCACGAGACTACCTTGCGGAACAGACCGAAGGCAGGACAACGAGTCCATAGGGGCTGCGGGCACGAGGAGGCGCGTGTGACTGTGTCACGAATAGTAGCAAAGCAAGATCCGGATGAGCTCTTTCTCTGGGCGCCGAGCGGAGATCCTTGTGCGGGTCGATGTGGCTCCTGCCCGATGAACCGACAGTAGGGGTGGGGAAGATCCACGTCATCCCCAAGGACGTGCTCGGGAAACCGTTGACACCGGGCAGATCAATGATGTCGTGGTCGGCTGGCGCGTCCACCCGAGATCCCGGGCAACTGCATGCCGAGGCGGTCCTCCAGCAGCGGTCCGTCATCAACCGACGATACGTCGATCACGTCGGGCCGCCTTTCCCGGCCTGCCTGTCTCTCCACCGCCACTGTGCTTCGGGCCGAGTCCGCGTCGCATAGCATGAAGAGCAAGATCTGGAACGTCGGTCGATTCCGCATCGAGTTGCGCCGTCCGCTCGTAATGGGCATCGTGAATGTCACGCCAGACTCGTTCGCCGACGGTGGGAAGCATGACGATGCGGTCTCGGCCCTGCGCCATGCGGAGCAACTGCTGCACGAGCAGGCCGACATTCTCGACGTGGGAGGGGAATCGACCCGTCCGGGAGCGCCGCGGGTGCCGTGCGAGATCGAACTCGAGCGCGTGCTGCCCGTGGTTCGAGAATTGGTACGCTGGCGGGTGCCGGTTTCGGTCGACACCCGCACGCCAGAGGTGATGCGCCGAGCCCTCGACTTGGGAGTCGACATCATCAATGACATCCAGGCCCTGCGCGCTCCCGGGGCGATCCAGGCGGTGGCTGACAGTCCCGCTGGCGTGTGCCTGATGCACATGCGAGGCGACCCCGCCAACATGCAGGATCATGCGGCGTACGAGAACGTGGTGGCCGAGGTCGATGCGTTCCTCATCGAGCGGGTGCGTCTGTTGCAGCAGCACGGAATCTCGCGGGATCGTCTGTGCCTGGACCCCGGATTCGGCTTCAGCAAGAAGCTCACGCACAATCTCGCTCTGGTGGCCAGTCTGCGCCGTCTAGCCGTCCACGGACTGCCGCTGTTGGTGGGTGTGTCGCGCAAGTCCATGGTCGGGCAGCTCACTGGGCGGCCGGTGGGCGAGCGCCTGGCCAGCAGCCTGGCGGCCGCGCTGGCCTGCGTGAAGCGCGGCGCAGACATCGTGCGCGTCCACGATGTCGCGGCCACCGTCGATGCGCTCAAGGTCTGGTGGTCGGTAGAGTCGGTCGAGCTCGAGGGTGAACCCCGCTTGCAAGTGCCGGGCAGCGGCGAGGACGGCTTCTGGCCCGATATCGTCGAGGAGATCCCGCCTTGCTAAGAGGCAGGCTAGGTGCCGCGGCGTCGCTCTTGGCGGGGTAAGCCGTTCCTCAGCGTACCACAGCACTGATCAGCCGCCCGTATTCGGATCCGACCCGGGCACACGAATTGGCTGATCAGTCGCCCATCGTGCCGGAATTCGCACTGCGTCTGGACGTCGCCGCGGACAGGTACTGCGCCAAGAGGAATTGAGTGCCGCGCAGCCACGATCGGCACGGGCGGCCGGATCTCGGCCCATACGCTGGAGACCCGGAAGGAGGTGCGGATTCTCCACTACTGGAATCCCCGGCCGTGGAGGACTTGGCGCCGGGAGCTGGAGAACGAAGCTCGGGGAGTGTGACGGATGAGGCTGGCGGACAAGGTGGCCGTCGTAACCGGCGGGAGCCGTGGCATCGGGCGGGCCGTGGCGCTGGCGTTCGGGCGCGAGGGCGCCCGCGTGGCTCTGTCCTACCTGAGGAACGAGCAGGCTGCACGGGAAGTCGCCGCGGCCATCGGACTGGATCGCACGCTCGCAATCCAAGCCGACGTGGCCACGTTCGAGGATACGCAGCGGCTCGGCGACGCCGTGATGGCCAGGTTTGCCCGGGTCGACATTTGGGTCAACAATGCCGGGGCCGACGTCCTCACCGGGGATGGCGGCGAACTGAGCTTCGCCGAGCAGGTCGACCTGCTGCTGCGCGTCGATGTGAAGGGCACGATCCACGGCTGCCAGGTGGCGGCGGCGGTCATGCATCGACAGGGCGGGGGCAAGATCATCAACATCGCGTGGGACCACATCTTTACCGGCATGGGGACCCACCACGGCACCCTTTACTCCTTGGCCAAGGGGGCCGTCTGGGCGTATTCCAAATCTCTCGCTCGTAGTCTCTCTCCGGCGATCCGCGTCAACGTCATCGCGCCGGGATGGATCGAAACCGAGTGGGGGCAGACGCTCGCGCCGGATCTGCGGGAGCGCGTCGTCAAGACGACGCCCCTCGGGCGCTGGGGACGCCCTGAGGATGTGGCTGCCGCAGCCGTTTTCCTGGCCAGCCCCGACGCTGATTTCATCACGGGGCAGACCATCGTGGTCAACGGCGGAGCCGTCATGTGGTAGACGGCGCAGCTATGGGCGAAACCGGAGCCGGAGCCTCCGAAAAGATCGTCTTCGTCACGGGACGCCTGGCGGAGCGGGCGCTGCGGGGTGTGCTGGACGGGATGCGGCCCGCGTTTGAGTACGAGGTGGCGGTCATGCCGATCACCGTGGCCGCGCTGATGACGACCTCGTGGATCGCATCCCACCTGACACCACCGCGCCTGGCGAGTCTTGTGATGATTCCCGGTCTCTGCGAAGGCGATTTGGCCGTTCTGGAGGATCGGGCCGGCGTGCGCGTTGTCCGGGGGCCCAAGGATCTCCTGGATCTTCCCGAGCACTTCGGCCGGCCGACGGAGCGTGCGGGCTACGGGACTTACACCATCAAGATCGTGGCCGAGATCCACAACGCCTCGATTCTATCCCTCGATGGCCTACTGGCCCGCGCGGAGTACTATCGACAGGCAGGCGCCGATGTTATCGACCTGGGATGCGCCGTCGGTAATCGCTGGCCGCAGGTGAGCGAGGCCGTGATGCTGCTCAAGCAGCACGGATTTGCCGTGAGCATCGATACTTTCGACCAGGGCGAGATCCTGGATGCGGATGCTGCGGGGGTAGACTACGTTCTAAGCCTCAACGCGTCCAACCTCGAATTGGCGCCGCGCCTGCGTGCCGTGCCCGTGGTGGTGCCGGACTTCGACGGCGGGATGCCATCGCTTGCGGCCAACGTCGCCGCCCTGGAGCGCTTGGGGCTCCGCTACGTCATCGATCCGATCGTTGCGCCGTTGAATTTCGGATTTGTGGAGTCGCTGGAGCGGCTCCTCGAAGTCCGCCGACGCTGGCCGCAAGCGGAGGTGATGATCGGCACACACCACATTACCGAACTCCTGGACGCGGACACCATCGGCGTGAACGCTCTCCTCGCGGGGTTGGCGCAAGAGGTGGGCGTGACCTACGTGCTGACGACCGAGGTGGCGTCGTGGACCCGCGGTACGGTCCGGGAACTCGATATCGCCCGCCGGCTGGCTGCCTACAGCCACGCGCACGGCGTACTGCCCAAGAATCTGGAAGACCGGCTCTTGGTCGTCAAGGACCGCCGTGCGTCACGGTACACGCTGGACGAACTGCGCGCGCTCCATCGTCAGATCCGAGACCCAAACTATCGCATCTTCGTGACCGACGACCAGATCTGCGTCTTCAACGCTGAACGCTTTGTCACCGGCCGCGACATCCAGGAGATCTTCGGGCAACTCCAGGTCGAGGAGCCCACCCACGCCTTCTACCTGGGGCGAGAACTGATGAAGGCCCACATGGCCCTGATGCTGGGCAAAGCGTACACTCAGGAACAGCATCTCGACTGGGGTTACCTGACACCGCCTGCGCCGCCGACGCGACACGTGCGGCTGACGCAGCGGTGGTCAGGTCGCCGGAAACCCAGGAGCGATCGGGACTAAGTCCCCAGGCCGCAGACCCAGGGGACCATGCCCGACGCGGGAAGCGGCTTCTTGAGGCCGACGAACTCGAAGGCGGCCACCCGGCTGGCCGGCATACTGCTCAGCTGCCGGATCGCACCCCGGGTGAGCGCAATGGGCTCGTGCTCACACACGAACACCACTCCTTCCCGCTCGACCGTCCAGCAGTCGGTCCCACCACACAGATGGCACGGTATCTGCCGGCCATTCTGATCATAGAGCGTGTAAGTGACGACCGCATGAGTCTCGTCCTCGGGACCTCCCTGAGACGACCCGGTGCGAGACGTCGTGGAACTTCTCCCGTCCTCCGCGCTCGGTGTCACTCCGTTTCCCCTCCCCCGATGTAGGCATATTGTACTAAACCGAATTAATTAATATGCATAGCATTTCTCGAGATCTCCCGCAAGTCCCGGAAAGACCTTCGAAAAGACAAAAAGACAGGGGATGTGGGAGGCGAAATTGACCGGAATGAGGCGGACTACTGTTCGGGAGGCGGGGAGGCCTGCGGGTCGGGCCCCTTATTTACCGCCTGGGTATAGCGCTCGAGGAGCTCATTCTCGACTTCGGGCCGACCCAGAACCTCCGTGGGATCCAGGCGGAAGTAGTCGATCGCCTCCTGAAGGCGGCGAGTCCGGTCGTTCTCCTCGGCCCATCCCCACACCTGAAGCCAGCGAGTCATCGTGCGTCCTCTCCTTCCAGCGGTTCGAGCTCGATCTCGATGCCCTTCGATTCGGGCATGCCCGTCCCCCCCGTCGACGCCCCAATCAGGCGGTTCGCCGGCGGTCCGTAGGGCACGAAGGCCAAACCCTCGGGGATGTCGCCGGCCTGGCAGCGGAAGATCTCTTGACCGTGAGGCGAACGAACCCGGATCCGCGCGCCGTCTGCGATGCCCAATCGTGCCAGGTCGGCGGCGTTCACGGTAAGCGTCTGAACGATGGCCTGGTAGTCCGGATTCTCCTTGCCGATGTTGATCTGCTGTCCTTGCCTCGCCGTGCGCGCGGGGATGAGCACCAGACGCCCCGGCTTCCTATCCATCGAGCTCACGGTACACCTCCTTTGCGCCGGCCGCTAGCGCGGCCAGGCACAATTCCCGGGTCGTGCCTTGTGCCATGACCGTACAGACGGGCTGGCCGGCTTCGATCCGGTCCCCTGCGTGGGGGACGTCGCAGAGACCCCGCTCCAGCCACGATTCATGATCCGCCATGACGATGGGACGGCTGGCGAACACGATCGCCTTCCCCCAGTAGCCTGTGAAGGCGCGCAGCATTCCGGTCTCCGGGAGCATGCCATCGATGGCATGCAGGTGCGTCTCGAATACCGACAGACCGGTGGCCCGTTCGATGAGCTCCATCGAGCCCGTGTAGCGGGGGTTGACCTCCAAGATCACGGGCTGCTCGTCCGCCAGCACGAAGTCCACGCCGCCGACCCCCACCAGCCCGAAGTCCCGGACGAGCCCGTCGACGAGAACCTGAAGCCGGTCAGCAAGTGCCGGATCCCGCCCGGCCGCCAGAGGGAGGATGTTCCCGCAGTACTGGAAGCCGGTCGCGCCGAATTCCCGCCGCCCGATGAGTTGCTCGTTGATGGCCAACACAATGGCTCGCTTCCCGTCCGCGGCGAACGTCACCGAGCAGGGAGGTCCCTCGACGTACTCCTGGACGATACGTCCCCGGCGCAATGGCTCGCCTTGCCATGGCCTGATGCCCGCTCCGCCGCCGCTGCGGCGCGGCTTGGAGAGCCAACGCCTCTCCGGGGGGGCGTCTTCTGTGCGTAAGGTCCGAGGCGTGGCAAACCCCAGCCCGTTGACGGAGGCGGCCAGTGTCTCCCAGTTGCGGACCGATGCCACCGTGGCCGAAGCGTTGCCCAGCACGCGGAAGCGGGTCGCCAGCGCCGCGATGACGTCAGGGTGGTTCTCCAAATTGGCGAGATAGACTACGCCGTCCACCGGTTGTGCATCGTCCCGGAGCGCTGCCCGGAATAGTTCCCACGCGCTGAACGGTACCTGCAGATCGCGGCGCAGCGACAGGTTCGGACAGCAGCGTTCCTGATCGCGGTCACCAAAGAAGTCTATGGTTCGCACGTCGTAGCTCGCCCGCGTGGCCGACTGGGCGATCGCGCGCGTGGACACCCCCAGGATCAACACAGTCATCGCCATCCGGCCGGCATCTGCGCCGCTCCCGTGCCGGTCACCGGTACGCAGGCCGCGCCCGTGTTGGCCGCGCGAACGCACAAGATCTCCGCCCCCTCTCCGGGCAGCACCGCACCCGCCAAGCGCCCGGCGAGAGCTCGGGCTGTGCCCTCGTCTTGCACCAGGCCATAGACGGTTGGGCCCCAGCTGCTCTGCCCGACGCCGCTGGCTCCCGCCTCAAACATCAAGTCCGCGAGCGTTTTCCCCAAAGGCGTCGAGAACCGTCCGCCCTGCGCCGTGGCGAAGTAATCACCCAGGAGTTCCTGGATCCGAGTCAGCGCTGCACCGAAACCCCGGAGGTCACGCTCCATGAGCGACGGCAAGAGTTGCATGACCAGCAAGCGGCAGATCTCTCCGACGCGTTCCGGATCCATGGGTGGGGCATGGGCAAAAGCGTCGTCTTCCGCGGCGCCGGACATGCCTTGGTTCCCGCCGGGGACGGCAACTACTGCCCACCAATCATCGGGGAATGGGTGCCGACACAGGATCGGGGGGATGGCGGCACCGTTCGAGGTGTTGTCAATGCCGCCATCGACGATGAATCCCCCGAAAGCAAAGGCGCCGATCCCGATACCCGAACGCTTGCCCCGGTGCATGATCCGGGCGAGTTGCCACGTGTCCAATTCGATGCGAGCGAGTCGGGCCAGCGCCAGACCCGTGGCCAGCGCCACCTGTGTCCCCGAACCGAGGCCGACGTGGGCCGGGATGGACTCCAGGACGCGGATCCTGGCGGCCGGGAAACCACCTGTGGTCTGATAGAAGCGCGCCGCCGCCTGCTCTACACGCTCGCCGTCCGGGCCCTCAGCCGAGAACCCGGCGGCCGGAGAGGCCTCCAGGACGACACGCGGCCTTTCGATAGCCAAGCCAATCGATCCGAATTGCCTTCCCAGCCCGCCGTTCAAGTCGAGCTGGCCGAAGTGCAGCCTAGCGTGCGCGACGACACGGACTGCGCGCTCATCCATCGCGAGTTGCCTCGGGGCTGGCTAACCAGCGACACACGTGCCGGTCAACGAAAGCCAACGCCTCGTGTTCGGGAGCGCCCCCGGTCTTGTCCACAATCTGCGCGAGTCGTTGCAGTTCTCGGGACACGTCGTCTCTAGACAGCCACCGCAGCCGTGTCGCGAGAATGATCGCCTCGATGACGGCACTGCGCGCCCGGTTGAATCCCAAGAATGGCCGGAGCCATTGTTCCTCGACGATGTGACACGGCACCCGTGCCCGGTCACCTTGCTCCGTCACCGCGTCGACCGCCACCCCGTAATACGCGCACGCATCCTCCAGGATTGCCCCTCGTACATGATGCGAGGGATGGCCGGGAAGCGCGAGATCCGTCAAGGCGCTGTGGGCGAAGTGCAGGACGTTGTCGGTGAGGTTGATCACCGCCTCTCGGGTGACTCGCAGATTGCGGAGGGTGGTGGTGTCTATATATGGTCTGAGGGTGAGCTGCGGCGGCTCCCACACTACTCCCATGGGCGCGAAGTTTACCCGGCCGTCACTGCCCTCAGTCGAGACGATGCTTTCGATGATGAACGGCATACGCTGCCCGACCCCGCGCCCGGCACACCTTCATGGGAAGCGCGCCCTGATCTGGTCGCCTCCGTGAAGGAATAGGTAGTCGAGCGTGCTCCCGGTCGCTTCCCGCAGACGCATCGCCTCCACCAGAGGTGCATAGGGACCACCAACCAGACCGTCGGCCAAGAGGGTGGAGCCCTGCGCAGCCTCCTTGGCCACCGTGGCGATGCCCTGGACCCGGCGCACGGGCGCGAACCGCGCGAGCCGTCGGTCGAGGTCTGCCCGTACCGCTTCAGTGCGGCACAGTCTCCCTGACAGGAGGATCTCCCGTGGCCGGGAGACGACTGTCAGCTCGGCAGCCACACTTTTCGTGACGCCCTCCAGGACCGCCTCCCACGCGTCGCGCGGGGCGCTGTGGGTCGCGACGGCGCTGGCGAACGCTTCGGGCGTCAGATCCCTGCGGCCGGCAATGTCCGCAGCGCCGCCCGAGAACAGCGTCTCCTTCGGGAAGCCGTTGAGCAGATAGGCGACCTCGCCGTCCATCATGCCTAGCGAGTAAAAGCCGGGGCCACCTGTGGTGCCGCCGAGGCCATCGACGATCTGCCCACCCTCGACGCCGAGCACGGCGGTGTAGGCTCCGCCCAGTTCGACGAGGACGAAGGCGGTCTCTGCGAACGGAATGCCCAGGTGCCGGCTCTGATCGGCGATGGCCAGCGCGCAGCAAGCGAGCTTGTCTGCCGTACCCATGTCAATCTTATTTGCCTTGCGGTGGCGCGGGACGGTGGGCAGGTGAATCACCCCGGGCGTGAAGACGACGGGGAGACGTACCTCTTTCATGCGCAGGATGAGCCGCCGCAACCCGCCCAGCACCGCGATGCGCTCGCGATCCTCGGCATTTACCAGGATCACCAGGGCGATCGCGGGCTCGTCCACATCTTCGATTCTGACTAGAGGCAGACCGTAGCCCGACGGCCCGGCGATGAGGTCCAGCGGCATCGCCGACCGAAGGAGGTTCACCATCGTCTCAGGGTTGGCGGCGATCTCCGGGGACGGGATTGACGTGTCCAGGAAGACTCGTCCATTCTCAAGTCCGCAGACGTCAAAACTCACCGTGCCCGGATCGATTCCCACCACTCGCGGCATCGTCCCTAGCCTCCTCTCGCGCCTGCTATGATTTCCGGCCCTGAAAGGTCTTGCCGGGACCCACAAAATCTAGCCGGCTGCGATCTCCTTGACGTTCGGGATGCTGGACGACGCGTCGGCCTGGCCGATAAGACGAACAGACCCTCCATGGCAAGGCTTGCTGCCAAGGCACGCAGGGCGACCGCGCATGCAAACGTGCCGGGCTTCTGGTGCGTAGCGCACCGGAGGGTCTTCCTTGTCGGCGCCTCCTACGTGCCGGCCGTAGTCGCGGCTACCTCCTTGGCGATCTCATAGCCCTTGACATGATCGACCACCAGATCGCTACGCTCGAACAGCTGTGCCACACATGCGTAATGTACCTTCATCTTGAAGATCCCTAGGCCGATGGCGCCGAAGGACTTCTTGCCGTCGCGTACGGTGCCATTATCGCCCATCTCGACGCCCTCTACCCCCAGCGGCGGCACGGCGTTGACGTCGGCGACCGCCTGGAGGGTCGGCACCGCCGACCAGATCGCCCGCGGGACGGTTCGCAGGCCGGGCGGCCCGGTGTTCACCAGTATAGTAGCGCCATCCAGCGCGCTCTGCCGTTCGGAGTCGGTCTCCACCACCTCGCATGTCGCTTCGACGCCATACCGGCTGCGGAGATCCCGGCACAGGGCTTCGGCCCGTTCGACGGTCGGGGATCTTCGTAGGGCGAGCAGCACGCGAGCGCCCTCGCTGGCCATCAGCGTCGCGGCCCGCGCCCCGACCCGGCCGCCGCCTCCGAAGATGACGGCCTTGCACCCCCGCAGCTCTATGGTCTGGGCGATCCTGGCGACGAGCGCTGCGGATGTGGTCGTACAGCCCATGGCGTCCAGCATGACCGATACGTGGAAGTAGCCGAAGAAGGTGCCCGTTATTACCTTCAGCATCTCCTCGGCTTGGGGGAAGTTGGTGCCGCCGATCCAGATCGCTGTGTTCTTCAGGTCGTCTCTTCCTCGGGTGAAGATCGCGCCGTAGACGATGTCCCGGACGTCCTCGGGACGGACGTTAGCGTAAGGCTGCACAATGTCTACG
>DASPUZ010000193.1:0-27226 GCA_035622635.1 bacterium | reverse complement strand
ACCGAGAATCTCTACGACCGCGCATTTCTCGATAAGTACACCGTCGGGTTCGACAGGTTCGCCGACTACCTCACCGGCAAGACCGATGGTCAGGCGAAGTCGCCGGAGTGGGCGGCGCCGATCACCGAGGTCTCCGCGGCTACGATCCGGGGCCTGGCGCGGCGGATGGCGAGGTCGCGCACCGTGCTGATGGGCGGTTACCCGCTGCAGCGGGCGGCGCACGGCGAGCAGCCGGTGTGGATGATGATCGTGCTGTCCGCGATGCTAGGCCAGTTCGGCCAGCCGGGCGGCGGTATCCAGATCGACTTCCCGGGACGCGTCGGTGCTCCCCTTGGGACCGCCCCGAGCGTGCCGGGGCTGTCTACGGGGTCGAACCCGGTCAAAGACTTCGTCCCGATCAACATGTGGGTCGATCTGCTCCTCAATCCCGGTAAGACAATCGACTACGACGGCCAGAAGATCGCGTACCCCGGGATCAAACTGGTGTACTGGGCCGGCGGCAACCCGTTCCACCACGCCCAGGACGTCAACCGGGTGCTCCAGGCGTGGCAGCGTCCCGAGGTCACGATCGTGCATGAGTACTCCTGGACGGCCACAGCGAAGCACGCGGACATCGTGCTCCCGGCGACGACGACGCTCGAGCGGAATGACATCGTCGCCACCAGCCAGTTCATCGCGGCGATGCAGCAGGCCGTGCCGCCGGTGTTCGAGGCGCGGCACGACTTCGACATCTGCGCAGCCCTGGCCGACCGCCTGGGCGTCGGCGCGCAGTACACCGAAGGGAAGGACGAGATGGCGTGGCTCCGCCAGTTCTACGGCGCCGCGCTGCAGCAAGCCCACGCCCGCGGGGTGGACATGCCGGATTTCGACGCCTTCTGGAAGCAGGGCTATCTCGAATTCCCCGTGCTGGACGCGGCCAATCAACTCGTCGGATACGGAGATTTCCGGGCGGATCCCGTCGCGCACCCGCTCGGCACGCCATCGGGGAAGGTCGAGATCTACTCGGAGAAGATCGCGTCGTTCAATTACGACGACTGTCCGCCACACCCGACCTGGATCGCGCCGGACGAATGGCTCGGCAGCCAGCTCGTGGCGAGGTTCCCGCTGCACCTGCTCTCGCCGCACCCGAGGGACCGGCTGCACTCGCAACTGGACCAGACGCGACTTCGGCAGCGCTACGAAGTCGGCGCGCGGGAACCGATCTGGATCCACCCCCAGGATGCGGCGGCGCGGGGGATCGCCAACGGGGACGTCGTGCGCGTGTTCAACGACCGCGGCCAGACGCTTGCCGGGGCCGTGGTGACGGCGAGGACCCGCCGCGGCGTGGTGGCGATACACGAGGGCGGCTGGTACGATCCGCTGACCTCGGGCCAACCCGGCACGCTCGACCGCCATGGCAACATCAACACGGTCAGCTCGGACGCGCCAAACTCGAAACTGTCAGACGGTAATCCGTCGCACACGGCGCTGGTCGAAGTGGAGAAGTATGTGGGGATGCCCCCGGCCATCACGGCGTTCACGCCGCCTCCGGGCGCGTGATCGCAGTGGGGGGCGGGGACGGCGGCGCGGCGGCCGGATGCGCCGCGCGGGCCGATCTGTACGGCTTCCTGTCGGGGGCGTTTGCGCGCGAACTCGACCGGGACACGTGGCTGCGGCTGTGCGGGGAGGGCGCCCGGACGGAGCTGCGAGATCTCGCCGTTGCCTGCGAGGTCGAGGTGGACGCCGCCGGGCTGCTCGCGTTCCTAGCAGAGCACCGCGACCGGGACCCTGCGGCGGTGGTCGAGGACCTCGCCGCGGACTATGCCCGGCTGTTCATCGGGCCCGGCCCCGGGCTGGCGCCTCCGTACGAGTCGCTCTACGGGGCGGAGCGGCGGTTTTACGGCGAGGCGTTCGCCCAGGTCACCGCATTCCTGCGCGCCCAGGGCGTCGAGGTAGGTCCGGAGTTCGGGGCTCCGGCCGATCACATCGCGGTCGAGTTGTCGATCATGCAGCATCTCGCCCGACTGTCCGCCGCGCAGCCGGTCTCGCTCATCGGGCGCGACCCGCTGCGCAGGCAGCTGGAGTTCCTCGATCGGCACCTCCTCCGATGGGCACCCCGGTGGGCCACAGACGTCAGACGCGAGGGTGCGACCGGATTCTACCGCGAAGCGGCAGGCCTGCTCGAGGGACACCTGCGCCGCGACGCCGGATGGCTGCGCTGCGCAATCGGCGCGGCCTCCGCGGACGGCGATGCGCCCCCTTAGCCGGCGCGTTTCCGGCGATCTGCGCGCTTGCCCTACCGGCCGGCGTCCTGAGCAAGCACCTCTTCCACCCATGTGCGGGCGGCCATCATCGCGGGAAACCCCAGCGTAGTGACCGCGAGCAGGACGACATGCCGGATCTCGTCAGGCGTGGCCCCGGCTCGCCTCGCCGATCGGACGTGGGCGTGTGTCGCGCCCTCATGCTGCCCTCCGACCGCGAGCGCGAGCTTGACGAGTGCCCGAGTCTTCTCGTCGAGCGGGCCGGCCGTGTGAGCCGCGGCTCCAAGCCGGTCGTACGCCTGCCAGACCTCCGGGAACGTGTGTTTGAACTCGTCGTATGCTTTGGGAAGCGCCATCGTGCCCTCCTTGAGGTTCGCGGTATGCTGCGTAGGCTGCACGGGCTGCGTCCGTACGTTCGCCACGCACGGCGGGGCCGCCTCTTGATGGGTGCTGGCCGACCCGGATCGGGCGGTCCCCCGAGCCGAGGAATCAGGCGTAGATCGGATACCCTAGACGACCGCATGATTGGTACCGTAATGCCAGACAATGACGTAGCTCGCGCGGGCGTCTTGAGAACCCGGCCGGACGTTACGGCGGGATCGGGAGGTCAGACGATGGGGGCGACGAGGAAGGATGGGCGCGCAAAGGCAAACGGTGCGGGCATGAACCGTCGGGAATTCCTCAGGGATCTGGGATTGAGTGCCGCCACGGCCGGGGCAACGCTCCTCACCGGACCCGCGATCCTGGATTCTAGCGCGTCCGCCGCCACTCCCATGACGACGTCCACTCCGCTGGATCCCCCGGCCGGCACCGAGCAGGTCCTGACCAGCGCGGACAGTGAGGGCCTCATCAACGTGCATGTGAAGGACGGGCGGATCTTCCGTCTGAGCAGCCTCAACTACCCCGAGAACGAAGCGGCGCCGATGGCGCTGAATTGGCACCACCGCGTGTACGCGCCGGACCGCATCCTTTACCCGATGGTGCGGAGGGACTGGAAGCCGGGCGGCGGCAATCCGATGACGCGCGGCGTTCCGAGCTACCGGCGAGTGAGCTGGGCCGAGGCGTTCGACCTCGTCGCCCGTGAGCTTGAGCGGGTCAAGGGACGGTATCGAAACGAAGCGATCCTCGGGTCGGTGATCGGGGGATGGCAGACCGCGGGAAACCTCCACACCAAGGTCGGCCAAGTCAGCCGGTTCCTGGGCCTGTACGGAGGGTACACCAGCCTGATCGGCAACAAGAGCTACGCGTGTTGGCAGTGGGGCGCCCCGTACTCGTGGGGGCAGATGTACCCGGACGACTCGATGGCGGACACGCTGGCCAACACAACACTGTTTATCTTCTGGGCCTCCGATCCTATCGACTGCCTGAAGGTCCGCGCCCCATCGTACGCCCGGATCCGGGAATGGGTGAAGACGATGAAGCAGCGCGGCATCAAGCTGATCACGATCGACCCGGTGTATACAGAGACCGCGGAGATATCGGACGAGTGGATTCCGATCCGCCCCGGCGGCGACAGCGCGCTCATGGCGGCCATGGCGTACGTGATGATCAGCGAGAACCTGTACAGCAAGGCGTTCGTGGACACGTACACGTACGGGTTCGAGCCGTTCCGGCAGTACGTGATGGGGGAGACGGACAAGCAGCCGAAGACGCCGGAGTGGGCGGCCCGGCTGACGGACATCCCGGCAGACCGGATCCGGGCGCTGGCGCACCAGTACGCGCAGACGCCGCGTGTGAAGATCTCCTGCGCGCGCGGGATCCAGCGGAACGATCACGGTGAGCAGCAGGTCCGGATGCTGATCACGCTCGCCGCCCTCAAAGGCGAGTTCGGGCTCCCGGGCGGCGGACTGTCGTTCGAGATCCCCGGATTCGCCGGGGCCGGGGACGCGCGGGTCCGGGGCCGCGGTCCCGACCTGTTCCCCGGCGTCCAGAACCCGGTGACCCAGATCATCCTGGACCAGCAGTTTGCGAACGCCGTGCTGAACGCGCCGGTGACGATGCACCACAACGGGAAGACGTACCAGTATCCGCAGCCGGGGAAGTCGGAGCTCAAGCTGATCTACTGGGTCGGCGGAGCGGTCCTCAACCAGCACGACCAGATCAATCTGACCCTGCAGGCGCTGCAGAAGATCGAGACCATCATCGTCCAGGACAGCTGGTGGACTCCCACGGCGCGGATGGCCGACATCGTGCTGCCGATCAACACGCTGTTCGAGCGCAACGACATCACCCAATTCTGGCGGTACGTGGTCTACCAGCACAAGATCATCGAGCCGCTCGGCGAATCCAAGTCCGACTTTGAGGTGTTCACGGAACTGGCCGCGCGGTTGGGGTTCAAGGACAAGTTCACGATGGGGATGGAGACCGAGGACGCTTGGCTTCGCAAGCTGTACTCGGTTGCGCAGATTCCGATGAGCTACGAGCGGTTCAGGGAGGTCGGGTCCTACGAGTTGCCGGTGGACGAGGCGCCGTACGTGGCCTTCGCGGACTTCCGCAGGGACCCGGCGGGGCACCCGCTGAACACGCCATCGGGCAAGATCGAGATCTACTCGGAGACGATCGCGAAGTACGGGTACGCGGACTGCCCGCCGACGCCGCAGTGGATGGAGCCCTTCGAGTGGCTGGGCAGCGCGAAGACGCAGCAGTACCCGCTCCATCTCATCAACAAGCACCCGCAGTGGCGGCGGCACTCCTCTTACGACAACGTGGAGACGTTGCACCAGTTCAGCAAGGTGCGTGGGCACGAGCCGGTGTGGATCAACCCCAAGGACGCGGCGGCTCGTGCGGTCAAGACGGGCGATATCGTCCGGGTGTTCAACGACCGCGGTCAGGTGCTCGCGGCTGCGGTCGTGACGCAGCAGGTCCGTCCGCAGGTGGTCGTCCTGCACCAGGGAGCCTGGTACCGTCCCGAGGAGCCCGGCAAGATCGGCGCTTTGGACCGCGGCGGATGCGTCAATACGCTGACCGCGCAGCGGGGGACGTCACAGCTCGCGCAGGGACCGGTCTGCCACACGGGCTTGGTGCAGATCGAGAAGTATTTCGGCGGCGCCCGCCCCAACGACTGGGCGCCGGTACAGCCCTCGTAGGAACGAGGGCGGGGAGGTCTAGAGATGAGTGCATCTTCCGAAGAGCAAACGGGATCTGATCGGCCGGCGCGCCGCGTGCGGCGCCGGGAGTTCCTCAAGGGTGCCGGCACCGTCGCGGCCGGTGCGTCGTTTCTCGGCGGGCTGCCGGGCGGCGTTCGGCCCGCGGCTGCGGCCGCGCCAGCGGCGGTTCCGCCGGTCCTGGACCCACCCGCGGGCACGGAGCAGATGTTGGCGAGCTCGGACAACGAGGGGCTGATCAACGTCCACGTGAAGGATGGCCGGATTGTCCGGCTCAGCAGCCTCGACTATCCCAACAACATCGCCTCGCCCATGGCGTTGCACTGGCACCATCGGAACTACGCGCCCGACCGGATCCTGCACCCGATGGTCCGGGTCGACTGGAAGCCGGGCGGCGGGGGGAACCGCAACACGCGGGGAGTCCCGCGGTACCGGCGCGTTAGCTGGGACGAGGCCCTCGACCTCGTGGCGCAAGAGCTCAAGCGCGTAAAGACGCAGTACGGGAACGAGGCCATCTTCGGCGGGATGATCGGCGGCTGGTCGACGACGGGGCTGCTCAACACCAAGACCGGGCAGCTCAGCCGGTTCTTGAGCCTGTACGGCGGGTACACGAACCGTATCGGCAACAAGAGCTATCCCGCGTGGCAGTGGGCGGCGCCCTACTCCTGGGGCGTGATTTTCCCGGACGACTCGTGGGCCGACACCGTCGCCAACACGAACCTGCTCGTGGTCTGGGGCAGCGACCCGATGAACATCCAGAAGGTCGTGGGACCGCTGCAGGGCCGCATGTGGGAGTGGATCGCCGCGTTCAAGCAGCGGGGCGGCAAGCTGATCACGATCGACCCGGTGTATACGCAGACCGCTGAGGTATCGGACGAATGGATCCCCGTCCGCCCCGGCACCGATTCCGCGCTCGCCGCCGCGATCGCGTACGTGATGATCGGCGAGAACCTGTACAACAAGGCGTTCATGGACACGTACACGTACGGGTTCGAGCCGTTCCGGCAGTACGTGATGGGGGAGACGGACAAGCAGCCGAAGACGCCGGAGTGGGCGGCCCGGCTGACGGACATCCCGGCAGACCGGATCCGGGCGCTGGCGCACGAGTACGCGCAGACGCCGCGCGTGAAGATCACGACGGGGTTCGGCATCCAGCGCCAGGACCACGGCGAGCAGCAGGTCCGGATGCTGATCACGCTCGCCGCCCTCAAAGGCGAGTTTGGGCTGCCGGGCGGCGGGCTGACCGCGTCGATTCCTGGCTTCGGCTCGGCCGGGGACGCACGGGTCACGGGCCAAGGCCCCACGGGGTTCCCCGGGGCGCCGAACCCGGTGACCCAGATCGTCCTTGACCAGCAGTTTGCGGACGCGGTGCTGAACGCGCCGGTGACGCTGCACCACAACGGGAAGACGTACCAGTACCCGCAGCCGGGGAAGTCCGAGATCAAACTGATCTACTGGGTCGGCGGCTCCACGCTGAACCAGCACGATGAGGTCAACAAGAACCTTCAGGTGTTCCGGAAGATGGAGACGATCATCATCCAGGATAGCTGGTGGACGTCGACGGCGCGCCACGCGGACATCGTCCTGCCGATCAATACCCTGCTCGAGCGGGACGATATCAGCCAGACGTGGCGGTACGTGGTGTACCAGCACAAGGCGGTCGAGCCGCTGGGCGAGTCCAGGTCGGACTTCGACGTCTTCAAGGCGCTCGCAGCCAGGCTCGGCTTCAAGGATAAGTTCACGATGGGCCTGGAGACGGACGACCAGTGGCTGCGGAAGATCTATGCCAGCGCCAAGATCCCCATGAGCTACGAGCGGTTCAAGCAGGTCGGCTACTACGAGCTCGCGATCGACGAGACCCCGTACGTGGCCTTCGCCGACTTCCGCAAGGACCCGGCGGGGCACCCGCTGAACACGCCGTCGGGCAAGATCGAGATCTACTCGGAGACGATCGCGAAGTACGGGTACGCAGACTGCCCGCCGACGCCGCAGTGGATGGAGCCGTTCGAGTGGCTGGGCAGCCCAAAGGCGGCGACCTACCCGCTCCACCTGATCACCAAGCACCCGATCTGGCGCCGCCATTCGTCCTACGACAACGTGCTGGAGTTGCACGACATGAGCAAGGTCAACGGGTACGAGCCCGTGTTTCTCAATCCCGCAGACGCGACGGCCCGGGGAATCAAGACGGGCGATGTCGTCCGGGTCTTCAACGACCGCGGCCAGGTGCTGGCCGCGGCGGTCGTCACCGGCCGCGTCCGCGCGCGGGTCGTGGTTCTTCACCAGGGCTCCTGGTACAGGTCCGCCGAACCGGGCAAGATCGGCGCCCTCGACCGCGGCGGCTGCGCCAACGTGCTGACGTCCCAGCGTGGGTCGTCGCAGCTCGCCCAGGGACCCGTGGCGTACACCAACTTGGTCCAGATCGAGAAGCACTACGGAGGGGAGCGCCCGAACGACTACGCCCCGATCGAGCCCGTCTGAGCGCGCCGCGGGCGTGCCGTAAGACCGAGCGCCCCCCGGGGAGGGGGCGCTCGGCCGTCGCAATGTCGGTTCCAGGCTTGGCGGGTTGGCTCGGTTCAAGACAGCACCGTGCACGGTGGTGGTGCATGGACACTCGGTTGCCTGCTGAGATCGGTATGCCGCTCGAAGAGGTAGACACACCGTGCCTCCTCGTCGAGCTCGATGCGTTCGAACGGAATCTTCAGCGCATGGCCTCCGCCGCTGCGGCGGCGTCGGTCCGGCTCCGCCCGCACGCGAAGACACACAAGTGCGCGGTGATCGCGCGGCGTCAGATGGAACTCGGGGCCGTCGGCGTGTGTTGTCAGAAGGTGAGCGAAGCCGAGATGATGGTCTACGGCGGAGTTCACGATGTGCTCGTCAGCAATGAGGTCGTCGGTCCGAAGAAGATCGCCCGCCTGGTCGCACTCGCTAAGGAAGCGCACGTGGCCGTGTGTGCCGACGACCCCGCGAACATCACCGACCTGAACGCGGCCGCTGTTCGCTTCGGGGTTCGGCTCCCGGTGCTTGTCGAGACGGACGTCGGTGCAGAGCGATGCGGCGTGGACCCCGGGGAACCGACCGTCGTGCTTGCCCGGCACATCCACCGCTTGACGGGGTTGCATTTCGCGGGCATTCACGCGTACCAAGGGTCTGCCCAGCACATCAGGAGCTTCGACGAACGACGCGAAGCGATTCAACGCGCCTGCGCGTGGGTTGGGGAGACGCTTGATATGCTTCGCCGGGACGGGATCGCGTGCGAGGTGGTCACGGGCGCCGGAACGGGCACGTATTCGTTTGAGGCAACGAGCGGCCTCTTCACCGAGATCCAGCCCGGCTCCTACATCTTCATGGACGCGGACTACGGTAGGAATCTGGGCCAGGACGGGAAGCCGATACACGAGTTCGAGCACTCGTTGTTCGTGTACACGACGGTCATGAGCCGGACCACGAGGGACCGCGCGGTGGTCGATGCCGGCCTCAAGGCCGTCAGCGTCGACTCGGGCTTGCCGCTCGTCTCCGGCATCGCCGGGGTCGAGTATCGGGGGGCGTCAGACGAGCACGGGACGTTGCATCTGGCCGACCCCGGCGCCCCCGTGCGGGTTGGGACCAAGCTCCGGCTCGTGCCCGGCCACTGCGATCCCACGGTAAACATGTACGACTGGTACGTGGGCGTGCGGAACTCTCGGGTGGAAGCCCTGTGGCCGATCGTCGCACGCGGTGCGCTCTTGTAGGCGCCCACAGCCGTCGGCGATACGCGGGCGCTGGGGCCTCCACCTACGAGCCGGGTGACGCTCGCAAAGCCCGAAGAAGAGGAGAGGGAAGCGCCCCGCTTGTGGCAGGCGGTCAGAAAGCGGTAAACTGTTGACGATCGACATCTTTCACCAGCCCGGTGAGGCTGGGAGGTCGAGGATATTCCATACCCGGAGCCCAATGCGGGTCGAGCGGACGGGTTTGACCCCGGCCCGACGGCACGCCACGGTCGCGCCGACGACGTAGTGCTGACGCCGGTTCCGGCCGCGAGCCTGGGCCGGCTCGCAGCCGAGCGGCTCCTCCGGGCTCTCGAGACCGGGGCCATCCCGGTTGGAAGCCGGCTCGTCGAGGCACGGCTCGCCGCGTCGCTCGGGGTGAGCCGCGGGCCCGTTCGCGATGCGCTCCAGTACCTCGAGCAGCAGGGCCTGGTCCGTCGTCTTCCCCACCGGGGCAGTTTCGCCGCCACGCTTGCCCCGGAAGAGCTAGTCGACATCTTCATCCTGCGGGCTGATCTCGAAGCGCTTGCCGCGCGCCTGGCGGTGGTTCGCCGCGCGATCCACGGCCGGGACCTTGCAGCGCTTCGGGAGTGCGTCGCGGCGATGGCACGGGCCGTCCGTGCGCGCCGGTTCGACGAACTCCTCGATCTCGACATCGCGTTCCACCGGCTGCTCGCCGAGCGCTCCGGCCACCGGAGGCTCGTCGTGATCCTCGACGGGCTGCGTGCGCATACCCGCATCGCCATTGCGCTGGCCAACAAGAACGCGCGGGCGTTGGCGGGCGTCGTCGAGACTCATCGCAATCTGGTTGCGGCTATCGAGAGCGAGGACATGCGCCGAGTGGATCTCGAGAGCAAGCAGCACGTCCTTGAGACTCTCGACTACCTCGGGCTGGACACGCCGACGCTCGCGGCGGACGGGCGCGCCCTGACCAGCCCGTGTGCGCGCCCGCCCAGGCGCCGGCAGTCGGGGGTCGCCACCGACCCCGGTGACGCGCCTCGAGCGCCGCCGAGTCCACGCGGTCGCGATCGTCGCCCCCAGAGGAGACGGCAGGAGCGGCGCGACCGATCGAACGTCGCTCGAAGCTCTTCCGGCAAGGTGGACCGCCTATCCGATAGTTCGAGAATCGAGCCTGGACTCCGGTGAAACGACGCGTCGGGAATCTCTTCGACGGTGGGATGCAGGGTCGGGTGCCAAGGTCGGTGGCCGTGCAGCGCTCGGCATCGATGCCCCAGGCCGTGACCTCCCCAGAAGGCGCTTGCGGGCCGTCGCGCAGTTCCTCCGCCCGTGGCCACAGGCTCGCGAGAGGCATGACATCATGATCAGGCTCGAGCATGTCGGCAAGTCCTTTGGATCGCACCGCGTCCTCGAGGATATCTGCCTCGAGGTCCGCAGGGGAGAGGTTGTGGTCATCATCGGCCCAAGCGGCGTGGGCAAGAGTACGCTCCTGCGCGTCATCAACCATCTGGAACCGATCGATACTGGAACGGTCTACATCGATGACCGGCCTGTGTACCGCTATGAGAAGGATGGCCGTATCATCACGGATCCGGAGCGCCGCGTCCAAGCGATTCGAGCGCAGATCGGCATGGTCTTCCAGCACTTCAATCTCTTCCCGCACCTCACTGCTCTGCAGAACGTCGCCGAGGCCCCGATCTACGTGCGGAAACTCCCCCGGGACGAAGCCCTTCGGCTTGCGCGGGACCTTCTCGCCAAGGTCGGGCTCACCGATAAGGAGGATGCCTACCCTTCGCAGTTGTCCGGAGGGCAGCAGCAGCGCGTGGCAATCGCACGCGCCCTTGCGATGCAACCGAGAGCGATGCTCTTCGACGAGGTGACCTCCGCGCTCGACCCGGAGCTCGTCGGAGAAGTGCTGCGCGTCATGCGGCAGCTCGCGGGGGAAGGGATGACGATGATCGTCGTCTCGCACGAGATGGGATTCGTGCGGGACGTTGCAGACAGGGTGCTGGTTATGGACCAGGGACGGATCGTCGAGGAGGGAAGCCCGGCCGTGATCTTTACGGCACCGCGTCACCCGCGAACTCGCGGCTTTCTTCAGTCCCTGCTGGATCGTCAAGGAGATCTCGGAACCCCGAAAGCACAATCACAGTAAGTCGGTGTACTTCGAATGAGGAGGGGGGTTGTGGAGATGACGGACTCGAGATACCGGGTGAAGCGTCGGGATGTCCTGAAGGGGGCGGTCGGGTTGACGGGCGCGGCCGTCGTGAGCGGCGTGGGAGAGACGTTCGTTGGGCCTCGGCCGGCGCAGGCCCAGCAAGCCAGCATCGAAACCGGCGTGCGGCTGGCGCATCAGGGAGGGGATGGCTCGTTCAAGCGAGTCATGAGCAACGGCATCACGTTCGGTCTGACGAACGACGCGCCGTACAACTGGCGAGATCCGTCCACGAACGCGCGACGCGGCATCGATTACGACATCACGATGGCGGCCACGAAGTTGCTGGGCATTACCAAGATCTCGTACTCTGAGGGCCCGTGGGACAGCATGGTACCGGGCCTCGTGAGCAAGCGTTTCGACTACCTGGTGACGAACATCCACGTGACCGCGACCCGCCTTCAAGTGATTGACTTCACCGTCCCGGTCTATTTCTATGCCGATTGGATGATCGTCCAGCGGGGGAATCCCAAGCACATCGCCACGTGGGAGAGCTTGAAAGGGCACACCGCGGGTGCGATGCGTGGCGACAACTACGTGGACTGGCTCAACAAGCGCAAGGACCTGACAGGCGTCAAGGTCTACACGGACGTCGACGAATACATCCAGGATTTGTCGGCTGGTCGGGTGGACGCCATCATCGGCGACCAGCCGGAGCTCGCCTGGTACCTGAAGGTCCACCCCACCTCGGGGGTCGAGCTCGTCACCAACTACGTCCCGCAGTCTGATTTGAGTGACTGGACTCGGTACGGCGTTCGCAAAGAGGATAACGACTTGAACAACGCCTTCAGTCAGGCGTTGGAGGAACTCAAGGTGAACGGCACGCTGTCGGCCGTGATGAATCGGTACGGCCTCTCGGACAGGAACCTATCGATCTGGCCGAAGACGTCATAAGGTACTGACGGATTTGCGGGAGAACGGGGGGAGGGCACGTCGGTGACATTCTCGTTCAAAGACGTCGCAACGTTCCTGCCGGCGCTCTTGCTGGGCGCTCGGATCACCGTGATTCTCACATTTCTCGTCATGTTCTTGGCCCTGGCGTTTGGCCTGGTGCTGGCTCTGGGGCGCCTCTCGCGCTTGGCCCTCCCCCGACTTCTTTCCCGTGGGTACGTCGAGGTCATTCGTGGCACGCCTCTTTTGTTGCAGCTCTTTTACGCCTACTACGTGCTGCCGTTCATCGGCATCAAGCTCAGCCCGTTCGTCGCGGGGACGATCGGACTCTCCGCAAACTACGCGGCATATCTCTCGGAGGTATATCGTGCCGGCATTCAGGCGGTCGACCGGGGGCAGATCGAGGCGGCGCTGTCGCTGGGCATGTCGCGCTCCCTGCTCATGCGGCGCATCGTTCTACCCCAGGCGATCCGCGTCATCCTGCCGCCGATCGGGAACTACTTCATCTCGTTGTTCAAGGACACATCGCTTGTTTCGGTCATTACCCTGCGTGACCTGATGTTTTCGGGGATGATCGTGGCGGCGAGTACGTTCCAGGATTTCGAGATCTTTACGGTGATTGCACTCATCTACTTGGTGATTTGTTACCCGAGCGCGCTCAGCGTGACGTGGCTGGAGCAGCGGCTTCGGATCGGCGCCCCGCGGCGGCGCGGACTGATCGCCCGGTTGCACACAGCATGGACCCGGACGAGTTGACGAGCTGGTCGGGCGCGTCGGCAAGCACCACGCTCGTGGAGGACGCATGAAGATCACCGACGTCGAAGTGCTTGTGCTCCGGCAGCCCGAGATCCAGTACGTCAACGACAGCTCCCAGGACGCGTGCGTCCTCCGCGTGCACACCGATGCGGGCATCGTGGGGATTGGGGAGACGGACTCCGCCCCGTCGGTCGTCAAGGCCTGCATCGAAGCGCCCTCCAGCCACTACCTGTGCCGGGGCCTGCGCGAGATCCTGCTGGGGCAGAATCCGCTGGACATCGAGTCGTGCTGGGACAGGATGTTCGAGTTGTCTATCTGGTATGGTCGCCGCGGAGTGGCGCTGCATGCTATCGGGGCGCTGGACCTGGCACTGTGGGATATTCGTGGCAAGGTCGAGGGCAAACCGGTTTGGGCCCTTCTGGGCGAGAAACAACGGAGCAGGATTCGCGCCTACGCGAGCGTGCTGATGCCCGATAGGCCTGACGACGCCGCCCGTGTGGCAGCTCATTGGGCGGAACACGGATTCACGGCGGTCAAGCTGGGGTGGGGCGGATTCCGGATGGGACTCACCGCGGCACGCAAGCTCGTCGGGGCAGCCCGTCGTGCGCTCGGGGACGAGGTCGAGTTGCTCCTCGATGTCGGCTTCGTACAACGGCGGGTTCCTGCAGAGGCCATCGAGTGGGTGCACCAACTGGCGGAGTTTCATCCCTATTGGATCGAGGAGATCCTGCCCCCGGATGACCTCGATGGGTACCGGAAGCTGGCTGACGCGGTCGATACGCCGATTGCCACGGGCGAGAACAACGCGACGGTGCAGGATTTTGTCGACCTACTGGACCGGGGTCGCGTCGACATTGTCCAGCCTGACGTGACCCGATGCGGCGGCCTCACGGTTGCCCACCGTGTTGGATGGCTCGCCCACGAGCGGCATCGTCCGTGTGTGCCGCACGCATGGCGCAACGGCATCGTTGTGTCGGCGTCCCTGCATTTGAACGCCGTGCTTCCGAATGCCGTCTTTCAAGAGGCCTGTCAAGCTGAGACGCCGTTGAACCGCGGACTGGTGCGAGAGACGTTCGACGTGCATGACGGCTCTTTGGGTATTCCGGATGCGCCCGGGCTCGGCGTAACGCTGAACGAAGAGACCGTCAACCGCTACCGGGTTGCCAACTAGGGCGTGGCCGATCGGGATCAAGTGCCACGCGGCGGCGCCGGCGACGAGTGTGCCCGTGACGACAGGGTCGTTCTCGGCGCGGCGTCACGAACGGATTGCCGTGATCGCGACGCCCGAGGCTCTTAGTGGCGGGTGGAGAGCAGGGCAGCGTCTCAGTTGGCGCGTCGTCCCTCGTGGTCAGCGTCTGCAGGTTAGCTCGCCGCGCCTGGATCTCGGGCCCCGGGGGTCACAGTGCGGCACGTCTTCGACGTCCGGCGCGGTGGACGTGTATTCGGGCGTCACATACGTTGCCCAGACATATGGGCCGGCGTCGGCCCTGTACAGAGACCAGAGGTAGGGGTCCGGCTCCACCGCGTCCCCGTACGGCACCGGCAACGCGCCGTGCAGGATCAAGACGAGCTCGACACCGAGGGCCACGAGGACCGTGATCACGACCACCAAGACGGCGTGTCCCCCAAGAGCGGTCCACATGGCAGGCTCCTTCCGTTCGTGCTATCGCACGGCATGGTAGCAGACCGAGGTTAACGCCGAGCAAAGGATAGGCTAAATCAGGGCGCTGAATGTCGGTACCGGCGATCCTCACTGAAGCGTGTCAAATCTGACCATCTTGCGCGAATGGGCGGTTACCAACTTCGGCTGGACGGGGCGGTAGAGGAGAGCACGGATCCTTGAGGAACTCATCCGCCACGTGCACGCCGAACGGAAAGGTGTGGTTGGCGACGACGCGGAGGTCGCCGCCCGGGCGAAGCAGCGTGCTTCGTGACGCGGGCTGGTCGGTCCGGGGCGTGTGCGCGCAACATGAGGGTCATTGCGGAGCGATCCGGACCGGTTCCCTGTGTGACTGGCAACCCGCAGCAGGAGGAGGGACTGGCAGGAGGTGGTCGCAGACCGCCTCGGCGCGCGATTTTCCGTCTCTGTCGAGTTGACCGATGAGCGCATTCGAGATCCCGCCCCTGCAGATTGACCCGGGGAGCCTTCCGCCACCGCTTCAGACGTCTGACCCTCGATCTTTTGCTCGGGAGACGTTCGAGACGCGCGTTCCTCTTATCATTCAAGACGCGCTCGCCGTGAACGCCTTTCCAACCGAGATCCGAGCGGCCTTGGAAGATCTTCACGCTGAGATTACGAGCGGCGTCATCCGTGCGCTGCGCGAAACAACGCCGGACCGGACGTTCTGGGACCGCGCGTTCCGCCCTCACGCGGGTCGAACCTGGTTCGATGTGCCTTGGTTTTGGGCTGAGGCTTTCTTCTATCGGCGCCTCCTCGAAGCCACGGGCTACTTTGGGCCGGGCCCTTGGCGAGGCGTGGACCCCTTCGAGAAAAAGAAGCGCGAGGAACTCCAGCCTCATGCCGCACCGCAGCTGATGGAGAAGACCCTTTGTAGCCTCCCTGCGGACCGATGCGACCGGTTTCAGTTTCTCGTTCACGCAAGTCTGTGGGGTAACCGCATTGACTTGAGCTATCCTCAGGTCAGCGAAATGGGTCGGACCGCGGGGCTCCGGGGTGAGACGGCGAACGTCCTGGTCGACGACTCGCGCCAGGTGTGGGACTATCTAGACTCCCATCGGTGCCGGCGCGTGATGATTCTTGCGGACAATGCCGGGACCGAGCTCCTGACGGACTTGGCTCTGTCCGACTTCCTCTTGACCGAAGGATGCGCGACGCAGGTCACTCTCCAGCTGAAGCCCCAGCCCTTCTTTGTCTCCGATGCCATGCCGTCCGACGTTGACGCCGCGTTGACCGCGCTGACGCCTGGGTCACAGACGGCCCGGTGCCTCGCACACCGGATCCGAGAGCATCTTACTGCAGCGAGACTGCGCGTTCGTACCCATTGGCTCTTCACAACGAACCTCTTCTACTTTCAATTGCCGGACGACTTGCGCAAGGAGATCGCTGCCTCGGACTTCGTCATCGCCAAGGGAGACGCAAACTATCGGCGTCTGCTCGGCGATGCCCATTGGCCCCCGACATCGGATTTCCACCGCGTCACGGCGTACTTCCCCGCGCCATTCGTCACGCTGCGAACTCTGAAGTCCGAGCTAATCGTCGGCCTCCGCCCGGGTGAAGCAGAGCGCCTGGCGGCGCAAGACCCGAAATGGCTCATCAATGGCCGACGCGCTGTGGTGCAGGCGAGATGCGAGAGGGGACCGTTCCTCAATTCCTAGACGTCTATTCCATGTCTGCGCGCCGGCCGAACGGCGCTGCCGGCGATTCGCGTGCCGGAGTCACACCGGCAGATTGAGCCGACGACCCGAGGTGCCTCGGATCGCACGCCGGGGCCTCGCTCCGTCCAGTGCTCGGAGCCGATGCCGGCGAGGATCGGGCCCCGTTGGGGCCCGGCCGCCGTTGCGCTCGAAGCGCCGCGGCCCGCCGCGCGACCGCACGCCAGAACGACCAGTAGGGTCGAGGGTTGGCGCAGTGCCTGCATGTGCCAAGCCTGTCTCCAACCCCCGCCGCCTCAAACCCGGCGTGCCCGTTTCGAGCACCGGGCTTTCCTGCCCACTTCACCGCAAGACTTATGGGTCTTGTCATGCTGGAAGTGCTTTCGAGACGGGGGAATGGGGCGCCACTCACGCTGCCGCGACCCGACCGCTTCAACACTGTTTTCGGAGGAGGAGGTGCGCGACCAAAGTGGAAGACTGAGCGCCATATATCCGCTCGTGATGCTTTTGAGGACTATCCCAGGACCGTCATGCGGTAGACGATGAGGGCACACGCGACATGCACCAACTCGTGATAATTCTCCATCCGCTTCTCGAAGCGGATCAGAAGTGTTCGGAACCGATTGTACGACGCGCCGGTGTGTTCGACGACCCAGCGGCGCGCTGGACGCTGGTCCTGCGAATACGGCTTTCACAACAGGCTTCTTGAGTCAACCGAATTTCCGCCTCGGCGGCACAGACTGGAGGATCTGAATGGCGAGTAGACCGGAGAGCACTGCCGGCGATCTGGAAGAGAACGCGGTCGAGGAACTCCGAAGGCAACTCGCCGGCGAGGTAGTCGTCCCCCAAGACAGCGAGTATGACGCCGCCCGCTCGGTGTGGAACGGGTACATCGACAAGCGGCCACGCGTCGTCGCCCGGTGCCGGGGCGTCGCCGACATCCTGGCCGCCCTCCGATTTGCCAGGGCGCATAGCTTATTGACGGCGATTCGCGGCGGAGGGCACAACGTCGCTGGCTTCGGTACGTGCGATGGGGGGATCGTCATCGATCTCGGCCCGATGAAAGGGGTACGGGTTGATCCGGAAGCGCGGACGGCACGCGCCCAGCCGGGTCTCACCTGGGGGGAGTTCGACCGCGAAACTCAGGCCTTTGGATTGGCGACGACGGGCGGGCTCGTGACGACGACCGGCATCGCTGGATTCACGCTCGGCGGCGGCATCGGCTGGCTCACGCGGAAGCACGGTTTCACCATCGACAACCTCATCTCCGCAGACGTCGTGACTGCGGACGGCCGGCTGTTGACGGCGAGCCCAGCGAGCCATCCCGATCTTTTTTTGGGCGCTACGCGGCGGCGGCGGGAATTTCGGCATCGTGACCTCGTTCGAGTTCCAGCTCCATCCGGTCGGGCCCGTCGTGCTGGGGGGCGCCGTCTTCCACCCGGCCGAGAAGGCCCGGGAGGTGCTGCGGTTCTACAACCGCTGGGTCGCCACGCTTCCGGACGAAATGACATCGATGGCGGCGTTCATTACCGCGCCACCTCTGCCGTTTATCCCCCAGCCGCTTCACGGAACGCCGATGGTCGCGATCGCCGTGTGTTATGCAGGCCCCATGGAAGACGGGCAACGGGTGGCGCAGCCGCTCGTCACGTTCGGCCCGCCCCAGGTCGCGCATATCGGACCGGTACCGTACACCATCCTCCAGGGTATGTTCGACGCCAGCGCGCCTCGCGGGATCCACGCGTACTGGAAGACGCATTACGTACAGGACCTTTCGGACGCCGCGATCGACGCGCTGGTCGCGGAGACGGCGAAGATGGGCTCGCTGTCGCCGTTTGCGACGCTGCATATCCACCATCTCGAGGGCGCGGTGAGCCGCGTGAAACCTGAAGCGACGGCCTTCCGGCACCGTACGCCGCGCTACGCGATGAACGTCGTCGGCCTGTGGACAGCCGGTGAACAGGCGGATCCGCACATTGCGTGGGTGCGCCGGACGTTCGACGCGGTGCAGCCCTTTGCGACGGGCGCCCCGTACCTCAACTTTCTCGGGGACGAGGGGGCCGACCGCGTTCGCGCGGCGTACGGGGCAGAGACCTACGACCGGCTCGCCAAGATCAAGCAGCGCTACGATCCGACGAATTTCTTCCGCGTGAACCAGAACATCAGGCCGACAGCGCCGACGCCAGCATAGGGCGGGTGGCGCGAAGTCTCTGCGGCCACCCGGGCGCGCTCAACGACCGGGGGTCGCCCGACGGGTGGCTCCCCAAGAGACGCTGCCGTTCGAGTTTTGTTCTTCGTGTGACGCTCGACTTGTCCTCAGTTGTGGCGAGAACACCGATGGGCTTTAGGGCATAATTGCGGCCCAAAGCGAGCGATGCTTGATACGATCCCATCTCTGATCACAGTTTTGGAACAAGATACCGATTAAGATCGTAGAGGATAAACAACAAGCAGTCGGGATCCGAGGCGTGGCGTCGACCCAACGCCGAGCGGACGCGTCGTCCCCGACGGCCGGAAACGTTGCGTACGTCCGACGGGGCTCACGGCTGAAGACCTGGTGGGCGTAACAGGGAGGCGTAACATGCGCATCAGTCGGCGGGATTTTGTCCGGCTGGCGGGGAGCAGTGCGGCAGCAGTGGCCGTGGCGCCATGGGAGCTCGCGGGTGGCGCCAGACCGGCCGAATCGGCGCCCGGCGAGCTGCTGGTGCCGCAAGCGAGCCACTGGGGGGGATTCTACGCGAGGGTGCGGGCCGGCAAGTTCGTGGAGGCCGTGCCATACGGGTTCGACCCGGTGCCGAGGGGGTATCTCAACCAGTTGCCCGGCTGGGTGTACGCGGCGAACCGCGTGCGCGCGCCGATGGTTCGCGAGAGCTTCCTGGCCAAGCGCAGCGGCAGCGACCGGACGAAGCGCGGAGCGGACCCGTTCGTCCGCGTCTCGTGGGACGAGGCGATCAAGCTGGTCGCGGACGAGCTCCGGCGCGTGAAATCACAATACGGCGCCACGGCCATCTACGGCGGGTCGTATGGTTGGAGCAGCGTCGGGGTCATTCACAAGCCCACAACGGCCCTCAAGCGGTTCCTGGCGCTGAACGGCGGCTTCGTCGATGACATCGGCGACTACAGCACCGGGGCCGCCCAGGTGATCCTGCCGCACGTGCTCGGCACGCTCGAGGTCTACGAGCAGCAGACCGTTTGGCCGCAGATCTTGGCGAACACGAAGCTGATCGTGCTGTGGGGCGCCGACCCGCTGACCACGAACGCAATCGACTGGGTGGTCCCCGATCACCTGTCCTACCCGTACTACATGCAGGCGAAACAGCGGGGTATCAAGTTCATTCACATTAACCCCGTGCGCACGGACAGCGCTGAGACGCTGGGCGGCCAGTGGATCGCACCGCGGCCCAACACGGACCCCGCCCTCATGCTGGGGATGGCTTACGTCCTCATCGCCGAGCACCGGGTGAACGAGGCCTTTCTCGCCAAGTACGCGGTGGGATACGATCGGCTGCAGAGCTATGTGCTGGGCACGGGCGACAACCAGCCCAAAACGCCCGATTGGGCGGCCAAGATCACGGGGCTGCCGGCAAGCGCGATCGTCGACCTGGCGCACGCTATCAGCAGCCAGCGGACCATGTTGATGAGCGGCTGGGGTCCCCAACGTCAGCATCACGGGGAACAGGCGCCGTGGATGCTCGTCGCCCTCGCGGCGATGACGGGCCAGTTCGGCTCGCCCGGCGGCGGTGCGGGGTTCAGCTACCACTACAGTAGTGGTGGGGTGCCCGCGGCCGGGGCGCCATTGCCGTCGGGACTCGGCCTCGTAAGAAACCCGGTCTCCACCGCTATCCCGGTCGCCCGCTGGGTGGACATGCTCCTACAGCCCGGCTCCACGATCGACTTCAATGGCAGGAAGATTACGTATCCGGACATTAAGCTCGTGTACTGGGCGGGGGGCAATCCGTTTACGCACCACCAGGACGTCAACCGGCTCATCACGGCGTGGCAGCGGCCCGAGACGATCATCGTGAACGACGCGTGGTGGACGCCGACGGCCAAGTTCGCGGACATCGTGCTCCCCGCGGCGACGACCCTCGAGCGCAACGATCTGGACGCTGGCGGCTTCTACGCAGACCGCTACCTCGTCGCGATGGTGAAGGCGATCGAGCCGCTGGGGGAGTCCCGTGGCGACTACGATATCTTCAGCGATCTTGCGCAAGAGCTGGGATTCAGAGCGCAGTATACGGAGGGACGGACGGACCTGCAGTGGGTGCAGTGGGCGTACGGCAACGCCAAGCCACCCGGGGGCGTGCCGTGGTTTTCGGGGAGCACGAGCACCGGTAGAGCCACGACCAAGCTGCCGGCCTTTGCGGACTTCTGGAAGAAGGGGATCCTTGTCTTCCAGCCACCCGCGTCGTCGAACCAGTACGTTCGCTACGCGACGTTCATCGCGGACCCCGCCACGAATCCGCTCGGGACGCCGTCGGGGAAGATCGAACTCTACTCCGAGACGATCGCCAAGCTCGCCTATGCCGACTGCCCACCGCACCCGTCGTGGCTGGAACCGGCTGAGTGGCTAGGCAGCGCCAAAGCCGCGCAATACCCGTTCCACCTGGTCTCACCGCACCCGCCATACCGCCTCCACTCGCAACTCGACCAGACCGCGACCCAGATGACACAGCACAAGGGCAAGGGCCGGCAGGTGGTATGGATCAACCCCGCAGATGCGGCGTCTCGCGGCATCCACAGCGGCGATATCGTGCGCCTATACAACGGTCGTGGCGCGGTGCTGGCGTCGGCCGAAGTGACAGACCGAGTGCGAACGCAAGTGGTGCGGCTCCCCGAAGGCGGTTGGTACGATCCCGCTACGCCCGGTGGGCCCGGTTCGTTGGACAAAGAGGGGAGTCCGAACACCCTGACGCTCGACATCGGGACGTCAAAGCTGGCGCAGGGGAACGTCGCCCATACGACGCTCGTACAGGTGGAAAAGTACACGGGCACGCTGTCTGCGGTCACGGCGTATGCGTCGCCAGCCGTCAGGGTGCGATAACTCAGCCCCCGGTTTTCCGGGGCCGTTCGATCCCGCGATCGTGTACGGGCCGAGTTGTGGCCCTGCTTCTTAAGATTGGGGAGACCGAATAGCAGCGGCGCCGGCGGCCCGCTGGACCGTCCGCCTCGCGGGCCTCAATCCGGCCTCTTTGGTCCGGGACGCGACGTCGCCGCTCGGGGGAATCGCTTCGATTCGTTCGCTCCAGCACGGTGCCCTTCACGCGGTCATGCCTGCACAGATCCGATTCCGGCGTTACTTCACGCACGGGATTACGATGACCGGCATCAAGGGGGGAGGCTCACGTGGTGACAGACGACCAAAGTGGGGTGACGGTAGGATCACGATCCGGAGTAGGGGACGCCGGCTGCCGTGTTCGGGCCGGGCGACCTAGCCGTGGCCCACGCCGATGATGAGCACATCGTGTTCGATGAGTTGCACGCGGCCGCCCGGATCTGCGCGCTGCTGGCGCTGCGGTTGTGCCATGCAAGAGATGCGTAGGAGCTTCCTTTGCGAGCTGCGGCAGAAACCGCGAACGAATCCCACGCAGCGCGCGTATCCTATGCGTGCACGTTTCGCTCGTCTGGGAGTTCCCGAGAGGACTTGAAGGAGGCCCGGTCATGTGCCCTGCCCTTCATCCCTGCTCAAGTCGCCGGCGCCTGCGACACGCGGCGACCACGGCAACGCTGGCGGCCTCGATGCTCCTGATGCTGCTGGGAACAGGGTCTTTCGTGGGCCCGTCACGCGGGGCTGCCGCAGCGGCATCGACCAACGACGCTGCATCGTCAGGTCAGCCCACGGTGAGGGCGTCGCACACGAAACTCGGTGTGATCTTGGTCGACGCGAAGGGGATGGTGCTCTATCGTTACACCGCGGACAAGAGGAATATCAGCAACTGCTACACCGGCGGCGGTTGCGTGTCGCTGTGGCCGATTCTGACGCCGGGTCCTGGTGGACGGGTGGCGGCTGGTCCCGGCGTCGCGCAGAGCGCGCTTGCCGTCATCACACGGAAAGACGGCAAGAAACAGGTGACCTACGATGGCTGGCCCCTCTATACGTACATCGTCGATCAGAAACCCGGTCAGACCGCGGGGCAAGGCTTCAAGGACGCGCAGGGCATCTGGTTCGTCGTGTACGCAACTCCGGCCAAGAATCCGGCGCCGGGGAGCTAGGGAATTCGAGGTCCGTCGGCGCGACGCGGAGTATCTCCGCAGGATCTCGGACAGCACTATCACGGCGCCTCAACAACCACCGGCTCGCCACCGCCAGCGTCCCTTTGATGTCCTAGGCGTCAGATTTCAGCCCCGTGTGCACGTACTTGGACCGCGGGAGCACCGCATGGACGGCGCACCGGCAGGCGCTCGCGGTGCTTGACACGTTCGACCAGCAAGCCTCGGTTGTTGCGTTCGAGTACGTGTCCATGCTGATGGGCCTTGGTATGCTTGCGTGTCTGCCGCTCGTGCCGTTGCTCCGCCAGACCCGGCATGGCACTGTCCGGCCACCCGCCCCGGAGTGACGCTCACCGCAGGATATCTTGGCGGCTTGAGGAAAGCCTTCCCTGGATGAACAGGAGTTCTTTGGTAGTGGCAGTCAACGCGAAATACGTGTGAGACAACCTATGGCGCAGCGGCAGCCTCCGAGTTCGGCTCAACCTCGTATTGGGCTGGGGTGGTGGATTCTCGCGGCTTTCCTGCTCGTTTGGAATCTCCTGACGCTCTTGCCGAGGGGCCAGCCGGAGGTCACCATTCCGTACACGACGTTCCTGGAACAGGTGCACGCTAACAACGTCGCCAGCATACACGTCGATGGGGCTCAGATCACCGGCCAATTCGTCCATCCGATCCGTTGGCCGCCCGCATCGGGAACCGCGCCCGCGCCTGCAAGTGGCGCCGGCGCTCCTCCAACGCCCGTAGCCTATGCATCCTTTGTCACCCAAGCGCCTCCAGCGGTAGGCGATCCTGCCCTGCTCCCGTCGCTCGAGGCTGGCAGGGTGCAGGTGACGGTTGCGCCGCCCCCCAACCCGTTGCTGTCACTGCTGCTGACCGGCGTCCTGCCTGCCCTGCTGTTCGTGGGGGTCCTCGTTTGGATGGGGCGGCAGGCTGCCCGCACCCAGGGCGGTGTCTTGAACTTTGGACGGATCAAACCTCGGCAGTACGCGGGGCAACAGTCGCGGGTCACGTTTACCGACGTCGCCGGCGAGGACGAGGCCAAGGCAGACCTCGTGGAGGTCGTCGACTTCCTGCAACATCCGGCGAAATATCATGACCTCGGTGCTCGCATCCCGCGGGGGGTGCTGTTGGTGGGTCCTCCCGGAACCGGCAAGACCCTCATGGCCCGGGCGATTGCGGGAGAAGCGGGGGTGCCGTTCCTCAGCCTGAGCGCATCGGAGTTCGTCCAGATGTTTGTGGGCGTGGGCGCCAGCCGGGTGCGGGATCTGTTTGAACAGGCCAAGAAAGTCGCGCCCGCGATCGTTTTCATCGATGAACTGGACGCGGTTGGTCGCCGTCGTGGGGCGGGCGTGGGCACCGTAAACGACGAGCGGGAGCAGACGCTCAATCAGCTGCTGGTGGAGATGGACGGGTTCGATGAACGACATGAGATCATTGTGCTGGCCGCGACCAATCGACCCGACGTTTTGGATCCTGCGCTCTTGCGCCCGGGACGGTTTGACCGGCAGGTGACCGTTGGGCTTCCGGATCGTCGGGGCCGCGAAGAGATCATGCGCATCCACACGAAACGCCTCCCGCTTTCGGCCGACGTGGACCTGAGCGTGCTCGCCCGGGGGACGCCCGGGTTCAGCGGGGCCGACTTGGCGAATCTCTGCAATGAGGCCGCCCTTGCTGCGGCCCATCACGCGCACGGCCAGGTGACGTCCGCCGACTTCGAGGAAGCCCTGGACAAGGTCGTGCTGGGGAGTGTCCGGTCGTTGCTGTTGAGCGCTCAGGATCGACGTGTCGTCGCCTACCATGAGTCGGGGCATGCCGTGGTCGCGTGGCTGTTGCCCGCAGCGGATCCGGTACGGCGGGTCACCATCATCCCCCACGGGAGGGCCCTCGGGGTGACGGAGCAACTGCCCGGGGAAGACCGCTTCAATTACAGCCGAGAGTACTTGATGGCCCGGCTTGCCGTGATGCTGGGAGGCCGAACCGCGGAGGAGCTTGCGATTGGCGACATCACGACGGGCGCAGAGAACGACCTTGTTGAGGCGACGCGCCTCGCGAGGCGGATGGTCACGCGCTGGGGGATGGGCACTCAGGGCCCGGTGGCGTTCGAGGTTGACGAGGAACAGCCTTTTCTAGGCTACAGCCTGTCACATGGACGCGACTACAGCGAGGACACCGCCGCCCGTATCGATCGTGACGTTTGTGCCATCATGGAAGAACGCCAAGGGCTGGTCCGCCGGCTCTTGACCGATGCCCGCGACAAGCTGGACCGGCTGGAGCAGCAGCTCCTCCAGGAAGAGACCATCGCCGAGGATGTCCTGGTGCGTGTTCTCGGTCCTCGCCCTGACGGGCAGGCGGGTCCTCAGGAGGAGCATGCCGCCGTTAGCCTTGAACCTGGACGCGCTACGTAGAGACGCGAACACGACTAGAGGCAGGCCAAATCCACCGGGCACGTGGTGGCCGACGTGTCAGTGGAGCTGTGCCGGCAATATCAGGATCGAACTGGCATTGATGCTGCGATCGGGGTTCGGCCGTCCGCGCACGAGCACGCGTGTGCCCGCCGCAAGACGGCTCACGGGTGCCGGTCCGAGCCGCGACACCGGCGCATTCGCAGCGACGGTCACCCGTAACGGTGGGCCGGCGGGAAGCGTCACGGCGATCGTCCCGTTTGCGGGAGGACCAGCCAGCCGTCCTACTGCGACCACGGTCCCGGCTCCGCGTGCCCACAACCCGTTGGGCATGCCACCCTGCGCACCGCGGCCGCGGAATTTTCGACCAGGCCCAAACATTGGTCCTTGACGTCGAACCACACCACCCGGGGCTGCGAGCGTGCTCGACACCGCGCGCACAACCCGGGCATTGACGGTCCCGTTTGGCGCCGTACCGGCCACCACGGTCACGAAATCCCCGGCCTGGAGGTCGCTGACCTTCGACTGCTGTCGACTGATCACGGACGTTGCGGCGCCGGTGTGGATCGTCACCGATGCGCCGTTCCGCGTCGTGACGGTGAGGGTGCCATTCGAGACTGCGGCGACGGTGCCGGTCAGCATACCGCGGAGACCCCGCCACTGGTGTCCCCAGGGGCCGCCGTCGCCCCGATACCGTGGTTGCGCCCATGCGTACGCTCCCGCGAGCACAAGTCCGGTGGCTACGACAATCGCGATCACGAACTTCAGTCGCGATGACACTGGCATCACACTGAACCTCCTCCAAATACTGGGTCACAGATGGTCTCTAGATCGCGGCACCGTACCGCAGCATATCACCACCATTTGAAGAACCTGTGAAAATGTGAACGGCTAAGCGCTGGTGCTGGCTACGCCGCCCGCGACTGGCCGATGAGCCCGACTCGGATGCGGACTCACGCCGGTGTGCGACCGGCCCACTCGCAAGGTCCGACGTACCATCGCGAGGATACGCCCGGGCACTTTGCACGAAGGCGCAACCCGCCGCACTGCCTGTCGTTTTGATCGTTTCGGCATCGTATTATGGTAGGGGATGGCGCGTGAGGCTACCGAGAGATTCTCCCGCAATATGCGAGGCTGCGGAGGTGCTCTCTCCGTCCGAACTCTCGGAACCAATGACGACGAGGCTATCGTGGACACGCAGATCGTTAGGCGGGGCGATCTACGCACGCATCGTCGCCTGAGCGTATCCTTAGGGCGGGATTGAAGCATATCTCAGAGATTGGTTGACACTGGCATTCGAGCGCGCCCTCGAGAGCCGGCACATTCCCCTCGTGACCGTGCATTCCCTGGTACCGTGCACCACGGCCATACCACGCCATAGCGCGCCGGGAGCATGATCCTACAGAGACCGAGGCACAGGAGATGCACACGAGCATCCGACACAGGACCGTGGGCGCGGATACGCGGAGCATGAGGCGGTGCGCCGGCGCCCCTGCGGTCGGTCCCTCCTACAAGTGGATCGCGCTCTCAAACACCACGCTCGGCGTGCTCATGACCAACATGAACCAATCGGTCGTGCTGATCGCGCTGCCCGCGATCTTCCGAGGCATCCGTCTGGACCCACTCGCCCCGTCGAACATCGCGTACCTGCTGTGGGTGCTCCAAGGCTATCTCCTCGTCACGACCGTCCTGGTGGTCCCATTCGGCCGCTTGGGCGACATGTACGGTCGTGTGCGCATGTACAACCTCGGCTTCACCGTCTTCGCGGCCGCGTCGCTGGCGCTGTCCGTGGTGTGGGGCACTGGCCCGCCGGCCGCGCTCGCGCTGGTGCTCCTGCGGTTGGCGCAGGGCGTGGGCGGCGCGTTCGTCATGGCGAACTCCGCCGCGCTGCTTACGGACGCCTTCCCGCCGGACCAGCGCGGGCTGGCCCTGGGGATCAATGGCATCGCGGCGATCGGCGGACAGTTCGTCGGACTCGTCGTCGGCGGGCTGCTCGCCGATCTCAACTGGCGCTTGGTGTTCCTGGTGTCTGTGCCGCTTGGTGTGTTCGGCACGGTGTGGGCATACCTGAAACTGCGAGAGTTGGGCACGTACCGCCGCGCGCACATCGACTGGTGGGGCAACCTCACGCTCGCCGCGGGACTGGTCCTGCTCATCGTGGGGCTGACGTACGGGATCGAGCCGCAACGAGGTCGGCTCATGGGCTGGGAGAGCCCCGCGGTCATCGGCGAACTTGTCGCCGGTTGCGTGCTGCTCGTCCTGTTCGTGTGGGTCGAGCGGCACGGCCGTGAGCCGATGCTGCGGGTGGACCTGTTCCGGATCCGCGCGTTCGCCGCAGGCAATATCGCGCTGCTGCTGGCGACGATTGGCCGCGGCG
>DASPUZ010000192.1:0-20752 GCA_035622635.1 bacterium | reverse complement strand
CATCTCGGGGATGGCGGGATCGTCGTCCCGAGCTCCGTGACCGGGGACGCGACGGGAGGGTGGGCCCGCGTCATCGTGGAGAAGCCGTTTGGGCGTGACCTCGCCAGCGCGCACGATCTCAACCGGACGCTGCTGAGTGTGTTCCAAGAGAGCCAGGTCTACCGGATCGACCACTACCTCGGGAAAGAAACGGTGCAGAACATCCTCGTGTTTCGGTTCGCCAACGGCATCTTCGAGCCGATCTGGAACCAGCAGTTTGTCGACCACGTCCAGATCACGATGGCCGAGACGGTCGGCGTGGAGGGCCGCGCCGGCTACTACGAGACGGCCGGCGTCGTTCGCGACATCGTCCAGAACCACATGATGCAGCTCCTGAGCCTGGTCGCGATGGAGGCTCCGGTCGCGTTCGAGGCCGACGAGGTGCGCGAGGAGAAGGTCAAGGTACTGAGAGCGATCCGGCGGCTCTCGTCGGACGAGGTGCCGCGGAACGTGGTCCTCGGCCAGTACAGCCGCGGAACGATCGGAAGCGAGCAGATCCCTGGGTACCTACAGGAGCCCGGGGTCGTCCCCGACTCGCGCACCCCGACGTACGTCGCGATGCGCGTGCTCATCGACAACTGGCGCTGGGCGGGCGTACCGTTCTTCCTGCGATCCGGCAAGCGTCTCCCGAAGCGGGTGACCGAGATCGCGGTACAGTTCAAGCGCCCGCCCCTGCAGATGTTTCGAGGCGCTGGCGGGCGCGAGCCCAACCTGCTGGCGTTGAGAATCCAGCCCGACGAAGGGATCTCGCTGCAGTTCGTCGCGAAGGCGCCCGGGACGACGATGACGCTGCGCCCCGTCGACATGGGGTTCGCGTACGCGGAGGCGTTCGGGGCGCGCGAGGAGCTCTCCGAGTACGAGCGTTTGCTGCTCGACTGCATGCTCGGCGATCCGACGCTGTTCACCCGCCGCGACGAGGTCGAGGAGGCATGGGAACTGCTCTCCCCCGTACTCACGTGGTGGGAGGTGACGGCCGCACCATCTGTGCCGTATCCCTATGCCGCGGGCACGTGGGGCCCCGACGCCGCCCGCGCGTTGGGCGACCGGGACGGTCGGCGGTGGCGGGTGCCCTGACGCCGGTCGCGGTGTATCCCGATCTCAACGGTGCGTCGACCCAAGCGGCGGAGCGCTTTATCGCGGCCGCGCGATCCGCCGCGGCCGCGCGAGGCGAGTGCGCGGTTGCGCTCGCCGGCGGGAGCACGCCGCGGATGCTCTACGAGATGCTCGCGGGCGAGCCCTACCGCAGCCGGATTCCCTGGCACGTCCTTCGAGTGTTCTTCGGCGACGAGCGATGCGTCCCGAGGGACGATCCCCGGAGCAACTACCGCATGGTGCGAGAGTCGCTGTTGACCCGCGTCCCGCTGCCGGCCGAGCGTGTCCATCCCATGCCGGCGGATGCGACCGATCTGGACGCGGCGGCGGAGGCGTACGAGCGGACGCTCCGCCGCTTCCTGCCCCGGACTCCCGCCGGCTGGCCACGATTCGACTGGGTCTTGCTTGGTCTCGGCGACAACGCCCACACCGCCTCGCTGTTTCCGGGGACGCCGGTGATTTGGGAGACGCGCCGTGCCGTTGTGTCGCTGTACGTCCCGGAACTCCGTGCAAACCGGATGACCGTTACGCCCCCCGTTCTCAACAGCGCCGCGGCCGTGGTGTTTCTCGTGGCGGGCCCGAGCAAGGCGGATGCGGTGCGACGGGTCCTGGATCGTCCATGGAATCCTGACGCGGCGCCGGCCCAGGTGGTACGCCCCGAGGACGGCGAATTGCACTGGATTATGGACGCCGCGGCGGCCTCGAAACGCGTCTGCGCGTAGAGGCGGCCGGGCGTTCCCGGCCGTGGACCGGTTTCAGCAGTCGGCGGGCGAGGATCTCGCGGGGCGTCTGGCCGCGGGAACAGGAAGGCGCCGGCTCATGGACAGCGTCGTTCCTTCGGGGCTCTGCGTTATGTGCCACGCGTCGGTGAGTTGATCGATGATAAACAGCCCGCGTCCGCGCTCCGCCGTCGGTTCGGGACACGTCACGGGGCCGGGGATCCAGTCTCTCTTCGGACTGGTGACGTCGATTACGCACGAGGTGCCGTCCGTTCGGAGTGACACCGTGATGCGATCGAGGAAGGGCCCCTCCGACCCCGGCCCGCCGTACAGCACCGCGTTGGTGACTGCTTCACCAACGGCGACCAGCAACTCGTCCACCACGTCGTCCACGTAGCCCAGGCATTGCAACTGCGGCCGGATCCGCCGCCGGGCTTCCCTCGGTGCGGTGGAGCGCCTGGCCAGTCGAAACCTCACCATCTCCGGCACACCAATTCTCTTCTTCCCCCGTTTGCGGCCGGAATTCACCTGACCGGCAGCCGTCGGAGGGAGCCGGGCGTCCATGCGGGATTGCTGCTCGATATCCGGCAGGAGGCGCCGGAGGCGACCCTGTGCGTCACCCACGAGATTGACGAGGCGCCGTTCCTCGGCGACCGCGTCTACGCGACGATCCGACGCGACGTTATCCCAGCACCTGGGCGAGCCCCTCGGCGAGCCGCATGTTGTCCGCCGGTGTGCCCACAGTGACTCGCGCCCACGTCGGGAGCTTCCACAGCCCCCCTGGGCGGATGATCACGCCACGCGGGAGCAACTGTTCCGCGATCTCGGCGGCCGGGCGGCCGAGATTGACCAGAATGAAGTTGGCCTGCGTCGGGAGGTATTGCAGCTTCATCTCCGTGAATGAGCGTTCGAGGAACGCCTTGCCCGCGCGATTGTTGTCGAACGACGCACGCACGTAGGCGCTGTCATCCAGGATGGCCTCGGCCGCAACCTGGGCGAGTCGGTCCACGGCAAACGGCTCTCGAACTTGATTCAGGCACGCGATGAGGCTGGGATGGGCGAGGGCATAGCCCACTCGCAGTCCCGCGAGGCCGTAGATCTTCGAGAACGTCCGCAAGACCATCAGATTGGCGTGTTGCTGCACGAGTGAGGGGCTGTCCGGGAACGCGGCGTCATCCACCCATTCCGCGTAGGCTTCGTCGAGAACGACCAGCGTGTTACCGGATACGTGTGCCAGCAGCGCATCCGTCTCGTCGCGCGTGATGATCGTGCCGGTCGGATTGTTGGGATTGCACACGATCACCGCCTTCGCGCCGCCCGCTGCGGCCGCCATGGCGTCGACGTCCACGCGCCAATCCCTGAGTGGCACCTGGACGGGAACGGCCCCGAGGACAAGGGCAAGGGACGCATACGCCGTGTACGTCGGCGCGGCGATGACGCATCGGTCACCGGGATCGAGAAAGGCGAGCCCAAGAGACGTGAGGACGTTGTCTACGCCGTTCGCGAAAAACAAATGCTCGGGGGTAACTCGAAGGCGGGCCGAGACGAGACGCCTGAGGCGCGAGCATTCTGGGTCCGGATAGTGGTGGACGCGATCGATCGCAGCGATGAGCGCGTCGCGCACATGCGGCGACAGCCCCAGGGGATTCTCGTTGCTCCCCAGCTTGCTGACCCGGTCGATCCCGTACCGCTCCATGACTTCCTCGGCGGACCGGCCGGGAACGTAGGGCTCCAGCGCCGAGAGCGCTTTCCGCGCCAGAGGATGCGACTTGCTCACGTTCTAACTCCCTTCCTTAGATTTTCCTGCGTTCTTCGTTCCAGTCCCGACTGCCTGCCCGTGCTCGAGTTGTTGATTGCGGCGCAGCGTCCGTGCTTGCAGATCATAGCACACTCGACCGTTTCTGGTTCCGTGGATTATTCGGGCGTATCCGCGAAGGCCAGCCTGGCAGCGCCGGCTGGCGGGTTGTGTGCCGGAGTCCCAAGACGTTCCGGCTCGCGCCACGGTCCCGAAACGGGAAGGCCACCCGACCCCCCGGTCGGATCTGACAAGGTGTTGTTGCGCTAGCGTCGTGCCCGGTCCGCTTGGCCGATTCCTTGCAGCACGAGGATGGCATATCGCCGGAGTGACTCCAAGCCGACGGTTGGCGGGAAGCCGGCCGTCCTAGCCCACCGGCGAAGCCTGCCGTCAGGAAATGATTGCGCCGGTCCTCTCGGAGTGCCGGCGCTCCCGCCAGGCGGCCGACTGGCGTACGAGCCACGGTCCTCTGCCCACGCGTCCCCGTGGGCGGCGGCGGACACGGAGAGGCGCCGATCGAGCTCTCTCAGCAGACGTCGGTGCTCCGCCCGCAAGTCCGCCGCCGGCGGCGCCGTGGGATGCATGGCGCTGCGGCGCCGCCCCGGGCCTGCGGTCAGAAGGGTCTCCGGCGTGACGCCCAGGATCTCGGCCATGCGCACGAGCTCTGCTAGGGCGATGCGCCGCTGGCCCATTTCGTACCGGTCGACTGCGCTCGCGGACCGGCCGAGCCGGGCGCCGAGCGCCGCCTGGGACAGCCCGGCGCGAACCCGTAGTGCCCGGATTCGCGCCCCCAGCTTTCGGTAGAATCCCGTCGGGCTGTACTTTGACATTTTGTCACACAGACCATAGCATGGGTTGCCCACGCTTACAAGACACTCTAATGACCTCACGGAGTCAATGTCATGACGATTTGGCAATGCGGAATTGACAAATTGTCATATTCTGGTTAGCCTAGACACGACCGTTTCGTGCCGCCATGATCGGGGAGTCGCCGGGACATGCGGGTGCGCCTCAAGCGCAGGGCAATCGAGGTAATCATACTCCGCCGCAATCTGACGAAAACGGCCCTGGCCCGCCTGGCGGGTCTCCACCGAACGCATCTGTCCGACCTCCTCGCCGGCCGCACGGCGCCCGGGCCCCGGACCCGCCGGCGTCTGTTAGACGTGCTGGGTGGGGAGTTCGACGATTATTTCGAGATCGTGCAGGACCGCGGCCGGAACTCCGACGGGGAGCGCATCCGGCGGCTTCTCGAGGGTCGATGGCGCCAGCCCGGCGACGATCCAGTGGGCGTGCGCGCGCGACTGCTGCGAATGCGCGAGGTCTTGCGGGCCGGGATGCCGTTGGCATCGGAAGATCGCGTCTGGCTCGGCGTTGAATGGAGGGCGGCGCAGGCTGGGCGCGGCGGCGGCGCAATCGCCCGGTCCGCCTCAGGTCGGAGAAGACCATGAGATCGCAGGAGCCCCGGTTTTCGGGCGGGATGCTTTCATCGCAGACGTCTGCGACTTGAGACGGGGCGCGGCGAACTTCTGACTCACGCCCACCCGGGGCCCGGCACGTCTTCTTTGTCGCCGTTCACCGGACCGGCGGAGGACTCGCGCGGCGTCCCTGAAAGTTTCGTCGAGTCTTTACCTCGCCTTAGCACATCTCCATGCCATCCGTTCGGATCCCCTCCAAATAATGATGGAAAGACGTGCAGACAGGCATCGCGCAGGTCCTTGGAGAAGGCGCGGGGTTGTGGGGGAGCCCTCACGGTTGCGAGTGCGACCGTGTGCGCTCCTGTCGTGGTCGCTTTCCCGATCTGGCAGCGGCAGATCACGAAATGCTCGTGGCGCCGGCGGGGCGGTGGCGCCCGGGATCGTCCGCACGGACGCGAACGGGGGCCCACGCGTGCTCCGTGACGCCGGTTCTCCGAGGAGGCAGCATACATGCGTGTGCTTATTACGAACGACGACGGGATCGCGAGTGAGGGGCTCCGTGCCCTTGTGCGGGCATTCGCGCCCTCTCACGAGGTGGCGGTGCTCGCACCGAGCGACGATCGCAGCGCGTCTGGCGCCGCACTGACGCTTCGCAGGGACCTCGACGTACAGGAGGCCCAGGAACTCCTGCGTCTGGGTGCCGCATCCGCCTACCATCTGGACGCGACCCCGGCGACGTGCGTCATCCTGGCCGTCTCCGGCACCCTCGTGCCGCGTCCGGATCTGGTAGTGTCCGGCGTCAATCCGGGCCCGAACCTCGGCAGCGACATCTATCTGTCCGGGACCGTCGGCGCGGCGCGGATGGCAGCGACGCTCGGGATTCCCGGCGTCGCGGTATCGTGCCGGCGCGATCCGGCCGGGACGGCATGGGACGTCTCGGCCCGCATGGCTCTGCGCACGGCGGAGTTGCTCGAGGACGAATACTTCGGCGGCACGGAGGCCGCCGGGCCTGGGCGACGGACACCGCTCGTGAACATCAACGTGCCGTCGATGCATCCCCGCTCCGTCGCGGCGACCACGGTGGCCAGCTATCACATCATCGGGCACGCCGTTATCGAGCAGGCTCCTGCGCGCCAGGAGACACCACGCCTCCTGCGGCTGGAGTTGCGCTTGGGCGCGCTACCGCCCCTGGAACCCGGCACGGACGCGTGCGCGTTCTTTTCCGGGGACGCTTCGCTCACAGTACTCCATCATGGCGATGGGGCGTCGGCGGTCGGCGGGGACGGACTCGAACTCGCGCACTCCCTGGCGCGGTACCTCAACGGCGCGGTGGCGGGGCTTCGGGGCGCCGAGTAGGTCGCTCCCCGGCCCTCTCTGCGGGTCGAGGCGCCGCTTTCAGCCCAGGGACACTCCGGCCTCGAGGATGCGTACGATTCCCCGTGTCGCGTCGAGGTGCGTCCGGACGCCCACCGGCAGCGTGAGGTGATAATCGCCGTGCCCGCATGCGAGCCCGTAGATCGCCGGTTTGCCGAGCGGTACGATGAGATCGTCCAAGATCTGACGCAGGGCTAACGCGGACCCCTGTTCCAGGGGATACCGGCACTCGCCGATGATGATCCCGGCGACGCGTTCGAGCACACCCGCCAGGCGAAGGTGCGCGAGTTTGCGATCGAGCCGGTAGAGACGATCGCCCACATCCTCGAGAAACAGCAGGCGGTCCATGAACTCGGGTTCGTAGGGGGTTCCCAGGAGCCCCGTCAGGAGCGCCGCGTTGCCCCCTATCAACTCGCCCTCGGCCTCGCCGGGCACGAGCGTTTCGATCGGCGGTGCTCCGGGAGGATTGACGAGCATCCCGAGTGGCTCCGGCCGCGTGACGGCCCGCAGGCACTCGAGAAAGTCGTGTGGGTCTGCCTGCGAGAGCGCGGTTGTCATCGGACCGTGGAACGTCACGAAGCCGGCTCGCGTGTGAAACGCCAGGTGCAGCGCGGTGATGTCGCTGTAGCCGATGAACACCTTCGGATGGCTTCCGATGAGGTCGTAGTCGAGCGCGTCCAGCAGCCGGTGCGCTCCGTATCCGCCGCGCACGCAGAGGACGCCGGCCACCGCGGGGTCTGCAAACATCGCGTGCAGGTCGGCAACGCGGTCGTCGTCCCTGCCGGCGAGGTACCCGCGGACCTCGAGCGCATGCTGCGCGAGCACGGTGCGAAACCCGGCTCCGAGCAACCGGGTTCGGGCGAGCGTGATGGTTCGCGGAGTGGCGGCGCCGTCCCGCGTTGTCGGCCCCGACGGGGAAACCAGCCCGATCGTGTCGCCCGGGACGAGCGCTCTGGGCTTTCGAAGCGACGTTGTCACAATCGTGTCTTCGGGATCCGCGGGTCCGCGTCCTCGCCGGCCGCCCACGCTCCTACTGAGAGGTTCATTGACACCATCGGCTGCCCGGGCTATACTCGGCTCTAAGTTCGCGGCCCGACGTCATCGTCATCCGTGCCACGTCCGCCCATCGGGACTGGACCAGCACCAAACGAAAGCAGACGACGGAGCGGCATCGAACCAGACCTGTGGTAACGGCGCGGCGGACCACGAAGCCCGGCCGAGGGAGCGCGTACGGCTCCAACGCCGGGTTTCTACGTTTCTTGTAACGAGATCTCGATCGCGCGAACGATGGGTCGACGTCGAGCGTACTGTGGGATAGAAACTTGGTGAGCGGGCCCGCGTCACGGGGAATGAGTAGATGTGAGGGCGGCACGCGCGCCCGACGATGACGGGTGGAGCGCGGTCGTGGACGAGCCTGAGGCCTTGCCGCAGCCGACGGAAGGCGACCTTTGGAGAATCGGGTGAGCCGAATGGGCGACATCACGACGGTTGAGACGTATCTGACGGCCAGTCGACGCGATCGACGCTTGGCTCGTACGACGCTGCACTACATCGCGGACATGATCGACTACTTCGGCAAGGCCCGCGTGTTCGAAGGCGTCTACGGGATGGACAACCAGCTCGATCAGATCGTGAGCTTTTTCCGAGGATACGCGATGAGCATGGAGCGGCGGCTGCTGCTTCTCGTCGGGCCGCAAGGCTCTGGCAAGTCGATGACCGTGGATCGTCTGAAGCGCCGCCTCGAGGAGTATTCCCACAAGCCGGACGGCCGACTGTACGCGGTCGACGGGTGTCCGTTCCACCAGCACCCGTTCGATCTGATCCCGCTCGACGCACGGGAGGCGGAAGGACTTTGGTGGCACGAAGAGGCCGTCCCGTGTCCGGTTTGCGAGCGGACCATCGCCGCCTGCGGAGGATGGCGAAACGTCCCCGTGCGGGAGATCTTCATCTCCGCGCGGGACAAGATCGGCGTGGCGAAACACACCCCGACCGACCTCCGCCGTGAGGACATCACCAACTTCGTCGGCAATATTAACTTCGCGATGCTCAAGGAGCGAGGGTCCACCTACGACCCGGACGCGTACGACTTCGAGGGCAAGGTCATCTGGGCCAATCGAGGGGTGCTCGACTGGACGGAAGTCTTCAAGAGCCGCCGTCAGCTTCTGTCGCTGCTGCTCGAGCTGATCCAGTCGAAGCGGATCGATCTTGCCAACTTCCCGACCGTCCACGTCGATACGGTCGTGATCGGCCACACCAATTACCCGGAGTACAACGTGTTCCTCTCCGAGGACATCATGGAGCCGCTCCGGGGCAGGATCCACAAGGTCGACTTCCCTTACAACGTGGACATCGGTGGGGAGACCCGGATCTACCGCGCGCTGATCGAGCGGGCGAACCGCGTTCGCAAGGAAGAGAAGCACGTCCCCGCGGACGTCTACGCGTTGTCCGCCACCTACGCCGTGAAGACGCGGCAGGACTCGCAGGGGCTCAAGGGGCTCTCGCCGCGCTTCTTCGAGGATGCATTCTCCCTTGCCTACACCCGCGCCGGGCGATGCGTCGACCTCGAGGTGATCACCGACGCGGTCGAGCGGACCTTCGAACACCAGTCGATCAAGGATCTCAACCAGAAGGACCTTCTCAAGCTGTTCGAAGAGACGAAAGTGGAGTTTATCAACAAGAAGGTCGACGTGATCGTCGAGGAGATCGTCCCGAACCATTTCTACGACTACGCCCAAAACCTGTACCTGAACTACCTCGACGTCGCGGCCCGCAGCGTGCTGGGCGAGGCCCTGTCGGACAGCGAGAAGGAGCTGCTCGACGAGGTCGAGGGCGTGCTCGTCCAGAAACGCCAGATCAGCCGCCAGGGACGCATTGCGTTCGAGAACGTCCTGCTCGAGCGGCGGGACGAGCTCCGCCGGATGAGCTACCGGGACAACGAGCACCTCGCCGGTGCGATCAACGAGGTCGTGTTCAACAAGATCAAGAATTGCCTGCGCCTGTACGAGAAGACGGAGGAGATGGACCAAAAGAGCCGCGATCTGCTGGACGTCCTGCAGCGGAGCGCGGTCGAGGAGCACGGGTACTGTCCGTCGTGTGCTTCGTCGTTGTTCAAGATCATCGGCCGGAGCTTCTAGCGGGCGGGGACGCATCATGAAGATCCATCGCGGGCGCATCGCGCAGTACAAGCACGACGCGTTGCTGCGGGAGTATCTCAAGCAGAACCTGAACGAGCTGATCCAGCAGAAGGAGCTGATCGTCGGCGGGAAGGTGAAGACCCAGATCGCCACCTTGGATCTGCCCACCCTCAAGTTTGGCGAGGAAGGACAGTACGTCGCCCAGGGCGGGGGCGGCGGCGCGGGAGCCGGGGGAAGCGGGGGAACGGGCGGCGACGAAGTGCAGGCGCTCGGGGGGATGCTCGGCGGGGACCATCACGGCAAGGAGCTCACCGTCGAGCTGGACTTTGACGAGTTCGTCCGACTCGCGCAGGAAGTGCTGCTGGACGAGCTGCGCCTGCCCGCGTTCCACGAGCCGATCCAGTCCGGGGAAGTGGAGACCCAGGACACGCCGGAACTGGACGATCTGGACCGGATCGGGCTCCGGGCCGATCTCAATCTCGAAGAGACGATGGTGCAGAGCCTGTTGCGCAACGCCCGCGAGCGCGGCCAGTTGCAGTACGAGGTGGACGTGCGCCAGGATGCGTGGTACTTCATCGAGGATCCCGCGACCTTTCGGAATCACCGCTCGATCGAGATCTACGTCCTCGACATCTCCGGGTCGATGCGAGGCGAATATCTCGCGCTGGTGCGCAAGACGATCTTCGTCCTCTGGCACTACCTGGAGCGGCGCTATCCCACGAACCTGCGGCGGTACGTCGTGTTCCAGGACGTGGCGGAGGAAAAGGGGCGCGACGAGTTCTTCTGCGTGGAATCGAGCGGCGGGACCCACATCAGCACCGGGTTTCAAAAGGCGGTGGAGTTGCTCGCCGGAGTGACCGAGTACGACAAGTTCCTGTTCATCTTCACCGACGGGGAGACGAGCTCGGGCGACTTCGATGTGGCGAAGCGAGCCTACGAAGAAGCGCTCGGGGCATTCGACCTGGTCACGTACGGGCACGTCAACCCGGGCGGCCGGGGCGTGGGCGGGTTCAGCGAGCACGTGCGGGAGGCGTCGCGGTCGCGCGCCGTGTTCGCGAACCTCGTGGACCTGGACACGATCCGATCGGCGATGCGGGATTTCCTCGGATTCTTCGAAGCACGGGCGGCGGCCGCGGCCCCGCGCTGATCGGCGGAGGACGGTCATGCTGAGCGAGTACGAGCCGGTCATCCGGCGGCTGGAAGGGCTCGCCCACGACCGCGGTCTCGCGTTCGATCCCGTCATCTTCCAGATCACGGACAGCGACGAGATCGCGGAGGTCGCCAGCATGGGCCTCCCAAACCGGTTCATCCACTGGTACTGGGGCGGAGCCTACAAAGAGCTGGTGACCCAGCAAAACAAGGAAGTCTTCACGATCCTCGAGCTCGTGCTCAACACCTCGCCGTCGCACGCGTTTCTGCGGAGCGCCAACAGCTACCTCCAAAACGTCCTCGTGATCGCGCACGTGCTCGGCCACGCCGACTTCTTTGCCAACAATCACTGGTATCGCAAGTCCAACAAGAACATGCTCAACCACACGGAGCAGCACGCCCGTCTGATCCGCGCCTACGAACAGCGGTACGGCGCCGAGCGCGTCGAGAAGCTCCTCGACGCCATGCTCACGGTCGCGGCCTCCGTCAACGCCTTCGAGCGGAGCCCCCAGGAGCGCCGGAAGCGCCTGATCTACTATCTGGATGAGCGCGCCCCGCTCGAGGAGTTCGAGCGCGTGTTGCTGGACGCGATACGCGAAGAAGCCGAGTATTTCGACCTTATCCAGCGGACGCACATCATCAACGAGGGATGGGCCACGTTCATCGAGGCGGAGCTCCTCACGCGGCTTCTCACCGCGCGCGAGTGGGCGAGCCTCTCCGTGCAACTGTGCAACCGTCCGGCTCCCTACACGATTGGGTATACGTTGTTCAAGCACGTCCGAGACCACGGGGGATTCGCACGGGTGCTCGAGATCCGCCGATACTATGAAGACGTCAGCCTGATCGATGAGGCGCTCACCGAGGAACTCGTGCGGCGCCTCGATCTCTTCGTGTACGATCCCAAGGAGAAGCAGAAGACCCACGACCTGCAAAAGGTCAAAGACATGCTGATCGCCCAAAAGCTGTACAAAGGAGAGCCGCACGTCGAGGTGGATCCGGCTTCACAGGGCCGGGATTTGATCCTCGTCCATATGGATGAGGAGCGCAAGCTCGAGTCGAAGCGCGTGGGGCTCTTTCTCAGAGCCGTCTATACGCTGTGGCGCAACCCGGTAAAGTTGCGAGCAAACGGCAAGGTGTACACGTACGATCGTCGGGGGCTCTCTTCGACGTAGCGACTTTGTTATAATGAGGCGTGAGCCGCACGGGTGACTCGACGGAGGCGGTGCATGATCTGGATGAAGGTACGCACGGTAGCGATGGACCAGCAGATGAACCCCGTGGTGCTGCTCGTTGACCAGGCAGAGTCGCTCGCGCTGCCGATTTGGATCGGCACGCCCGAGGCCCAGTCGATCGCCCTTGAGCTGCAGGGTGTCCGCATGCCGCGGCCCATGACCCACGATCTGATGCGTTCGATGCTGACCCAGCTCACCGTGAGCGTGAGCCGAATCGTGGTGACGGATCTTCAGAACGGCACGTACTTCGCCGAGATCCATTTGAACAGCCGCGGGAGCGACGTGGTCGTGGACTCGCGGCCCAGTGACGCGATCGCGCTGGCGCTCCGCGCCGAAGCGCCGATCTACGTCGAGGAAAAGGTGGCCGCGACCGCGATCCCGCTCAAGAAGATCAAGGCGTTCGATGAGCACGAAGTCGAGGCGTTCAAGCGGTTCCTCGCGGGCGTCAAGCCCGCGGATTTTCTCAAGGAGCAGAAGGATCGGAAGTTCGGAGACTCCTAGCGCCGCCGGCGTTAGGCCATCACGACCCCGCCCGACAGAACAAGCGTGTGTCCCGTCATGTACGCCGCGCCGTCCGACGCGAGAAACACCGCGGCTCGGGCGACCTCCTCGGGTCTGGCGAACCGCCTCAGCGGGATGCGGGATGTGGTCTGCTCGTGCTCGGCGATCGTGCGGTCGGCGTGGAATGAGGTCTCGGTGTACCCGGGCGCGATAGCGTTCACGCGCACGTGGGGTGCGAGGTCACGAGCCAGGCATTTCGTGAGCATCAGCACGGCCGCCTTGCTCACGCTGTAATGGAGCGGTCCGGATCCGGGCTCGATGCCCCGCATCGAGGCGATGTTGATGATCGAGCCCCCGCCTTGTTTGAGCATGACCTGCGCGGCCGCCCGGCTGGCGAAGAACGGCCCCGTGACGTGCACTGCCATCATCCGGGACCACCGCTCCTCGTCGATCTGCCACAATCCTGAGCGATCCACGAACCCCGCGTTGTTGACGAGAACGTCCACCCGGCCGAACAGCTTGACGGTCCGGGCGACCAACGTCTGCGCGGCTTCGGGATCACCGACGTCCGCCTGCACGGCGGCCGCCCGCCCCCCGCTCGAGACGATGGCGTCGGCCACGGCCCGTGCCTCTGCGATCGACCGGGCGGCGTTCACCACGATCGCCGAGCCTTCCCGCGCAAACGCCTGGGCGATCGCGCGGCCGATCCCGCGGCTGGCGCCGGTCACGACGACGACGCGTTCACGCGGCCGCATCAGGGTGAGTTCGGCGGAGACGCCGCGGAGGCGTGCTGCTCCAGCCGCGCCCGCGACGCGGCTTCGACGTCTCGAATGACATCGCGGTATTCTTGCAGCACGCGATCCCGCGCTCCGGCGATCTCGGGGAGCCGCGCGGCGGCGGTCGGGGGCACTCGGTCCTCGTCAAGTATCCGGGCCGGGGCGCCGGGCGTGACCAGGACGTCGACTTCCAGGTCCTCCCACTCGAGATGCGAACTCCCGATGAGGACCGGTCCGCTCAGGTTGAAGTAGTACGCAAGCGTGGCTCCGTCGGGTCCGATCCAATGGTATACGTTGTACGGACGAGCCGTCCAGTAATACGCGACGGTCAGCGTGCCCACAGGCAGCGTGACACCGCCAGCCTCCGCCGGATGCTCGGTCGTGTACAGGAGCACCGCGTGGTCCGCCGCCAACTCCGCCACCCGGCATGCATAGGATTTGGTTTCTCCCGCGAGCGTGTGTTTGATCTCGACGAACTGCATGCCACATGATTTCAACTGGGGGCTCTCTTCCCCTCTGTTGGTGGGGGGGAGTCGCGCCGGCGTCTTTCGCTGCACAGTCGGGGTCTTCGGTCTCACACATCGAGACGGTGGGTATGTTGTCGGTGGGATTCGTTCCGCGCGTCCTCGGCGGGAGGAGCGCCGCCCGCCGGGGCGAATACGCAGGAGGGGGATAGTGCCAAAGGGGGCGGATACGGTCCAGGTTTCGTATGGACCGACCGGACGGGACGCCTGAGTGGCGGTGTTCCGGCCGCGATCAGACCACAAACGGGGGGGCGCGTGGTGACGGCGCGGCACCTGAGTTTGGTGTTGGTCGTGTGCATATGTGCGGTGCTCGCGCCATTGACTGTGCGTGCTGATGCCGCGTCGACGTATGTCGTGCGCGAGGGCGATACCCTCTGGACGATCGCCCGCCGCATGAACGTAGGCGTTCAGGAACTCCTCTCCGCGAACCATCTCGCAGCGACATCCGCGATTCATCCGGGCCAGCAATTGATTGTGCCGGATGCCCCGGGTCCTTCCGTTTCCGCGCCGGCCGTCTCGCGCGCCGACGCGCGGACCTATGTGGTGCGCCCGGGCGACACGCTTTCGGGGATCGCGGTGCGCCTTGGTACCAGCGTCCAATCGCTCGCCGCGGCCAATCGCCTCCCGGTCGCATCCCGGATCTGGCCGGGCGAGACCCTCGGCGTCCCAGGTGCTGCGCCCGCCGCCCAGACCGCGCCGACGATGGGTCCCACCAGGGTGAGCGAAGCGTCCGTGCATCGGGCGGCAGCACCCGCAGTGACCTCGCCAGCGGCATCCGTTCCGGCGTGGTCGGCCTCCAGGATGGCGTCCACCCCCGTGCGAACCGCGCTGCCGTCCCGCGGGGTGGCGTTCACGTCCGCCGTCGTGCGGAACGCGCTTCGTTACCTCGGGCGACCATATCAATGGGCAGGGATGGGGAATCGCGGGTTCGACTGCTCCGGGCTGGTGGCTCGGGTTTTCGCCGCGGTAGGGCTCGCGCTACCGCACTCGTCGTTCGGCCAGTTTCACATCGGCATCGACGTGCCCCGGTGGGCGCTCTCCCCGGGTGATCTCGTGTTCTTCCACACGTACGGCTACGGCGCATCGCACGTCGGCATCTATCTGGGAGCGAACCGATTCATCCATGCCTCCACCGACCGCGGTGTGACGGTTTCGTCGATGTCGGATCCGTACTACTACGTTCGTTATCTCGGTGCCCGCCGCATCTAGGATCTGACCAAGGCCACGAGCGTCCTGCGTTCTGCGAGAATGCCCGGCGTCCCGCGCGGCCGCCAGTTTTCAGGTCAGGGATGGGTCCGCGAGATCGCTCGGGTGTGCGAGGGACCAGCCGGCCCCGGAGCCGGTGGCGAGGGTCCGCCCTAGCCACAGGGCGACGGAGCGCACGGAAGCACGACAGAGCGTGTTCCGAACATGGCTCGCGGGCGCTCGCGGCGGCCGGCGTTGAGCGCGCCCGATAGAGGGACACATTGCGCGCACGCGTCCCGACCTGTACGCTGTACTCCTTGTTCCCGAGGTTGCACGGTATGCGTCTGTCCCGTGGCGCTACCGGATGCACTAACCGGTGCAGCAGACGGCCGCCCAACCGGCTTGCCCGCCTTGACCCTCTGGGGCCATGCGTGCTGCGGCGACAAGGGAACCGGTCGGGCCGGAATGAAGACGACAGGCAGGCTGCCCCGGCCACCCGCGCGCAACGGAGGGGGCCGCCATCCAGTGAGGAGGAACAGATTCCTGACAACGGGTCAGTCAAGCTCCGTGCACGCGCGCCTCTCTGCCGCTATCGCGCTGGGCAAAGCGACCGCCACTCTCAGTCGGTTGCTGCGGCGGGGCGGCGGCACGACGATGCCGGGGCGGGTCGCGCGCGCGGTAGAACCAGGCGTGGTCGGATTGCTATCCGCTCGGCTCCCGCTCGGGAGCGTCGTCATCGCGGGGACAAACGGCAAGACCACGACCGCACACGTGCTCGCGCACATCATGCGTGTGCTCGGGCAGCAGCCGGTCCACAATCGTGCCGGCGCAAACCTGGCGGCCGGCATCGCGTCCGCGCTCGTGGAGCACACTGATCTGCTGGGGCGTCCCCGCGGGGACCTCGGCATCTTCGAGGTGGATGAGGCGACGGTGCCCCGCGTGGTGCCCGCGATCGCGCCGCGCGTCGCGGTGTTCCTCAATCTCTTCCGTGATCAGCTCGACCGCTACGGCGAAATCGACTACATCGCGGGCCTGTGGCGTTCGGCCGGCGCCGGATTGGCGCGTGATCTCGTGGCCGTGGCCAACGCCGACGATCCGCTCGTCTTCGAGGCGGTGCGTGGGCTGCCGGGCTCGCTCGTGACCTTCGGCATCGAGGACGACCATTACGCGCTCGCTGCGCTTGAGCACACCGCCGAGGCGCGGTACTGCTACCGGTGCGGGACCGCGTACACTTACGAGGTGACCTACTTCGGGCACATGGGCCGCTGGCGGTGCCCGACCTGCGGCGTGGCGAGGCAGTCGCCGGATCTCACGGCCCGGGACCTCACGCTGTCCGGACCCGACGGGAGTGAGTTCACCATCCACGAGGCGGGCTCCGGGGGCGCTGCGCGCACGCGGACCGTGCTGCCCGGACTGTACAACGTGTACAACGTGCTCGCCGCGGTCGCGGCGGCCAAAGCCCTCGGGACTCCGCTCGGCGCAGCCGCGGCGGCGGTCGCCTCCTTCACGCCCGCGTTCGGCCGGGCGGAGCGCGTGCTGGTGGACGGGCGGGACGTGCGCCTGTTGCTCGTCAAGAATCCCGCAGGGTTCAACGAAGTGCTCCGGGTCACGCTTGCGGCGGGGCCGTTGCCGGTCATCCTGATCGCGATCAACGACCGGACGGCGGACGGGCGTGACGTCTCCTGGCTGTGGGATGTCGATGCCGAGATGCTGGCCGGCCGCGTGGGGCGTGTGGTGGTGACGGGGCTGCGCGCAGAGGATATGGCCGTCCGGCTGCAGTACGCGGGGCTCCCGCCGGAAGCCATCGAGATCGAGCCCGCGTACGATCGTGCGCTTCGCCGCGCGCTGGACCTCGCGACGTCAGGGCGTCTGTACGTGCTGCCGACCTACACGGCGATGCTCGCGCTCCGCGCCGTACTGCAACAGTGGGGGACCGTCAGGGGGTTCTGGGAGACGTGACGCCTACGCTGCGCATCTGCCACCTGTATCCCGACCTGCTGAATCTGTACGGGGACCGCGGCAACATCATTGTGCTCACCAATCGGGCGCGGTGGCGGGATATCGAGGTGAGGGTGACCGAGGCGACGTTGGGCACCCCGATCGCGGCCGGGGACGCCGACCTCTACTTCATCGGAGGCGGTGAGGACCGCCAGCAGCGGATTGCCGTGGAGGACCTCCTGCGTGAGAAGCGCGGACCTCTCACGGACGCAGCCGCGGCTGGGGCGGTGGTGCTGGCCGTCTGCGGCGGATACCAGCTGCTTGGGCGGTTTTACCGGCCGGCCGAGGGGGATGAGCTGCCAGGGCTCGGCCTGCTCGACCTCTGGACGGAGCACGCGGGGCCCGGTGCCCCCAGGCTCATCGGCAATCTCGTCATCCAGCCGGATGGCGGCGAGCCGGCGATGATCGGCTTCGAGAACCACGGCGGGCGCACGTACCTGGGGCCCGGGGTCCGGCCGCTGGGCCGGGTCGTCTCCGGATTCGGTAACAACGGCCGCGACGGCTGGGAGGGCGCGGTGGCGGCCCACGTCTATGGCACCTATCTGCATGGTCCGCTGCTTCCCAAGAACCCGGCGTTCGCGGACCGGTTGATTCGCGAGGCGATGTGGCGCCGGCACCCGGCCTTCGAGCTCGCCCCTTTGCCGGACCGGCTGGAGGAGCGCGCGCGCGCAACGATGCTCGCCCGCATCGGAGGGGCGCCGCCGGGGTGAGCACGTATCATCACCGCGACGACGATAGGGCAGGTAGGGACGATATCGACCGCGGTACACGCCACGGCGGGCGAGAACGGCCCGCGTGGTACGGCATACTCGAACGGTGGAATAGTGAGAGTACGAGGGTGCCGCGACCGCCGCGCCTGATGTAGACTCGTGGGGGGAGAAGGAGTGTTACGATGACGCGATGCGTCTGGGTGGCGCTCGCGATCGCAGGCCTGCTTGTGGGGTGCAACGGGGCCTACGGCGCCGCAGCCGCCCCGGCGGACGAAAACGCGCTTCAGTCGGTGTTCGGACGGCTCCTCGGTGATCCGCCCGTCCTCCGGCTGAATGCGGTATTCGACCCGCAAGCGGGAGACTATGAACGCATCAACATCTACGCGGAGGGCGCTTCGATCCAGGGACTCCGCATCGACCAGCTCTGGATCCGCCTCCTCGGCGCGACCGTCGACGCGGAGGAGCTGCATCGGGGTGCGTTCAAGCTCCTCGATGTTCGAGACAGCGCAATCTACGGCCGCGTGGCGACCGCGAGTGTTGAAGATTTCTTGGACCATGAGAGCACCGTCAAGGACGCGAAGCTGAGCACCGACGGCGACTCAACGGCGGTGGAGGGTACCGTCGTGTACAACGGCCTTCCCACGCACGTGCAGATGCGCGGTGTGTTCCAGGTGTACGGCCAGCCCGAGGTGTTCTTCCACGTCCAGTCGCTGGTCGTCGACTCCGTTCCCATGCCCCCGGCGCTCGCCGATCAGTTCGAACGACAGATCAATCCCGTGCTGGACTTCCGCGGGTGGCCGGTGGCGTTTCCCCTCCGCGCGTTTCACCAGACGGGAACCGCGTTCGTGCTGAGCAGCCAGGCCGACCTGTCGCAGCCGTGCGATGCGTGCGGCGGTGCTCCGGTACAGTTGAAGCCGTGAAGCTGGGATCTTCGCACGGAGCCCTGCGCTGTCTCGGGGGCGGCCGTCGGCAAAGCGGCCAAAGATGGATGGACCGCATCTCGACACGGAAAGACGGGTCGCGCCAGGGCGAGGTGCGGCCGACGGCGCGATCCTTGCCGTCCGTCGCAGGCGCTGTCTATACTGAATTCGGCGGCCCTGCAAGCGAGAATAGCCTACGGGAGGTGGCTCGATGGACCTGACCGGAAAGAAAGTCGCGGTCCTGGCAGAGGACTACTACGAGAACCTGGAGCTCTGGTATCCTGCGTTGCGCCTCCGAGAGGCGGGTGCTCAGGTTGCGATCGTTGGCCCCAAGGCCGGTGAGGTCTACAAGAGCAAGGAAGGATATCCTGCCAAGACCGATCTGTCGATGGACGATGTGCGGGCTTCGGAGTTCGATGCGGTCGTCGTGCCGGGCGGGTACGCGCCGGACCGCATGCGGAGGCACCAGGCGATGCTGCGGTTCGTGCGGGAGGCGTTTGAGCAGGGCAAGATCGTAGCCTCCATCTGCCACGCGGGCTGGGTGCCGATCTCGGCCGGGATCCTGAAGGGCCGGACGATGACGTGCGTGAGCGCGATCAAGGACGACGTCATCAATGCCGGTGCCCACTATGTCGACCAGGAAGTGGTTGTGGACGGTAACCTGATTTCCTCGAGGACGCCGATGGATCTGCCGGCGTTCTGCCGCGAGATCATCAAGGCGCTCAGCGGGGCCAAGGTCGGAGCGCGGACGTGACCTGGTTTATGCGTTCGTGACGATGACACGGCTCGTGGAGGGGTCGTCTCTGCCGAAGCCAGCGGGCCGGCGATGTTGGTGCGCGGGATGATTCTCGAGGGGTTCCCCGTTGGGCCGATCCAGGCCAACTGCTATCTGTTCGGAGACGAGAGCACAGGCGAGCTCTTCGTGATCGACCCGGGAGACGAACCGGAGCGGATTCTGGCGGCGGTGCGCAGGCACGGAGCGCGCGTCGTCGCGATCGTGAATACGCACGGGCATTTCGATCACGTGATGGCCGTCGAGGCGGTGCGCCGGGCGACCGGCGCACCGTTTTGGATCCACGAGGCCGAGCGCGAGGTGCTGGCGGAAGGGCCGGTGCGCGCGAAGGCGCTCTTCGGCGTGGAGGTGCCGCCGTCCCCTGAGCCAAACCGGTGGCTCAAAGAAGGCGACGAGCTTCGCGTGGGCGGTCTCGGCCTGACGGTTCGGCATACCCCGGGGCACAGTCCGGGCGGCGTATGTCTCCTCGGGGACGGCCTGGTGTTTGTCGGCGACACGTTGTTCGCCGGCAGCGTCGGGCGGACGGATCTCCCCGGGGCCAGCATGGACGTGCTGTTGGAGTCGATCGCGCGCGTGCTGCTGCCGTTGCCCGACGACACGGTTTGCTACCCTGGCCATGGCCCCGAGACGACAATCGGGGAAGAGCGGCGGTCCAATCCGTTCCTCCAGGGGCTCACGGTCCACCGTAAACCCAAGTAGAATAAGGGTTCCTTATCGATTCCGCCGCTGAAATCTGCCGATTTGGAAACGGGATGGAAACGTCCCGCTGGAGAGACGGCTCCGGCGCATCCGGGGTACGTTGGGGGAACCCTCGCCCACAAGGTTGCAATGTGGGCCGGAGAGCCCTCTAGGAGCCCCAGGGCGTGGTTCGGGGTAGGTAGGCTGTACTGCGGGACGTTGGTTGGGGGTGGCGTGTAGTTCGTGTTATGATCGGCCTGGTGCAGAGAGGGAGGGATGTGTGTCGGGCCTAGCTGCCTGGATTCTGGCGGGGCTGTTCGTCCTGGTTATCGTGTTGTTCCCGTATCGCGTTTCGTCGATCAAGATGGCCTCACCGGGACGCCCCGCGATCACGAGCAACCTTCCACGTCTTGAGGCGGTTGATCCAGTCCCGGTCGCTCCTGTCGATTTCACGATACCTCTTCAAGCTGTGCCGGACCTCAACCGGGACGAACACCTGCCGGAACGTCGAACGGTGTACGTTCACGTGCGCCCGGAATCGGTGGCGCAGGCCGTAACCTCGACGGCAGCCTCTCTCTTTACTACCCCTGCGCCAACACCGTCCGCGACCGTGGTGCAGCGGTTTCGTGCGGTGGTCGGAGGTACGGAATATGTTTTCGCGGTGGAACAGCCGTCGCCCAAGCAGACTTAGCGCATATCTCCTTCGACCATTCGCTTG
>DASPUZ010000191.1:0-4102 GCA_035622635.1 bacterium | reverse complement strand
CACGTGATCGGCGCGCTCCTCTCGGAGCCGCCGAATCAGATAGTCGCCTATGGCCTCACCCATCTCGCTTCCCCCATCGCACGTCGCAGTCTTGCTGCCGCGCGTAAGAGCCATCCGTCTGCCCAGGCCAAGATTCGGTCTCTCCTGCCGCACAACGACCGCCGTCAGCCGAGGTGACCCGGGGTAGGCTCATGCGTGCGTTGTGCGCCTTCAGCGCTCCGTGAACGCTTGCACATTATACCAGAGGCAGAGGGTCAGATACGCTCGGCTACTGCGAGCCTTGGAGTGCGAGTCCAGAAGCCCACGCTCTCGATGAAACCGTGAAGTTCCCGGGCTCCGACGGCGCCTGCACACGCCGCAGCACCTCCACGTGGCCCCCGCTGTGTACGGCGAGCCGCTGCCGGCGCGGCGGCTGAGCAGACACGCTTCTAGCGCAGCCTCAAAGCTGGTAGCGGGGGAAGCATCTACTGTTTCGGGGCCCTCCCGGCAGGTCAAAAGCGCTGGAAGCCCTGATTTTGTTAAGCTGGTGGAGACCAGGGGATCGAACCCCCGACCCCCTGCTTGCAAAAGCAGGTACCGGCTCTAGGCTCCGGACGACCGCTACGGCTGCGGCCGATTCTGCAGGGGGTTCCGACCAGGCGCGCTTCGAGCGACCGGAGGGCGACGGGAAACAACTGCATCGATGAGCGCCTGCCGTATGGAGACCCCCGCACGGGAGTCTACGCCGGATCGGGCGGCTAGGGCAGATCTTGAATCCGCGCTCTTACCAAGCCGGCCCGCTCCCACCGATGACGACGACCTACTCGGAACCACCCGATACGCAAGGGTTGCGAGCAGATTATCATGAGCGGCGGGCACCTCGGTCTTCACGGGTGCCAATGTGGATCAAGCGTCCCGCTCGCCTCAAAGTCAGCCCGGGCCCATGCATCAAAGATCGCAGCCCCCGGTCGGAACGCGCCCGCGGGTCTCCCAACAGGGGCCTGTGAACGTACGTTCAGCGCGGCCCCGTGCTGACCGCGGTCTGCCGCCGGCTGCGCGGTCAAGATCGCGATGATCCTCGGTACGGATTTCCGCATCAGTGCGAAGTGACTTAGCGGTCCGAGGTTCACCGCTGCGGTGAGCCGCGCGCGGAACCCCGGGATCCCCCCTCCGCCGTTGATCGGCAGGCCGAGTGCGCTGGCGGTCAGGACGACCTGATCTCCTTCCCCGTACCCGAAACGCACGTCAGGCAGATCACCGGTGATCTCGGCTGGGGTGCCCGGATTGTTGGGCGCCGGCAACTGGTCGCCGTAGTACACGTAGAGTTGGGGGCCGTCCGGGATCGGTTGTGCATTGAGGCGCTCGAGTTCCTGATTCTCGGCACCAGCCGGCACGCCCCACAGCGCGTTGGGCGTCGGTCGCCAAAATGGATACGAGGGAAGCATAGAGCGCGCGGCGGATGTCCGCGCCAGCCGGGCCATAGGGTACCACGAAAAGACATAAGACAGGAGTGAGCCTTCGTTTGGCACGCCGATCAAGAACACCTTGCTAATGAAGCGTCCCCATCCGGGCACAAAGGCGAGGCACCAGCGGGCTGGCAGCCCGCCCGAGCTGTAAGCGACGACATTGATCCGCGCGGCGTAGATACGCGGGAGGACGACGTCGCGCACGTACGCAGCCAGCGCGTTGCCGCTCTGCTCCAAGCTGAGCTTCGTCGATGGGTATGCGAACCAGAACAGGTTGGGCGCCGGCCCGGAGCGTCGATACCCGGACCGAAATGCTTCCTCCATGTCCCGCGGGGGCGGTCCCCAAAATTCATTGAGGTAGCCTGGGACAATCACCGTGGGGAGCAACAGGAGTCCGGACTGTCGACCCGTCGCCGTCTCGCCGCCCTGGCGCACGGTCACCTCGAGACGGACAGCGATGTTGTTGTCAGGAGGCGGGACCGGCGGAAAGTCCGCGGTCGCGATCCCGTCGAGCCCGATTGTGCCGTTCCGGAGATCGAGGGTCACCCTGAAGTGATCCACGGCCCAGGGAAGCACCGTCTGGAACTGTACGATCGACTGTCCCCCAACGTCGGCCTGCCCTTCGATCGTTTCCGAGCGGCTCGGTTGGAGACCGGCGATCGACACGTCGAATGCCAGACGCGCGGGATCGACGAAGTCGAGCGGAGCGATCCGCACGGCCAGCGGGCGTGTCGCCAGCGCGGGCGCGGGAAGAAAGCCAGACAGCACGGCGCCGAGCGCTATGGCCCCGGCGGCTCGTCTCAGCTTCTGTCCGAACACGAGTGCGCGGCAGTAGCGCCACCGTCGGCGTGCACGCTTGTGCGCGCGATCGACGCAATCGTCCAAAGTACCTCGCCCCCACGATGACCGAGGCGTCCTCGATGTCGCGGATCGCCTGCTCGGCGCTGGCATTTGCAGAACGAGACTCGGGCAATGCGTAACTGCGCGCAAATCCTTCAGTTGCTCTAGCCGGCGTGCCGTTTCAAGAATTCCAAAGTCCTCTGATTGAATTCATCCACTTTCTCGTAGATCGGTGCATGCGCGCATCCCTCGAACACGATCAACTCTGAACCCTTGATACCATTCTTCATCCTATCGGCAAACCGGGTCGAAGTGACCAGGTCATGTCGACCGAACGTGATTTGGGTCGGCGCTTTGATCTTGCTCAGTTGCGACTCAGCGTCGTGCGCGAGCACTGCGTCCGACTGCCTGAAGAAAGCTTCCAGGGGCTGCGCGGGTCGTCCCCTCACAAACTCAGCCAGTGAGTCGACGTATTCGGGCCGCGCGGCATAAAGTTCGGGGGTAAAGCACCAGGGGAAGATTCCCTTGATCACCATGTCCGTGACATTCCCAAGACCTCGGGCCATGACCTGCCAGCTTTCCACAACGACTCTGAGAAATGGGTCAGTCTTGGTCCACCCACTATGGAGAGACAACGATATGACCTTTTGAGGATACTTGGCGGCGAGCCACATCCCGGTAGCAGCTCCCAGGGAAAGGCCGGCGACGTGTGCTCTTGGTATTCCCAATGCTTGCATGAATGCGGCTACATCGTCGGCAAAGAGTTCCGTGGAGTAGGTGCCGTCAGGCTTGCCGGACTCACCCGCCCCTCTCGGATCTACCGAGATGCACGTAAAGTGCTTCGAATACTCTGCGACCTGGAACGCGTAACATGCGTAATCGGCAGCTAGATAGGGTATGAGCACCAGCGGCTCTCCTGCACCCTGCCTCTCGTAGTTCATGGATATGCCGTTCGCTTCGACTCTTGGCATCTGACACTCTCCCCTTACCTTTTGTCAGGCAATTAGAGATGCGTGCAGAGTTCCCCTTGGAGTGGCGAATTACGCAACTCTTGCCTTCGGGCCACGGCTTGCGAATCCTAGAGAGGACGGGCCGGTGAAATCCGTCGATAGCTCGATATTTGCAAACGGCCATCGGCGGCGCTGGTGTGCAGGCCCGCTCCGGTGCGGCGAGAAGCGGGTTTTGCCCGAACGAAGGAGTCGAATGGCGGTGACGATGGCCCCCCCTTCACCGGGGACAACCTACCAAGGGCGACCCAAGGCGTCCCTCTGGACTCGTCCTAGACGGAAGTCGATCAAAGGAGTTCAGGACGCAAAGCGGAAATTCCGGCTCTGAATGACCGAGCCTTCTTCCGCCGAGGTATGAGGGGAGCGAGGCCTGTGGGCGGTCGCACCCGCTAGAGGATCGGAGGCTGCGCAGATCAGCGACAGGAGGAGTTTTCGATGGCACGCGCGCGCACGCCCAGCTTGACTCCGGATGAAGCCCGCCGCTTGCATGGAGAAGCCTTAGTCATCGACACGCAGCAGCCGCCGATCACGACCGGGGCGGTTTTTACGCCGCGCATGAAGCAGGCGCTCGAGGACGCGATCCGGAAAGGAGCGGTTGCCCGCGAACAGATTGCCCCGCGCATGGCGGCGATGATGGCCGAGGAGATCATGACGTCACCCGAGGCCCGAGCGCAGTATCTGAGTCTGTGGGAGCGGTCCGGCGTCACGGTCGCGTGCGGCACGTTCTCGGGGCCGCACCGGTATTCGGGCGCGTTCGAGCGTGCAAACGAACTGATTGGGAGGGCGTACGGCATCGTAGGAGCGCTCGCA
>DASPUZ010000190.1:0-37026 GCA_035622635.1 bacterium | reverse complement strand
CATCGCATGAGCCTCGTCAGAGCGAGACGGCGTCGCACCGCCGCGCGGCGGCCGCGGGCAAGACAAAGACAAGGGCATCCAGGACGGAGGTTGGGTGACCACCATTATGAGGCATCACCCCCTGCTTCGGTGCCCAGGACTTTTGAGGCAACACGTCTCTCAAGGGCAGCGTGCGCCAACGCGGGCGGCCTGATGTCCTCCGTCCAGTTGGATCGAGTCGTTCAAGCGAAGGAAAGTAGTTCGGCGAAAGAGTTTAGTATACTACCCAACCCAGTGAACCGGAGTTGTTCGTACAGGGGCGTCGTGGAGATGACGGACGTTACTGCTGGGCTGTAAGCACAGAGCCTCTGGAAGATCGCATAGAACCGTACTTTCACCTGTTGTCGCGGACGCCGGACGCCATTCAGGCCCGCCCCGTGCCGATGCCGCCCACGGCCCTCCCTGAATACCGCCCAGAATTCTTGACGGTACGCCATATCGCCGAAAAATTCGTGCAAGTAGCGTCGGATGATCAGCACACGCTCGTCGTGTTCCGACCGTACTTTTGGGCAGGCCAAGAGGGCTACCGGATCGGGACGGTGCGCGACACCGTGATCGCAGACGGGATGCCGACCATTGCCGATGATCCGTGGTTTGCTGATCCCGAGGCGATTATGGCGGCGCACCCCGCGCGGTTCGCCGAGGTTGGCGTTGTCACGATGGGATTGAAGTCCGAGGTGACGTTCGGGTTCGTTGCATACGCGGTGATCGGTCCCGTGTAAGCGTATGAGGTGCCGGGTGTCGCAGCGGCACATGGTACACGGGCAAACCCGAATCGCTCTGGCTTTGCGGCCGCCCGCGATGACGTGATCACTGCACGATCCTCCCTGCAGCGATGGCAAGCTTCAACGCGTCAACTCGCGCCCTACTGGCGGGCGCGGGGAAACCAGGCTGTGCCTGCCATTTCGTCACAAAGTACGCCATTGACACATATGACAAAGTCTTCGCTGCAGTCGCAATCTCCTGCTCGACAGCAACCGCTGAAACGGCCGATGCCCACGGCGGGCCGTTGGACTCCGAGCTCAGCGGCTCCGACCCGCTGCCGGCTCGTCCCCGCCGCGCGCGGGAGGACCCTTCACCGGGTAGCCGCCGTATGCCTCGACCATCTCGCTGATCTGCTCGACCCGGTCGATCAAGGAGAGGGGCATCACGTTGTCGGCGACCCCAAGGATGAAAGCGTCCCCCGGAGCGATTGTCCGAAAGACGCCGCGCATGTACTCCTCGAACTCGTCTTCGGGCGTCATCGGCTCCAGGATCACCGACGGGACGCCTCCCCAGATTATCACGTCGGTGCCCCAGACGGCCCGCGCCTCAGCGAGCGTCACGCTGACCATCGGCGCGGTCGTGAAGCACTCTGCCATGTCGAAGCCGGCTTCCTTGACCAGCGACAGGATCGCCCGCGAGTCATCGTCGGCGTGATAGGAGAGCGATTTCCCGCGCGCATGCAGCAGGGCCGAGAATTCCTGATAGTAGGGCGTCATGTACCGCTTGAACAGGTGGGGCGGCGTCATCTGCGAGTCGAAGTGCACGCCGTGCAGGATGAGCCGGGCCGGGGACTCGGCGATGACCGGCCAGAGCCGCTCCCGGTCACAGTCGGTCATCACGCGCAGCAGGCGCTCCACCCGCGCGGTCCGGTCGTGCAGCTCATAGTACCCCTGGTTGTAGCCGGCCAGATACAGAAGGAAGTGGTGCAGCGGGCAGTCCCCCGGCGCGGTGAGTGACTGGTTGTCGCCGGCGGCCGAGACGAGCGGCAGGCCGTCGTCGCCGATCTCCCGCTCGTAGGCGAGGTAGTCCTCGTACGTCGGCTCGTAGTCGGTGTGCTCGACCACGTACTCCCAGACGTCATAGTCCTCCTCGCGGGTGATCGGGTGGACAACGTCGAGCGCGTCCTCAGTGTAGCCGATCAATTCCGCGGAGGTGACGCGGCGGCTGAGCGCCGTGCCGTAGGGCGTGCGGTACTCGGTGGTCTGCTCGGCGCCGCTCCGGTGGACGACGACCTCAAGGCCCGGCAGGAACCGCTCGCGGAAGATTCGCGCGGCGCGCGCCGGGGTACCGAGGCGGAGCTCGCGCTCGATCTCCCGCAGGGTCATCCCGCGGAATCGCTCGGGCATCGTCCCTTCCAGGGTGCGCGCGCCGTACCACAGCTTCAGCCTGGGGATCCAGGGGATGCGGTCCGGGCTCCGGTGGTCGAGGATGGCAAGGAGCCGCTCGCGATTGGTCATCGCCACGACCTCCGCCTCCGTCGCCGCGGCGCGGAAACAAACGAGGGGCGTCGGGAATCCGGCGCCGCGTGCACGGCTTCGCCGGTGGACGCGACCCCGCGCGACGCATCAGTTCGCCGCACGGAAGGGAACTCCTATCCGTCGTCCCGCGCAGCGGCGCCGCCCCTTATGCCGGAGGCGGCAAAACCCATCAGGGTTTCTGGCACGGGAGCCCAAACCCCGCGCGCGAGCGCACCTCCCCTCTATGCCACGTCCCAGATCGTGGTCTTCTGTTCGTGGTGCGATGCAAACAAGACTCGCGGCCCTGGGAACCCTATCCCCGTGCAGCGCGCGCCTGGCACACGCGTCGGGACCCTCGGTCGACTTCGTGTTGCGATGGATAAACGATCCTAACGTCAGGGGACTGCAACGCGTACTGTTGGGGGGGATCCGTTCACGGATCGCCAGCGGAGCCACGATAGGCCGACACCCAACTACGCCACCATGCGGCCGCTAAGCATCACGAGGCTCGGCTCGGACTCCTCCCGGCGGCCAAAAGGAGTTCCGTACGGACACCGGGTGTCTGACGTTCCGAACCCGTGATTGACACGGGGTTGTGGGGGACCGTTTTCACCCCCCTTTTGGGCAAGCAGGCGCGCGATGGTTGCCCGTCCCACACCGAGCCGAGCCGCGGCGGCGGTCTGGCTCAGCCGGCCAGCTTCCACAAGCGGCCGAATCGCAACCCACGCTGCGCTGACGACATACCGGGCCGGCCCACATGGATCCCCTGCCCTCTAGCCCGGTCCATTCCCGCCCTGACGTCACGGATCGTCGGGTGGAGCTTGTTCGCGCTGGCCGCCTATGTCATTCTCCACGCGGGCTATACCCTGCTCACGCACGCCGAACCGACGCCTCTCCCCTTGTGATTGCCCTTGCTGTCGCCGCGCTGATCGTCATGCCCGTGCTTGTCCGAGCAAAGCGCCAGATCGCCACGGCCATCAACAGCGCCGCCCTCAAGGGAGATGCGGCCTGCGGCATTGTGTGCGCCTATATGGCGGGGACGTTGTTACTTGGGCTCGGCCTGCGGGCGGTGTTCGGGTGGTGGTGGGCGGACCCGGTTGCGGCGCTCGGCCTCGTCTACTTCATCGTGAAGGACGGCCGGGAAGCCTTGACCTCGAAATGTGGGTGCTGCTGCGATCACTAAGAGGGGCCGAACCGTTACCCAATCCGACGTTCGCCGCGCAACGAATCACCTCGGACGTCTCTCCGCCGTCCACATGTTCCGTCGCTCCGTGCTCCATGCTTGATGGTTGGAGTCCGCGCATGAACACACCCCTGCGTGATTCACGGGAGGCGTTGGCGGGACTTTCGTCTATGCGAAGGTGACGATACGGATGGTTCCGGAGGCTTACCTGCCTTCAACACCCGATCATAGATCGTGTTCGCCAAAATCCCGCGCACGGTCTCCCCAGACCACTGCTTGACGTTCTTAGCTACGCATGGAGCGTCTGAATCGCTTCCCAGGGATCTTCGGCGGACGTGATGTCTGTTGCCCGCAGGAACGCGCCCGCGACCGTGGCTTTGAAAATACCGGACGCCGGCGCCAGTGCACCCACGACGGCGCACGCGACCCGCCTCATCGTACGTACCCGTCCGTCAACCACGCCGGCCACCTTCGTGAGTCCCGGACCGACCCTGCGGCGCAGGACCGCGACGCAGTGCCACGACCAGGCCGCATGCGAGCACAAGCGCCAGCCCGCCGGCGGCAATCTCGGGCCAGCGGTCACCGAGCACCGGCAGTCCTTCGATGCGCACCGACACCGACCCACCGCTGGGCACGGCGTCGCCGGACCACCGCGCGTAGCGCCGCCCGCGTTCCGTCACAATCCCGTCCGCACGCAGGTCGGGCCCAGACACCCGGAGACTCGGATCCGCCAGGAGCTCGACGTCGGTGGCGCCGTACGGGAACTCCCACCGCAGGGTCGCGGTCGGAGCGCGCGTCTCGACCCCGAACACGTACGCCACCCGCGTGATGCCGGGCAAGATTGGAATCGTGTCCGTGATCCTGTTATCCTCGACGCGTGGATCGCGCCACCCGCCGACGAACTCGACCGGCGCGGCCGCGCGCGGAGGCGGTGAGATGCGCGGTAGCGGGAACACAAGGGGATCCTCGTCCGTGACCGCAACGGCCTGATCAGTCACGTTGTCGAACTCCTCGACGACGCTCACGCGAAGCGCGTCGTGGAAGAGCTCGAAGACGGCGAACACCACCGTCCCGTGTACGGCAGTCCGATCGGGGGTGGCGACGAAGACGGACATCGGCACGTCGCGCACGGGGGCCGCGGCCGACAGCACGACCCGAGCAGTATACGGTACGCCCCCGTATTCCACCTGAATCAGGAACACGCGAGGTCCGCCAACAGGCAGTCCGGTGAACGCGAAGCGGCCCTGTGCGTCGGTCGTGGTGGCGCGCGTTGAGTTGATGGTGGGCTCGACGATCTGGAGGCGCACCGGCTGGGCAGCGACCGGATGCGCAGGGGGGGTGTGATCCACCACGCTGCCCCCGATCTCGCCGATCATCCCCGCTTCAGCCGCGCCGCTCGCGGCCGCGGCGCACGCGGCTGTACTGATCCCGAGCGCAATCCAGAGAAAAAGCGCGGCGAAGACCGCGCCAGCGTGGGCAGATCCGGAGCAGCGCACGACCAGCTACGCGTACACCCGGCGATCCTATGGAACAACCATGACTGCCGTTCGGAAGATAGGAAGCCCAAAGCCGAGCCCGAGGCCGGGACCATCCTCGAGCGTGGTGAGCTGCGGGACCTGATACGTCCACGGAGGCTCGCCTCCGCCCTGATACATCATCGGGTAGAGATCGATGAGGTGGACCCCTGGCCCGCCGGTCGCCCTGAAGTAGATCGTGACGTCGCCGCGGCTGTTGAATCCACAGGCGTACCCCATGTACGCGTTGTCGTAGGTCACCGCAACCGCGTTGTCGATCTCGGTCCAGCCGACGCCTTTGATCTCCACGCTGAACTGCTGCCCGGCTTTGACGCGGGTTGGGGTCACCGCCACAAAGCTAGGCGTCGTGACGAACAGGGCAGACGCCACCACCCGGGCGTTCTGCACCACCTCAATCGTATGCCGTCCGCCGAGGTCATCGGGGACGGTGAACGCCCCGTTGAGCGTGCCGTCCGGCGCAGCCGCGGCGGCGAACAGGGGATGCGTCTCGAGGGGCGACATCCCGGTGAGACGGTTCCCGGGGCCCATCGTCTGCCACATGACCTGGGCCTGAGCCCGCGGGGTCAGGCCTTTGGCATGCACCTCGACGCGCGAGAGAACCGGCCCGGAGGCCGGCGCCGCCGCGAGCAACGTCGCCCCCGGCGCGGCTGGCGCGCCCTTAACCACACGGCCCGACGCCGGCCACTCGAGGCGGGTGGCGGGCAGCGCGGTATCGCGTGTCACGGTAAACGTCCAGACCTGCTTAAAGTTGAGATGGCGCGTATTGAGGCCCGGGCCCTGCTGGGCGTTCAGCATCGGTGTAGCGTTGGCCGCGGTGTTGAGTTCGATGTCGTGCGGCCCCGCCGCGCCGGCCGCCCGGATACTGAAATGCCCTCCCCCATGCGTGGTGATGGCAGAGATGAATCCGGTGTAGTGGTTGTCGTAACTCAGTGACTCCGTGTTCCACGGCGCCGGGCCCAGCCCGTGGAACGTGATCTCGATGGGAGTGCCCACCGGCCCGCTCAGCGGTGTCATGGCGGCGCTGAAATTGATCTGGAACTGTCCCTGCGCCACCGGATGGCCTTCTACCACGGCGAAGATCTGATGCGGGCCCCCGATGTCCTCCGGTGCCGGGAACGATGCCACTACGCGCCCCTGGGAATCGGCCGCGGCGCGCCCGAGCTCGGCCTGCGCCTGCTCGTACGCGTAGCCGTAGAAGGAGATCATAGTGGGTTCCACCTTCGTTCGGTAGGTCCCGTTTGCGGTCTGCCATACGAACGTCACGTGGGCCCCGGACGGCAAGCCGGCGGCAACGATGTGTACGCGCGTGCCGGCCGGCCCGGAGGAGGGCGTCACGGTCAGCGATGGTGAGGCGCCCGCCCCGACTGCCGGGACTCCCGGCCCGACAGCCAGGGCAACCGCTAGAACTCCGACGCTGAACCCCCATCGGTACGCGCGCAATTTACGCCCCCTCTCCGCGGCCGTCCCCGGACTCAGAACGACCAAACGGTGAATATGAGCAGCGTGTTGTTGTCGGTTGCGTTGCGTCCGAACCCATCGTAGTTGGTCGTCCCGCCGTTGAACTGCAGATAGTAGCGGTATTGTACGCCGACGCGGACGTTGAGCCAGGGATAACCCCAGTGGTTCGTGTTGTTGCCCCACGGCGCCCAGTCGACCTGCGCGATAATGGTCTGAGAATTCGGGCTATGGTCCGCGCTGCCCGTCAGCGGGGCGGCGGGATAGAGCTTCGCATCGGTGCTTCCCCACGTGTCGATATACGCCAGGCTGAACTCGGTCGCCCCGTTCCAGGCATAGGTGGCGGTAATGCGGAACTGATCCAGCGTGTCGGAGGAATTGCTCGACAGCCGCGCGCCGAAGGTCGCCCCCAGGTTTTGCGTCTCAAACAGGTAATTGGCCGTAATCGCGAGGATGTCCGGCCCATACGTGCGCTCGTACATGGCATCGAGTCCCCAATCGACGTACTCGTTTTCCGCCGACGTGTTGGCGATGCCAGCGACTTGCTGGTACGGTATGTCCATCACCAAGCCGCCAAACTCGAGGAAGTTGTTCCCCCACGCGTGTTGGTACGCGAGCCGGAAGTATGGCGCGCCGCCGGCGATATAGCCAACGCTCGGGGGGCTTGTGCCGATGGAGGCGAGCTGCGCGGCGTTCATCGATTCGTAGATTCCGCCTTCGACGTAGATAGCGTTGTCCAATAGGACAGATAGAGTTGTGCCAACCACACCCTTTACCACGCCGGTAATATGCGGTGATGCGCCGGGTGAGATGGCATTTGCAGGCCCTTCCATGGAGAAGCCTTGACCGTAATAGGAATAGAGGTTGTTATCATAAGGATCGCTTATCGTCGCCTGATTGTTGAGATCAAGGGCGACCACGAGCGAGTGAGATCCGACCGTGAGAGGTTTCGTGAACTTGATGTCGGAGGGGCCCAGCGACGCAACCTGGCCGCTCTGCACGACGAAAGCGTTACTCAGATTGATAAATACCTTGCCAATTCCGCCGACACCAAATTTACCCTCGAACGAATGCCCCGCCGCAATGACAAAAGACGAACATCCCGGAGTCACAAAGTCATTCGTGCCGTACCCTTTGGGTGCGGTCGGCCGATCCTTAGCGAGGTGGGTGTAACCCGCTAGAATCTGATAATTGACTGGGATATGGGACCAGACGCCTGTGCCCCCACCCAGGCTATAGCCCGTGGCTTTAAAATAGATGCCGAACGGCGTCAGCTGGGGCCCGAATCCCCCGACGTGACAGGCGCTGCACGGCAATCCTGTTTGGCCAGTGAAACTCGGCAGCGCGTAGGCCGGTGGTGACACCCATAAGATCACGGCGGCAGGCGCCAGCACTCCCAGAAGAATTGCGCACAACCGGGAAACGCTCGTGTGCTGCGTTTGCGGCAATCGAGAAGGTCGTTCAGGGCAGGAGCCTATGGCCACAGGTTCGCCCCCTCCTTCTGGTGCCAGCATATAATTAGAGCGAGTATATCGTACATTGTGAAAATTCCGCCATCGGGCGGCGGCTGTATTTCGTTTGGCTCCTACCTGATACGATAGACGTCGGCGGGCAGGACGCGCCGCCGGCAGGACAATTCACGCTCGCGCGGAATCTGCCGACACACGCGAAGTCGTATTGGCGCCCGCGCTCACGTTCAGGAGGAAGATCACGCGCCGGACGAGGGCGTTTCCGAAGGGGCCCGCGCCGGCGCGTCGTGATGCGCAGGATCGGAGCAATCTCCGGCCTGATCGGCGTCGCGGTCGCAGCGGCATTGGGGAATTGCTAAGAGGCGTCCGGAGGAGAAGCTGAGTGAGGTACCTTCGATGTAAAGAAGTCCAGCAACCGCCGCGATGCTCCTTCGTAGTCACAGAGCGACTTCAAGATAATCCTGAAGCGGTAAGAGCCACGCGCGAAGGGCTAATGAGGGGGAGGGACGATCGCGTGCTGGAACGCGGTGTTGACGACACATGAGGCTCGTCCAACGAGCCGTCACTGCTCTTCGAGAGTTGCAGGGTCCGGCCAGGCACCTGCTGCTGATGGTGACGACGCTCTACTTCGCTATCCTGTTCCTCGAGAGCGCCGTCGGACACATCCCGGTCGTGGCATCGAACTGGCGGAACCTCGCCCTGCTCCCGGCGGTGTGGATGCCCGTTTCACTCCTGGCGCTCATGGCCGCGTTGGTCAGGGCGTCCCGCGCCACCGAGCGGTTCTTGCAAGTCGCGATGGTCGTCGCGGGCGTGATCGGCTTCGTCGGCGTGTCGCCCCACCTCGTCGCGAACGGCGTGACGTGGGCGCGACCCACGGGGCTCCTCAACGGTTCGGTCTTTCACGGCGAACCGGGACCGACCTGGCCGCTCGCGATCGCGCTCGGAGCGGTACTCGGCTTCGTGGGGAGCTGCGGACTTGCGACTGACCGGGAATTCACCCGCACATCCGGCCTGAGCACCCTGTTGCGCGCGGCTGCGTTCGCGCTGTTGCTCGTTGCGATCCTGCTGTCGCGGTCAGTGACGACACTCGGCTGGTGCGGAGCGGTGACCGTCGTCGCCGCCGCGCTGCTCTTTGTGCATGTGCTCATGGATATTGCCGCCGTGCTGAGACGGAGAAGAGCATGATCCTACGAAGATTCCTTCTGTTCTTCACCACGCTGTGGGCGGGCGGGCTTGCCATCGAAGTCTGCGAGTATCATCAGCTCGCGGCGCTCGCGAGAGATCGTTGGGCGGTGGTGCCCCAGATTTCCGCTCCCTTGCTCGCCTTCGCTGCGTTCTTGGTGTTGACGTGGCCGAAACGCGGGACCACCGCTCTGCTTGTCGTCGCATGCGGGATCTCGATCGTCGTCGGTCTGATCGGCCCCGTGCTGCACTATGCGAGCCGCGGGGTGGGCCTGTCTGCGGTTCTCACGCCGGGGTCCTGGCTGGGAGAACCTCCCCCGCTCGCACCGTTGGAGTTTGCGGCCGTCGGCCTACTGGGATTGGTGCCTGTGGCATGGCGAGACGGCGGTGCCTCTCTCGTCGCACCGACCGGGCGGATAGCGGCAACCTGCGAAGGCGTAGCCGCCCTATTGTGTCTGGTCGCCGCCGGTTTCGCCATCCAGATCGCACCCGCACCGGCCACCGCTCTTGTATGGGTCGCGCTTGGCGTCGGGACGTTGGGATACCTCGTGGAACTGACCTCCAAGCCGGTACTCGTGGCCATCGCCTTCGGGGCGCTCGCGGTGGTCGTCGTCCTCGGGGTGACGTACTTCCGGGCGCGCACTGCGGCCCCACAGGCCGCCGCGCCGGTCTCGACCACGGGCGGCAGCACGGTGGCGCTCGGCGCGCAGGTGTATCAGTCAAACGGGTGTGCGGGATGCCACGTCATCGCCAGCGCCGGGGGCGCCGTCGGGCCCAACCTCACACACATCGGCGCCGTGAGGACGCGGGCGCAACTCGAGGCGCCGATTGTCCATGGCCTGGGGACGATGCCAGGCTACCCCAATCTCACGCCGGCCGCGCTCAACGAGCTGCTCAACTATCTGCAGTCTCTGAAGTAGGGACTACTCGCGTCATTTGGGATACTTGTCGTAGTTGTCCGCGGGTGTCCCTGGGATGGCCCGCTCTGCCTTGACCACGTCCTCGGTCACGGCCGGCGAGTTGTTCCCGAAGGAGCTCCGGATGTAGGTGAGCACGTCGGCGATCTGCGCATCGCTCATTCTCGAGGCCAACCCGGCCATGGCGACGTTATACGTCTGCCCTTTGACGACGGTACGGCCCTGCAGGCCGTACAGCACGATGCGCGCGAGAAAGTGGGGATCGCCGTTGGTGACCGGGGTGCCCGCGAGCGTCGGAAAGGCGCCCGGCATGCCGTTGCCGTTTGCTTGGTGGCACGCGGCGCAAAACTGGCTGTAGACGGCGGCACCGGGGCCCGAAGCCGCCTGGGCGGGCGCGATGGCGACCTGGTCATGCGCTGAGGGCCCGTTCGGCGCCGTCCCCACTCGTCCCACGCCGATCCACACCGCCGCCAGTACCGCCGCACAAACGATCACGATCCAGCGCCCGCGCGTCGAGTCCTTCCAGCCTTGGCCCCGCATCACCATATCCCCCCTATATCAAAATGCCTTGCTTCACCTCCAACTTCGCCGGCCACAGACCATCTCTTCCCGAGAGCGATGCGGCACGCAACCACGAATGGCGAGATGGGCGAGTCTTTCAAGACTTGCCCGTGAGTTTCCTCCGGAATCGGGCGGAAAGACGAGTCGGAATCGGATGGGACAGAAGCATCAGACAAGCGCTGTATTTGAGTCTCCGCGCGGCCCCCCCTTTCCCCCGGGATGCAGACAGGGTCCCGAAAGGTTCCAACATCAGGCCTTCATCCGATACCGATGACAACCGCTTGGTCCCATACTGACCGTAACCTCTCGAGGGAAGCACTCTCTGGGGCGGTTCGGAGACGGCCGATGAATGGCTGGTCCAAATCAATGATGTTCTTTCTGGCAGGCGCGATGGATGGGCGTCTACGCCTCAACGGCTTGCCCTCGTCCGGGCCGTGGGATGCTGCCCGCTTAGTATGCCGGACCGAACGGGAACTCGACCTCTCGGCCTGGGGGGGAAGATGGGTCGTGAGGACAACTCAAGAACTGGATCACGTCCTGAGTGTGTCGCACGGCATCCCGGCCCCGATCACCCTGTACGTCAGCTACGCACTCCTAACCCATGCGCATGAGAAATGGGAGGGCAGCAGGTTATGAACGATGCAAAGGTACTACCCAGGTCGTCCATCGACAAGGTGAGGATTATGCAGCAGCAGCCAACGGCATGCGAGCGATGCGGTCTTCGGGCGGTGCGTCGTGAGTTGGAACGCCACGGCATCATTATGCGGTTCTGCGACGAATGCTACTGGGGCGAGGTGGACCGCGAAGCGCCCGAGGAGTCAGCGTCGGAGAAGTCGCGCGTGACGCCCGGTCAGACACCATAGCGGCCCCCCCCGCATGTTGGAGGCAGCATAGCGACCTGTTCCCCTCCTTCATCTAGCCCGACCCCAGTCGTGCCGGTGTCACGACCTTAGGTATTCACGCGTTACAGCGTTCGCTTGGCCCCGTCTTCGCCGCCCGCACGCACCCCATGCTTCCGAGCCCGAGCATCAATTTCGGCAGGATCGAAGGTGGCGCCAAGGAGAACGTCGTCGCCGCCGGGTGTCGGCTGGCGTTCGACCGGCGCATGCTGCCCGGCGAGTCGTTCGAGCAGGCGGAACGCGAGATCCGGGACGTGATTGAGACAGTTCGGCAACGAGATACGGAGGCATGGACGTTTGAGTTTCGCCGGACGCTCGCCATCCCAGGGATCGAAATTGATCCTCACGAGCGGATCATTCAGAGTGTCAGCGCGCCTACCGGGAGGTGGCGGGCGAGGAGAGCCGCGTCTGATGCACCTCAGGCTTCGACGACGCCCACTGGCTGGTGCGGGCCGGTATGTGGTCTGGGTGCGGTATCGGATCCGCACGGCGTTGGTCCTCACCGGGAACGAGACGCGCGTGCCCCTGGGCGAGCCGCAGCCGACGGTCACCGTGCGGAACCTCGACGTCTTGCGCCGTCATCTGGTTGAGGACGACAACGCTGATGCTCCGGGTGCATACTCCTCCCACGCGTGATTGAACGCTTCCCTGGTAGATATCTTGTGCGCGGACGGGGAGGTGGTTCTGAACCGAAGGCGGCAGGTCGTCATTGGTGAAATAGGGCACGAGCCTCGATCGCCCGTCGGGCGGTTTGTGTTACGAACTGTGGATCCTGTGCGAAGCCAGCGCCGCCTGTTTTGGTAATTGCCGTGACTCGGGAAATGCCGCCGTGGATTAGTATCCGCGGGAACCTTCTCGAAGTTACCCAGATCGAAACTGGAACCGTCCACGCCCGGTTTCACATCCGCCCACTGGAGGGGCATTGAAAACGGGGCTCTCTCGCGCCGGCGAACCGAAGTTGGTTGCGCAGATTGGCGAGCCGCCGACGAGGCCGACACTACCGCCCGACGCGCGTGGCTCGCACCGCTATCGCGAGAAGCCGTCCGCGGTGCTCGCGATGGCCTGGTAGACGTCCGGCCGCCTGTCCCGAAAGAACGGGAAGCGCTGTCTCGCCCGGACGACCTCCTCGCGATCAACCTCGGCCAGGATCACCTGTTCCTCGGTGCCGCTGGCCTGGACGAGAATCCGACCGCGGGGGTCGATGACCATGCTCTTGCCCGACATGCGCCACTCCCCTTCCTGCCCGACGTGGTTGCAGGCCGCGAGATAGACGCCGTTCTCGAGGCTGCGCGTCGTGAGGAAGTTCTCCCAGGGGTCGTCGATCGGCGTGGCGTAGGGCGCCACGATCAACTCGGCGCCGCCCAGGGCGAGGCAGCGGCACGACTCGGGAAATAGATTGTCGTAACAGATCGACACCCCGACGGTCCATTCCCCGATGCGAAATGTCGGAAACGAGGACCCGCCGCGGAAGTAGATCTTCTCGAGGCTCAACAGCGCCGCCGGATGCACTTTGCGGTATTTGCCGATGATGGCGCCTTCCGGATCGATGAGCATCGCGGTATCGTAATACAGCCCCGGCGACGCCATCTCGAAGATCGTGGACACGATCCACAGCCGACGGTCGCGCGCGAGCGCCCGCATGCGCGTCTGCGTGTATCCGTCGTCCGTCTCCGCGTAGTCCATGTACCGGTAGTCCCGGTACTGCGGGAAGTACTCGGTGTTGAAGAACTCGGGCAACACGACTAGGTCTGCGCCCTGGTCTGCGGCCCGGACCACAAACGCGGCGGCGCGCTCGACGTTCTGGTCCCGCGCCGCCTGCTGGCTGGTCATCTGCACAAGCGCGATGCGCATCGGAACCCGTCTCTCCCCTTCCGGCGGCGTCGAGCGGCACCGGGAAGTCGCAGCGGACTACGCCCGCGCGGCCGGCCTTTGGGCGGCCAGCGCCGCGAAACGCCTGTCCGCATGCCTCCAGCGTCCGGTCCACGTCCGCGTCGATGTGGGCCAACGAGACGTAGAACTTCTCGTTGGGGTTCGCGAGGATCCTGCGGCGTCGTAAGGCCGTGCGGCTTTTCGGTTTGATGCCCGGTATCGTAATGCCAGGGGGATACCACTTGGTCCAGGCGAATTGAACGCCCGGGACACTGGACGGCAGCTCGAACCTCGGTGTCCGTGTGCCCGGGAGGAAACGATGTCCACGAATGCCCGCGAGGCTGTCGAGCGAGAGTACCGGTACGAGCTCCTGACCTGGCCCGAGATTAACCTGGCCGTCGGCATGAAGAAGGTCGTCGTCCTGCCGGTCGGCTCCACCGAGCAGCACGCCCCTCACCTGCCCCTGGATGTCGATGCGAAGCTGTGCTCCGCGGTGGTCTACGAGGCCGCACGGCGCGCCCCGGAGGAGCTCCTCGTGCTGCCGCCGGTCGCGTACGGATACTGCCATCACGTGATGGATTTTCCGGGCACGATCAACATCGAGCCGACTACGTTCGTCCGGTTCTTGCTCGACATCACGCGCTCGGTCGCCTACCACGGATTCAAGCGCCTGGTGATCGTCAATGGTCACGGCTCGAACCACCCGCTCGTCGAGCAAGTCGGCCGGCAGACGAATCTCCAGACGGACGCACTCTGCGTGACGCTGAGCTGGTGGCAGCTCGTCGGCTCGTACTGGAACAAGGAGTTGCGCACGTCGGTCATCCCCGGCGGATGCTCGCACGCGTGCGAGCTCGAGACCTCGATGTACCTCCACGTGGACCGGACCAATGTGCGTGAGGCGCTGATCGAGGGGCGGCTGCCGGAGTACATGCAGATCCCTGGCGAGAACGAGTGGCACTACACGGACCTCGCCGCCGCCAATGGCCCCGCAACGCTCGTGGAGTGGACTTCCACGTACACGGAGACCGGTGTGATCGGAGAAGCGGACAAGGCGACCGCGGAGAAGGGCCGTCGCGTGTTCGAGCACGCCGTCACGCGGATGATCGAGCTGGTTCGCTGGCTTCGGGCGCGGCCGACCCCGCCGCGGCGGGATCATCACGCCACCGCGCCGACGTTCCCGCTACCGTTCGGCTGGTAGAGCGCGCTGCGTCCTGGCGATCACCGCGCCCCGGGCGGTCGGGCTCGGTGCCCGACCCGCAATCGCAGAGGGCGGGCGCACGGCCCCCGGCGGATCTCTGCGATCGCGCGTGTTCGCGCCGGCGTCCCACCGCGCCGGGCGGGTCTCGTCTTACAGCATGCGTAGCCTCGGATCGAGCAGATCCCGGAGGCCGTCCCCGAGCAGGTTGAACCCGAGCACCGTGAAGGCGATCGCACACCCCGGGAGCACGGCGATCCACGGATCGATCAGCATGTACTGCCTGGCGTCGCTCAGCATCAACCCCCAAGACGGGATCGGGGGTTGCGTGCCGAGCCCGAGGAAGCTCAACGCCGCCTCCGTCAGGATCGCGGTGGAGAGCGATACCGTGGTCTGCACCAGGAGCGGGGCCGAGACGTTCGGCACGACGTGGCGCAGCACGATCGACGGCGTGGACGCCCCGATCGCGCGCGCGGCCTCGATGTACGGGAGCTGCGCGACGGCCAGGGTCGGTCCGCGCGCGACCCTGGCGAACGTGGGCGCGTAGACGATTCCGATCGCCAGCATGACGTTGGTGAGACTGGGCCCGAGGACCGCGGTGATCGCGATGGCCAGCACGAGCGCCGGGAGGGCAAACAGGACGTCCATGGCCCGCATCGTCACGTTATCGAGCCAGCCTCCGTAGAACCCGGCGAGGAGCCCGGACGTGCCGCCCAACCCCAGCGCGATGACGACCGAGAGAACCCCGACGTACAGGGATACCCGGGCGCCGAAAAGCAGGCGGCTGAACTCGTCACGCCCCAGCTCATCGGTGCCCACAGGGAACGGGCCCCCGGGTCCAAGCAGCGGCTTGGCGATCTGGGCCACGGGATTGTCGGGCGCCATCAGGGGGGCCGCCACCGCGACCAAGATCACACACCCGACCATCACCGCGCCGATCATCGCCGGGGGCGTGCGGCGCAACGCCCGAACCCAGCGGGCGCCGCTACCCGGCCGACCGACGGGTTGAAGCGCCGCCTGCACGCCTGCGTGGTTCTTGCTCAACGGGCCCTCCCCCGCTGCGTCTCCCGCCGCATCGGGCGGCGGCGTGCCGGCTTGACAAGCATCATTGGTATGCAGATGAAGTGCGGCCGGATGACGCTAAGGGGAATGACACTGCGGAAATGCGAATGGACTTTCCGCACAGTGGGAGAAGACGGCGAGGAGCGTAGGAGGAGGGTGCGCCGTGCATCCGCTTGAGCCTCGAGCTCGGATTGGTACAGGGACGGCCCCCTCCTGCGAATCCCCACTTGGGCCCGGGCAACGCCCGGCAGCCCGCAGTGATACCTGCGACGCCCAGCTCCACAACGCCGTCCTGCGCTCCGCACCTCGGAACGAGAGGAGGATGAACGTGCCACGCTACATCGGCTTGGATCTGCACAAAATGTACGTTCACGGCTGCGAGTGGACGCCGACCGCACCCGATCGACACAAAGCAAGACACTTCCGATTCCCCAACACCGAAGCAGGCTGGGCCTCGCTGCTCAACGAGGTCGATTGCACCTGCCTGGTGGCGCTCGAGGTAACCGGAAGTGCCTTTGAAGCCTACGATCGCCTTTCGCCCCACGTCGGCCGAGTCCTGCTGGCCAATGCCCGCGAACTGAAGCGCCTGGGGTCCAAACGGCATTCCGACCGCGTCGACGCCGCGCGCCTGGCAAAGGCGCTCGCGATGGACCTGGTTCCAGCTGTGTGGGTGCCGCCGCTGCCCATGCGCGAGGTGCGTCGTCTGCTGCACTACCGGGAAGGCATGAGCCGACACCGCCGGCAGTGCATCAGCCAGGCCAAGCGCGTCTTCCAGCGCCACGGGATCCTGCTCCCACCGCACAGCGATATTCACCACGCCGCGGCGACGTACGATCTCTCCCTGATCCCAGCCGGGGACCGCGTGATCCTGGCGAGTGCCCTGCGCCGCGCGGCCGATCTCGAGGCCGAGATCCTCACCATCGAGAGCGCGATCGCTGCCCGCCTGGAGATGGTGCCGGAGGTCCGCAACCTGCTGACCATTACCAATGTCGGCTTGATCGCCGCGGCGACGATTTGGGCCAGCGTCGGTGACCCCTGCCGCTTTACCGATCCCAAACAACTCGGACGCTATGCCGGCTTGGATCCGTCCTTCGTCCAATCCGGCGAGACGCTGTGTCCGGGGCGTATCAGTAAGAACGGCAACACCTTGCTGCGGACCGTCCTCGTCGAGGTGGCGCTTGGCCTCGCCCGTCACGACACCGGCGCCCTTGGCCAGTTCTACGAGCGCAAGAAGACCAAGATCGGTCCCAAGAAAGCGGCCATCGCGCTTGCACGAAAAGTGCTGATCGTCGCTTGGCGCATGCTGCTCACCGGGGAGGCGTACCGGGCAACGAAACCCCTCCAACTCGCGCGGAAGTACCGCCTGCTTGAGCGGCTGGCCCACTACGTCGCTCCGTGTGGCGTCGCTCCCACCCCCGACATCCCGGATGCGCATCAACGCTTCACCCGACTCCGCCATGCACGAACACGCGTGCCCGCTTGATCCGACCGCACATCAGTGATACCTGATCCGTGGGTCAAGGTAGGTGTAGATCAGGTCCACGCCCAGATTCACCAGGATGAACGTGACGGCAAACAGCATCACCGTCGCCTGAACGACCGGGTAGTCACGCTGATACACCCCGTTGAGCAGCATCCATCCCAACCCAGGGAGCCCGAAGATCTGCTCTGTGATCACGACCCCGCCGAGCAGATAGCCCATCTGCAGGCCGAGCACGGTCACAATCGGAATCAGTGCGTTCCGAAGCGCGTGGCGCAGCAGCACTCTCCAGGCGGGCACGCCCTTCGCCTGCGCGACTTTGACGAAGTCCTGCCCAAGCACCTCGAGCATCGAAGAGCGAGTCATGCGGACGACCACGGCGGCCAGGCCGAGTGCGAGCGAGAGCACGGGCAGAAACATCTGCTGGAGGTTGACCCACGGCTGCGCCCACGGCGGCACGTAGATCAACGCGGGCAGCCAGTGGAACAGGTAGGACGCGGCGATGATCAGAAGCACGGCGATCCAGAAGTTGGGCACGGACAAGCCGAGCAGGCCGACGATCTGGACGAGCGTCTTGACCCGGATGCTCCGCGAGACGCTCGCCAGGATGCCGAGCGGGACGCCGACGACCGAGACGCCGACGACGGAGAGCACCGCCAACTCGACCGTGATCGGCAGGCGGGAAACCAGAAGCTCGCCCACGGGCTGCCCGGACCGGAACGACCACCCGAAGTCGCCCCGGGCGATGCTCGAGAGCCAGTAAGCGTATTGAACCAGGAGCGGCCGGTCGAGCCCGAACTGGTGCATCACGGCGGCGCGTTGCGCGGGGCTGAGCTGGCCCTCACCGCCGCCCAGGATGTCGACGATCGTCCCCGGGAGCAGGTGCACCAGCAGAAAGATGACGACCGATACGCCGAGCAGAGCGGCGATGGTCCACAGTGCGCGCCGGATGAGGTATCGCATCCCAGAGAACCCGCCGTGCCGGGACGTGCGGCGGATCGGAGCGCCCCGGGCACGACCTGTCTCGAACGGTCAGCTGCCGAGCCAGGCCTTCTTGAGGAAGATCCGGCGGCCCGTGAACGACTGCGAGTAGCCCTGGACCTTCGTCGACAGCGCCTCGATGTTGCTCTTCGCGTACCACCACCAGTTGGGCGAATCCTCGAGCAGGGTCCGCTGGATCTGGACGTAGAGGCTCCGCCGCTGGTCCCGGTTCGAGATTGCGCGAGCCTCCGACATCAGCGGTTCCAGATTCGGATTCGAGTATCCTCCGTCGTTGAGCGTGCCCTTCGATGAGAAGTACGGGTAAATGTAGCCGTCGGGCCCCGGCCTGAACGTGTTTGCGGACGCGAAGATCTCACCGGCTTCCTTTCCGCCAGTCTGGATTTCCTGGTTGTGCGCCGCCACGAACGCGCCCCACTCCATCTGCACGACGTTCGCGGTGACGTTCAGCCGGCGCAGCGTTTCCTGGACGACCAGCGTGCTCGTCACGAATTCGGGGTACTGCGGCGAGCACCTCAGCTCGATCGTGAAGCCCCCGTTCGGGTACCCGGCCTCGGCCAACAGCCGCTTCGCCCCGTCGACATCCGGCTTGAGGTACGGCAGCGTCTTGGGATCGAGCGCCCAGTCGCCGTACCCCGTGGGCACGGGACCCGACGGCGCGGCCGCGCCAAACGCCGCCTTTTGGATCACCTCGTTGGTGTCCACGGCCATCCGCAGCGCCCGCCGCACCCGGGCGTCGTCGAGCGGTTTCTTGCTGACGTTGATGTAGTGAAGCGCCACCCGCGCGTTCGGGGCCTTCATGACGGTGATCCCGGGCGCATTCTCGAGCTGAGCCACTCCCTGCGCGCTCAGCACCGCGTACTGCACCTGACCGGCGCGCAGTGCGGCGAGCCGCGCGTTCTCCTCCGTCAGGACCTTGAACGTCATGCCGTCCAGGTACGGCAGGGACTTGTCCCAATAGTCGGCGTTGCGAACGTACGTGATGTGGTCCTGCGGAGCGTATTCGACCAGCTTGAACGGACCCGTGCCGACCGCGTTGATCTTCGTGTTCTCCCGCTCGGCGAACCCCTTCGGCATGATCCCGGACGCCCGCAGTCCGGCGAACGAGCCCAGGAGATCCGGATACGGGGCGTCCAGGTTCATCTGGACCGTCAGCGGGTCCACCACCCGGGTTTCTTTGATCGACGAGAACCACGACACCCAGGGCGAGGCCGTCTTCGGATCGAGGACGCGATCGATGCTGTACTTCACATCGTCGGCAGTCATCGTCTGCCCGTTGTGAAACTTCACGTTGGGCCGGAGGTGGAACGTGTAGGTCTTACCACCGTCGGAGATCTCCCACTTCTGGGCGAGACAGGCAAGGACGTTCATCCTCTCGTCGTACATCGTCAAGCTCTCGTAGATGTGCTCGTATCCCTGCAGCGCCGAGAAATTCGAGTTGGTGTCGGGGTCGAGGCTGACGGGATCGACCTCCTGCGCGAGAACGAGCGTCCCACCGCGCCTGGGGGTCCCCGCCGCCGCAGCGACTGCCGGCGTCGGGTTCCACGGCCCGCCCAGCAGGTCGAGACCGGTCATGCTCCCGCCGAATGCGAGGCCTCCCGCCAGGAACGCCCGCCGACTCAACCTGCGACGAGAGTGCGATCTGGCAGATCCTCCCATTCCCCCACCTCCTCGTTGGTCTCGGCCTTTCGATGGAGATCGTCCAAGAGCTTGCTCGGCATACGCGAGGTCTTGGAGACCTCCGGATCAACGGCCACCGATAAGCTCCCGGCTGTAATTTGCTGTAGATTCCATGTGCCATTCCGATCCCCTTGTGACACCTCCGTTCACGTACCCGTTCGGACATCGGTGCCGGCGGCGGCGGAGCGCCGGTGGTTTTCGTGGTGGACCGCCGGGTCTACGTGTACCGCAGCCGCGGATCGAGAAAGTCGCGGAGCCCGTCGCCGAGCAGGTTGAGGCTCAGCACACTTAGGACGATCGCCGCGCCCGGGAAAATGCTGATCCATGGGGCCAGGCGGAGGTACACTTGCCCCTGGCTGATGATGCCCCCCCAGGTTGGGATCTGCGGCGGAACTCCGACTCCGAGGAAGCTCAACGCCGCTTCGCCGAGCATCGCGTAGGCGGTAATGAAGGTCGCCTGCACGATCACCGGCGACGCGCTGTTCACGAGAACGTGCCGAGCCAGGATACGGACGCCACTCGCACCGACCGCGCGCGCGGCTTCGACGTATTCCTGTGAAGCGATCACAAGCACGGCGCTCCGGACAACCCGGGCCACGCGCGGCGTGTAGACGAAGCTGAGCGCCAGGATGACGTTCCGCGCGCTCGGGCCGAGCGACGCCATGAGCGCGATCGCGAGCAGGATGTCCGGAAAGGCCATGACCCCGTCCATCACTCGCATCAGGATCTTATCCGCGCGCGGGTTCGTGCCGGCGACGAGGCCGACGACGATCCCGGCAGCGGTCGCGGTCGCCGTCACCACGAGGCCCACGGTCAGCGACAGGCGCGCCCCGTAGAGCGTCCGGCTCAGGATGTCACGGCCGAACTCGTCGGTGCCAAACGGATGGACGCGTTCGGGACCCTGGAGGCGGTCGGGTACGTTCAGCGCCGTGGGATCGTAGGGCGACAGAAGCGGCGCGAGGATGGCTGCGAACGCGATCACCCCGAGCACCACGAACCCCACGCCGACGACCCGCCGGCGACGGACCATGCGCCACAGGAGCGTCCACACGCCCGGACGCGCCGCCTCATCGGCCGCTCCGACCACCGCCCGCTCGGCCACGAGCTAGGGCCTCCGTCGCCTCATCATCAGCTAGTACCTCACGCGCGGATCGACCGCGAAGTACAACAGATCGACGCCGAGATTGATGATCACGTACGCGGTCGCGACCATCAACACGACCCCCTGGATCACCGGGTAGTCGCGGCGCAGCACGGACGACACCACGAGCTGGCCGATGCCGGGCAGGCTGAACACGTTCTCCGTGACGACGGCGCCGCCCATCAGCGCCGCGAACGTCAACCCGACGACCGTGAGGATCGGGACGAGCGCGTTACGGAACGCGTGCCGGAAGATGACGACGCGGCCGCGGAGCCCCTTCGCCCGGGCCGTGCGGATGTAGTCGTTCCCGAGCACGTCGAGCAGGCTGCTGCGCGTGAACCGGATGATCAGGGACGAATTCGGGATGCCGAGCGCGAACGCCGGCAGCAGCAGATACTGTAGGCTCTGCCACAATCCCCCGGCGGGCGACCGGTAGCCGGACGACGGCAGCCACCCGAAGTCCACCGCGAAGAGGACGATCAGCGAAAGCCCCAGCCAGAAGCTCGGCACCGCAGCCCCGAGCATCGCCAGCGCCAGGCTGAACTGGTCGAGCCACGAGTTTCGGAAGACGGCCGACACCACGCCGACCGGAATGCCGACCAGCAGCGCCACGCTGAGACCGAGCAGCGACAGCGCGACCGTCGGTCCAAGGTGCTGGAGGATGTCCGCGGTGACAGGAATGCGCAGGAACAGCGACGTTCCAAGGTCGCCGTGCAGCGCGCGGCCCATCCACAGGGCGAACTGGACCGCGACCGGCCGGTCCAAACCGAGATCGTGCCGCAGCGCTGCAACCTGGGCATCGGTCGCGTCCTGCCCCAGCAGGATGCGCGCAGGGTCGCCGGGCGTCACGTGCACGAGCATGAACACCACCACGGCCACCACCAGGAGCACCGGCAGCAGCGCGAACAACCGCCCGGTCAGGTAGGCCAGCACCTCGACGCCCGGGTCGCTCGGGCGGTTACTTGACTGCCTGCACGTTCCACGGCACGATCCAGTACGACGCCTTGAATCCGGGAAGCCCCTTGCGGCTGATCTGCAGCAGGTTGAACCCGCCGGGCCGGACGATCGGCGCCTCCTGGTACATGAGCCCCTGCAGCTGCCCCCACAGCCGGGCCCGCTTTCCGGCATCCGGTTCGGCGGTGAACTGGGCGAAGAGGGTGTTCTTCGCCGGGCTGTCCCACCAACCCGGATACGCGGAGTTGAAGACGGTGATGAGCGCCGGATCGGGGACGAAGCCGTGCGAGGTCACGAAGATGTCCCAGTCGGCCGGCCTGTTCCGGTGATCCAGCACGCTCGCCCAGTCCATTACCTGCATATCGACCTTGAATCCGGCGTGCTCGAGCTGGGAAGCCGCCACCACCGTGCTCTTGAACATGAAGTCGTATTGCTGGGTCGTCAACCACCTGATCGACTGTCCGCTATAGCCGCCCTCCTGCGCGAGCCGCTTCGCCTGGTCGACGCTGTGGATGTTGTACATCGAGGCGCCCGCTTGAGTGTACCACGGCGTGCCCTTCGCGTAGATGCTCGCATCGACCAAGTACAGCGCGGGGTTGCCGAACGTCGCCTGCAGGATGGGCTGCATGTCCATCGCTGCTGCGACCGCCTGGCGCAGCTTCACGTTGGTCATCATCCCCTGCTTCTTATTGAAGAAGAACGTCAGGAACGATCCGGGAATGATGCCCACGTCGACGCGCGCGTCCTTGATGAGATCCGCGTACGCGTCCTGGTTGATCTGATCGGCAATGTCGTAGTCGCCGCTCTGCACGCCGGCGGTCCGGGTGGCGACCTGCGACACCGGATAGTAGAAGATCTCGTCGGCGAGCGCGTCCTTGCGCCCGGCGTACCCGTCCGGGGCCTCCGTCCGCGCGGCGTACTGGTCGAACCGGGCAAGATGCACATAGCGGTCGGGCGCCCACTCCACGAACTTGTACGGGCCCGTGCCGATGAACTGCTTGAGCGGCTGCGTCCCGGCCGCGTCCACGGTCTCCCTCGGCATGATCGCCGCCGCCCCGTTCGGCAACGTGAGAAACGCGAGGAGCGGCGCGAACGGCTCCTTCAACTTCATCGTCACCGTGTTGCCAGACCCCGTCACCGCGTCCACCTGCTGGTACACGGACGGGCCGCGCGGGCTGATCTTGCCCCATCGGTTCAGCGACGCGACGACATCGTCCGCCGTCATCGTCTTGCCGTTGTGGAAGGGCACGCCGGTGCGGAGCGTGAACGCGTACGTCAGACCGTCGTTGCTCACGGTGACGCCGGAGGCGAGCGCCGGACGAATCCGCCACGTGTGATCGAACGCGAACAGCTGCTCGAAGATCGGCAGCGTGATCGTCGAGGTCAGGTCGGCCGTGGTGGCGGTGGGGTCCAGCGTGAGCGGCTCCCCGATCTCCGCAACCCGAAGAGTTCCGCCGCGGCGCAGCGACGGCGCGGCAAATGCCACGCCGTCGCGGGCACCCGGCACACGCAACCACCCGGAAGCGGCAGCGCCCAGTCCGGCCGCCGTGATCGTCCCGAGGAACCTACGCCGAGTCACCCGGTTTGCCCGCGTGCATCTGTCGCTGGCCATCCCGTCACCCCCCCGTGGAATTTGTGGCTACGGCACGACCCGCTCCGGCCCACCGCGCTCTGCTTGGCCCTGTGATTCCGTGCGAGGCCGCCCTGTCCTGCCGTTCCCCCGTCCCGGCCCGATGGGATCCCGCATGGCCACGCACCTTTCTCCATCAGTACGGAAGCGACGCCCCGCAGGATCGTGCCCCTCTCCCCCACATGTCAGTGCAGGGTGGAACGGGTAGGATCCCACGATACCTTGCACTCGCGATCGCACGAGTACAGGGATTTCGGCTTTCGGCTCACCTGCTTGTCACCGAAACGGCTCACGATAGTTTGGCGTCTCTGCGTCGAGCGTATGGTCGCCTTGCCTAGCCGTCAGTCACGGCAACTGGCTTCAGACAAGTCCCCCTACCACAGCCGGATTGTGGTAGCCAGACCCTCGGACCCGTCGAGAAGAACGTCCTCGGGGCGCCCTGGACGGTGCGGGAGACAAAGTATCTGATCGTCACAAGACTCTCACCCGATACTCTTGGCGAATCGGATTCTCTGCCCGTGCTGCAGCATGATTCTCTCAACCACCGAACGAGAGGATTTGTGTTGCTCGTCTCGATCAACAGGTCAGTGTCGGTCACGGTCGAGAAGGTGTCGGATCCGAACCGACGAGAGGATTCGGCGCCGGTGGATTAAGGGACCGGTACGCGTGGGGCGCGGGCATCACGTCGTTCCGGCGTGAATCACCGTCGGGACACCGGGCTCGAGGAAGCGCAGCCGATCACCGATGCCGAGGGCACCGAAGGATTTCTCCAGGTCGTCCCGACTCTGAGAAAAGTGGGCCCACCCCTCGTAGTGCATGGGAATGATGACGGCCCCGGGAAACGCGTGCGCCGTCTCGATGGCATCGTTGGTATCCATGGTGAGATGAAACGGCCCGCGTGTGCGCGCGGCGCCGGCGAACAGCAGCACGATGCCGGGGCGATGCCGACGCGCCACCTCCGCGACGCCGCCGTACCATACGGTGTCCCCAGTCACGTAGATCTCGGGCGTGCCGCGGTCATCGAACCCAAGGACGAACCCGATGACGTCCCCGGCCAGCGGCTCGATGCCCGCGGGCCCGTGGCGCGCGGGAGTGGCGGTGACGCGCGCCCATGAGCCGGCGCGTGTCCTGAGTTCGGTCGTGTCCCACGGTCCGAGGCCTTCCGCGTTCCCGCCGAGACGGCCCGCGCCGGCGCGGGTCGTCAGGGTACGGCCGGCCGCTGGCAGATACTCCTTGCCGGCGCGATCGAGATTGTCGGCGTGCTGGTCGTGACTGAGCAGCACGGCGTCGACGGGCCCGAGCACATCGGCGGTCAGCGCCGGGCCGGACGTTTTCACCAGGGTCGTGTGCGGCAGCCGGTATTCGCCCGGACCGTCGAAGGTCGGGTCGGTCAGGAATCGGAATCCCCCCGCCTCGATCAGCGCCGTCGGTCCGCCGATCAGCGTGATCTTAACCGCGCTCATGCCGCCCGCCTGATCCGATCCTTGCGTAACCCGGAGTCGGATGCCACAATCCTTTCCCGCCAGCTTCGATCGCTCCTGCGAGAAAAGTCTTCACGCACCTCCTCCTTCGACTGCGGCGGCGACGGCCTTGCCGCCGGGCGCAAGTCATTGCTGGGTCCGACCCATCACATGATGACCATTGAGGGTAACAACCATGACCGGAAGAAGTCCGCATCACGCCGAGCAACGGCGTCAAGATACCGGCCTGCAGGAACTGCGACGTCCCAGGTCGACTACGCCGGGGGAAAGACGCGCGCTGGTCAGCGCGTCGCGACCGCGCAGACCATTTCGCCCGAGCGAATCGTCCGAAGATGGCGCATCACCCACACGGTTCCGGCATGGGGCGCCGTCGCGACCTGGGCGGTCTCGCCAAGGACGGTCAGCACGCGAGCCAATGCGTCCCCTTTGGCCACGGCCTGACCGACTTCCCGAAGCGGGACGGTGAATCCGTCCGCGGTCGACACCACCTCGATGAGGCGGCGAAACGAGCCCGAGACCTCCAAAGCGGGCCGGTCCCGTAACACGCCGAGCCATCGGAGCAGATTGACGACGCCGGCGCTGTCCGCGTCCACGTCGGCCTCGAGGGCCCCGCCAGCTCCGGTCATCTCAACGCCGACTGCCGGAATGCCTCTCCGGGCAATCTCTGCGCTCAATGTCCCAGGGTGATCCCGCAGTTCCCACAGGGCCGCGAGCCCGAAGGCCCGGGCGGCCGATCGCGAGCGCGCTTCGTCCCCCAGGCCGTGGCGGTACCCCACCATCGGCTGGAAGCGGTAGCGCACGCCGCCGCTGTGGAGGTCCACGAGCAGGGCGGGCTGGAGCCGCACGACACACTGGAACAGCGCCGCAGCGAGCCGTTGAGTGGGTGAGCCCCCGGGGTTACCGGGAAACGCACGGGCGAGGTTCAGGCCGTCAATCGACGCCGGTGTCGCCCGCTCGCCGGCTGCCGCCGCCCATGGGTTGCACAGCGGGAATGCGACGAGCGTTCCATGCATCTCTTCGCAAGACAACTCCGCGGCGACACGCCAGAGCGCCTGGGGGCCCTCGTACTCGTCGCCGTGCACACCCGCCGTCGCGACCAGTGTCGGTCCCGGTTGCGCTCCGATCACCGCCAGCACCGGCAGATCCGCCGCGGGCGCGTCCTCGGCTCGCGCGAGGATCGCGTACCGTCCGGGTCCACGATCGGCGAGGTTGAGCGCCGCGAGCGCCATAGGACGGTCCATGCTCGATCCCTCCCGCGCGACCGAGATCCGCGACACGTCCCAATCGCGCCGAGTGTCCTCAGTGCGCCGGTGTCCGAGTGCTACGCATCCTGTCGCGGCGATTCCTCTTCATCGGCCGGGCTGGTTCTCGGCCGGCATCTCTGCGTAGACAGCGCAAACGGCGCCGCCGCTCCCACGGCGCGGGGCCGCCCGGCCGGTCACCAGGCCCCCGGGCAAGGGGACTGGATGTTGTTCGAAGAATGACTCGCGCCGGATAGCATGATGGTGCGGGACACCGATCTACACGTGGGGGTGACGTCGTGGTCGAGGTTCTGGCGAGGAATTGGTGGGCGCTTGCGTTGCGTGGCGTGGTCGCGATCCTCTTCGGGCTGGTGGCGCTGTACGACACCGGCATGACCCTCTACGTTCTGGTGATCCTGTTCGGCGCCTACGCGTTGGTCGACGGAGTCTTCAACGTCGTCTCGGCCGTGCGCGCCGCCGAGAGCCGCCACCGCTGGGTCTGGCTGCTCATCTCGGGCCTCGCCGGGATCCTCGCCGGTCTCATCACGTTCCTATTGCCGCGCATCACGGCGCTCGTGCTCCTCTACCTGATCGCCTACTGGGCGATCGTCACCGGTATCCTCGAGCTCATCGAGGGCTTTCGCCTGCGGGGACAAGCGGCCAACGAATGGGCGCTCCTCCTCGGCGGTGCCGTATCCATCATCTTCGGCGTCCTCCTCATTGTCCATCCACTCGCGGGTGCGCTGGCCGTGTTGTGGCTGATCGCCATCTACGCGATCGTCTTCGGTTTGCTGATGCTCGTCTTGTCGTTCCGGCTGCGGAAGCGCGGCCAGGGCGCAAGCGCCGTGTCCTGACCGACGTCCTGCGGCCCGCGGGGGCACGACCGCGAAAGACGCGGCACCGGGCGGTGCCCTCGCACGGACGATGGCGGTGCTCAGGCGGCACGCGCTGACGCAGGCACGCCGCCACCTGATCGGCGACGCGATCGAGCTGGGGTTGCGGTGCGCCCAGGACCTCCACGTCGCCGTCAGCCCACGGACGCGTCCCGAAAGCGGCCGCATCGTGTCGGCCGACCCGGCCATGCTGGCTGCGATCCTCGCCCGCGCCGATGCGAGCCTGGCCGACAACGTGCTTCCGTTCTGGGCCCGTCACGCCCCCGATCCAGAATGGGGCGGGTTCGTGACACACCTCGGTCGAACCGGCGACCGCGTCGGCCCAACAGACAAACACTTGGTAATGCAGGCCAGGATGATCTGGACCTTCGCGGCGGCCCACCGACACGGACTGACCGACCAGGGATACTTGGAGCTGGCCGGTCAAGGCGTTCGGTTTCTTGTCGGCCGGATGTGGGACCAGAAACACGGGGGCTTCTTCTGGACGGTGAGCCGCGACGGTTCACCGCTCGATGTCCGCAAACGCACCTACGGCCAAGCGTTTGCGATCTACGGACTGGCGGAATACGCATTGGCCGCCGGCGAGCCAGAGGCTGTGACCTGGGCGGAGCGAACTTTCGATACCCTGGTCGCCAACGCGGCCGACGGAGCCCTTGGCTTCCGAGAGGAGTTTGCTTGTGACTGGACGCCCATGGCGGGCTGGCACGGCGAGCGCAAGACGCTCAACGTGCACCTGCACGTGATGGAGGCGCTCACCGCACTCGCCGAGGCGTCGCGGCGACAGACACATGCGAGCGTGCTGAGCGGGCTCGTCGACCTTCTGCTGACAACGACGATCCACCCGCGCCACGGGTACGCGCAGGAGGAGTTCGGTCCGACCTGGCGGGCACGTACGGCCCGGACGCAGCGCCAGCGGGTTTCGTACGGCCACGGCGTCGAACTGGCGTGGCTCGCCCTCCGCGCACTCGATTTCCTCGGCCGGCCGCGCGAGCCGGTACGCCCCCGGGTTCTCGGGGTGATCGACCACGCGCTGGCGTACGGCTTCGATCACCGGCGCGGAGGACTGGCACAGTACGGCCCACCGTCCGGCGCCGTGAGCCTGGCCGTCTATTTGCCGGCCGACCGCCTGACGAAGTACTGGTGGCAACAAGCGGAGATGCTGGTTGCCTTAGCCGAGGCCTATCGCTGGACCGGCGCAGCGAGGTATCTCCTCGCCTTCGAGAAACAGTTCAACTGGATCTGGCGCCATCAAACGGATCACGACGGCGGGGATTGGTATGAAGCGACCGCGTGGGACGGACGGCCCCTCCGCCTCGAGAAGGGCCACGACTGGAAGGACCCGTACCACAACGCCCGCGCATTGATGGAAACGTCCCGGCGACTTCGCGCCCTGGGCATGGAACCTGGGTGGCGCGGCCCATGACATCGTCACAGGCTCCGGCGCGCCAGTTTGCCGCGCACCAGGGACCGGCCGGTCAGGCGTTCCGGCGCCGTCGGTCCAAAGACGCCTTAAGGATCCGTGCGTAGTCGGCCTTGGCGTCGCGCTCTCGCGTCCCGAGATTGCCGGTGTGCAACCGCCGCAACAGCGTGACCTCGGGAAGCAGGAGGCCGTTGAGCCCCAGGTCGTTCGCCCGCGCGTACCAATCCAGAAACTCTCCGACCCGTGTGTGCGTCGGGAACGGCCCCACCCGATCGAACGACGCGCGCGTCACGAGCAGGGTTCCCAACACGTAGCCGGCGAGCACGGTACCCGCGCCCGCGATTCGGGCCTTGGTCTCCTCGTCCAACTCCGGGCTGTGAAACTGCCGGGCGTGGCCGAAGACCATGTCGAGCGCGGGATTTGCCCGGAAGGCCGCGATCTGGCGTTCCAACTTGTCTTGGACCCACAGGTCGTCGGCATCGAGAAACGCAAGCAACGCCCCGCGGGCGCACGCTACGCCTCGATTGCGCGCGGCACCGGGTCCGGCGTGGGCCTGCGTGATGTACTGGATGCCCGGGAAGCGCGCGGCGACCGCGGCGCTTCCGTCTGATGACCCGTCGTCGACCACCACGATTTCCATCGGGGGCACCGTCTGGGCCAGGACGCTCTCGAGAGCCTCGCCGAGGTAACGCTCGCCGTTGTAAACGGGGACGACGACGCTCACCGAGGGCACCGGCCCCGGCGCACGTTCCATCGCCTTACGCATCCTCCCGGGGATCACAGCATCCGGGCTTGCCGGCGGCCCGCGGCGCGGGATGCAGGAGGCTGGGAAGCGGTCCGGCGACGGCGTCGTGCCGCCGGCGGCGGTCGAGTGACCGCTTCAGCACATCCAACACGCGCAGCTCCTTCATATCCCGGCCGTACGTCATGTTGCGCTGGTGGCGCCGGTACAGCAGCGCGACGTCGTCTTCGACCAGGATCCGAACCCCGCACTCACGCGCCCGCATGAACCAGTCGGTGTCCTCGCCGTAGCGCAGTGTCTCGTCGAAGTTCCCAACCCGCTCGAACGCCCGGCGTCGGAACAGCGCCGCTGTCGGAGACAGCAGCACGAACGGCGGGAAGCATTCCTCGAGCCGGTCCTCTTCTCCGGCGGCCTGTCGCACGCACTGGATTCGGCCGAGGACGACATCGACGGACGGGTCCTCGTCCAGTACCCGCATCTGGCGGCGCAGCCGGCCGGCCGGCCAGAGATCGTCCGCGTCGAGGAACCCGATCACGTCGCCGCGGGCCAGGACCAGCCCGTGGTTCCGGGCGCGCGACGGGCCGGCGTTGCCCTGGTACGCGTAGTGAAGCCCCGCCGGCGGGAGCCCGCCGACGATCTCTGCGGTTCCGTCGGTCGAACCGTCGTCGACGATCACGACGTCAAGGAGATCGTCCGTCTGCGCGCGGATGCTCTCCACCGCCTGGGCGATGAACGCCGCACAATTGTACACCGGGATGATCACGCTGACGCGCCCAGAATTCACGGTGCGCCCCCAGACGCCAGCACGTCCTGGATCACCCGGGGAATCGCGGAGAGCGTCGACCCAAGGTGGAGCGCGTAGCACGGCACGCGCCTCACGCACGTGGCGAGTAGCCCAAGCGTGGAGTGATCCATGCCCGCGAGCTGGAAGATCGTGCTCGGCGCCAGCGCCTTCAACGCCGCTGCCGGGGAGATCGGCATCGCGGACGTCTCCTGGCGGCCCGTCACCTGCGGGACAAGGATCGCGCGGACGGGGAAGCCGGTCGTGATCCATTCGCGCTGGTCAGGATGCAGGAACACGAGCGCTTTGTCGATCCCGAGATCGTCGAGCCGGCTCGGAAGGGCCGCGAGGCGGGGGAACCGTCCCAGGTCTTCAGCATACACCTTTGCGGAGTTGAAGAGGCTGTGGGCGTACGGAACCGAACCGGTCGACAGCATGCAGTAGTCGTCCCCGGCATAGAGGAGTTCTGTCCCGAGGCAGGTCAACGCCGTCGTCGACTTTCCGGACCCCCCTTTTCCGACCAGCAGCGCCCCTCCGTCAGGACGGCCGACGGCCGCGGCGTGGACGAGCTGGCCGCCGCGCCCGCGCATCGCCCGCTGCAAGATCGGTTTGAGCGGCGCGCCGATCTCGTAGCCCGGCAGGCGACGCGCATCCCGAACGCAGTACACAGCCAGATCGGCGGCGTCATCCACCATCGAGAGAACACCCGTGCCGATGTCGAAGCTTATGTGGATGCGCTCGTCGCTGTAGCTCCTCGACGCTTGACTGTTGATATCACCGTGCATCCGCCAGGGCGGAGCGGGCACGCGGGGAAGCAGAGACTCGACGTCCCACAGGCACACGGTCAGCGCGGGCCGAGCGACCGGGGCCGTCGACAAATGCTCGAGCGCCGGGGTGATGACCGGTATCAGCGTCGAACCGGCAAAGCGCAGCCGGACCGGGTGGCCAGCGATGAGATACCAGCGGTCGCTCCCCCCGGCGGCGTGATCCGCATGTTCGAAGGCTCGATGGACGGTTTCGAAGAACGCGGCCGGATCGGGCCGCGCGACGTCGGGAGCGTCGGGGTTAAGCGTCCGCATGACGACCGCCGCCCGGCCGGCGCCGCGGGCGGCGCGCCGATTCAGCGCGGGCAAGCCGGACGAATTGCCGCCCCTTCATGGGCGAACGCTAGGCCCGGTCCTTCGGGTGTTGTTCGTCTGCCCCGTTTGGCCGCACCGGCCATCCGACTTCGTCGACCTCGTGGATCGGATCCAGCAGCAGCAACTCTTGCATGTCGCTGTATTTCCTGAGCACGGGAGCCTCGAACCGCGGAAGACGCGGGGGTACGTCTGCCGTGTCCCGTGTGGGGCGGCGCGGGGGCTCACCAGGAGCCGTCTGGTTGGGGACGATCAAGCCCTCGGCGCCAAGTTCGTCGAGGAACGGGCGCACGGACGCCTCGACGTCAGACGCCGGTGTCGCGTACCGCGATGCAAGATCGTCGATGATGTCGCCGACCACGGCCCCGTCGATGCGCGTCCAGATCTCGGCACCCACGCCGTTCACGCTGTAGTAGACCCCGGTGTCGAGATTGATGATGACGACCTCGTCATCGAAGACCTCATGGACGACACTCGGACTGTTGACCTTGAAGTACAGGCCTGTGCTCATCCCAGACCCCCCATACACGGCACCTCCGCGTGCGCGACGCAGCTTCGATTCGATTGGGCCGACGTATCCCGCAGGATGGATTCGATAGCAAAACGGTCCACAATCACGTTAAGGCTGTGTTTCGTGAACCAAAAGAAACACGCCTGCCTGGGGCGATCATGTGTTCGTCATCCGAGTGCCCGTTTCCCCACGGACAAAGGATCAATGTAGTAGTTCGAAGGAGGATCCGACCGGAATGGTCCCGGAGCAGGGACGCCCGAGGGCGTTCCTGAACCAGATCGAGGCTATGGACGCCCCCCATGGTCGCCCCACCGTGGTCCAACGCGCACTCGGGCTCTTCCGGCGATGGAGTCCGAGGGCCGCCGAACGGGCGCTCGGAACGATCATTCGTGTGTCAACGGCGGACCCAGTGGTGGCTCTGACGTTCGATGACGGGCCGCATCCCGCATCCACACCCCCGCTGCTTGAGATCCTCAAGGCGCGTCGGGCGCGGGCGACGTTCTTCATGCTCGGGCAGGCGGCAGCGCGGTATCCCGCGCTGGTGCGACAAGTTGCCGACGCGGGTCACGCGATCGGCAACCACTCGTGGGATCATCCCTCCTTCCCGGAGGTGTCGCACCAGGAACGCCGCAGGCAGATCGACGCCTGCCGGCGGGCGATCGCACCGTACGGCGAACGGCTCTTTCGACCGCCGTATGGCGACCAGGACGACCTCTCCAGGCTCGACACCTTGTGGATGCGTCATCAGGTGGTCGCGTGGGACGTCGACGCGGGAGATTGGCGGGGTGACGCCCCGGCCGTCGTCGCCTACCGGGTCGTGGCACGCGTCCGCGCGGGAAGCATCGTGCTGTTGCACGACGGGAGCGAGGCTGCTCTGCGGGGAGCACCTGTCGACAAGGCGCCGATGCTGAGGGCTCTCGAGTTGGTGCTCAATCGCCTGCGCGAGCAGTTCACCTACGTCACGGTCCCCGAGCTGCTCCGGCGGGGCCGGCCCCAGCGAGTCTTCTGGCTTCAGCGCAACCGATCGCCGTTCGGCGGTGCCTAAACGAACCGCTCGCGCTTGCGGTCGAGCGAACGCTTGACGACGTCGAGCAGGTTTCGGTTCGACTCTGCATCGCAGAGGGACAGGTTCCTGTCGTGCACGCGCTTGTGAAGCAGCACGCGCTCGACCACGGCGTGATGGACGCCAAGATCGTGCGCGCGCGCGAACCAATCGACATCCTCGCCGGTGGACAGGCGCGGGTCGAAGCGCCCCACAAGATCGAACACCGCCCGACGCGCCAAGAGGGTCTCCATGATATGACCGACGTGGTCCCCCTCGAGGAGGGCGCGCCTGAAGCCAGGGGGAACCGCGCATCCCGGCTCCAGAAAGAACCGTACCCGCGCTGTCACGTACTGCACCTGCGGACAGGGGCGCAGAAACCCGACCTGGGCGCTCAGCTTGTCCGGGGTCCAGAGATCGTCGGACGACAGAAACGCGAGCAGGTCGCCGCTTGTCACGTCGATGCCGGTGTTGTAGGCGCTCGCGATTCCTGTCCCGGTTTGGGGTACCACACGCACCGCGGGATACGATCGGGCAATGGACATACTGTCGTCCTCCGACCCCCCGTCGACGACCACGATCTCGGAGGGACGCAACTCCTGGGCGAGCACGCTGTCGATGGCGGCACCAAGAAACCGCGCGCCGTTCTTCACGGCCATGATAACGCTCACCGTCGGGTCCGACACTGCGGTCACTCCTTCCTCGGTGGCCGCCAACGACTTCTCGGCGGAGCGGGCCGGCGCCATTGCGGCTTCCCTTTCGTCGGCGGACGCCAGGCGCCCCTGCCACACAGGGGACGGCGCTCGGTCTCCGCCCGCATGATTGTGCTTCCACAAATGGACATCCCGCCTCCCGAGAGATCCCGCGGGTTCGCGCTGGCGATACGGCGTCCGCGGGCAGGAGTCGGCGTGCGCACACCGTATCATGCGAAGACAACGGAGGTGCCGCGGGCGTGACCATTCGATACGCGAGACGAGACCCCTGGCCTACGCGGCAAGAGGAACTGCTCTTGCGCGCAGCGCTGCTGCGTGGCCCCACCGCCCTCTCGGCGTGGGCCCAATGGAAGTCCACGGTCGATTTCGACGACATCGACAGCGAGTCGTACCGGCTGGTCCCCCAACTCTATTGCAGCCTGAGAGACCAAGCCGTGTCCGACCCGCTCTTGGGGAGGCTCCGGGGCATCTATCGGCGGACCTGGTATCAAAACCAGCTGCGCTTCCACGCGATGGCCCGCCCGCTCCGGCTGTTGCATGAAGCGGCCATCCCGATCATGTTGCTCAAGGGCGCGGCGCTGATCCTGCAATACTACCGGGACTATGGCATGCGTCCCATGGCTGACTTTGACGTTTGCGTTCCGGGAGACCGGGCGTCAGCCGCCATCGAGCTGCTGCGGGCCGAAGGCTTCACCCCCTGCGGGGCCCCAGAGGAGAGCCTGATCGACGCCATCGCGAATCCCGACCGGCACTCCGAGCTGGAGTTCGCGGACGCCGCAGGACATGTGTTCGACCTGCACTGGCGGTTGTTCGCGGAAAGTATTAAGCCCGACGTGAGCGCGCCGTTTTGGCAGGACTCGGTCGAGATGGAAGCGCTCGGAATGCCCATGCGCACCTTGAGCCTGGCGGACCAGTTGTTGCACGTTTGCGTCCACGGGATCGTGCGCGGCGCGGTGGGATACGAGGTATCGAGGGTCCGGTGGGTCATGGACGTCCTCACCATCATCAAGTCGTCCGGCGACGCGTTGGATTGGACCCGCCTGGTCGCGCAGGCGCATCGCTGCGGGTTTATCCCGCCACTGAGGGCGGGATTGGAGTACCTGCGCCAAACGTTCGATGCCCCGATCCCGGACGAGGTGCTCCGGGAGCTCCGCAGGATACCGGTACCGCTCGTCGACCGGGTCGTTCACGCGGCGCAGACTGTGCCGCCGGAGCACTGGAATCCCTGGCTGACCCTGTGCGTGGGCTACGTCGATCACTCCCTGAGCTTGCCGCCGGGAACCGGAACGCTCCGCACGCTCGCTGGGTTGCCAGGCTATTATAGGCGCCGATGGCGGGCGAAGTCCGTCTGGACTCTGCCCTTCACCCTGGTATTCAGAACGGCACGTCGGGTCGGTTGGACCGTAAGACAGCCCGGGGCTCATGCGATGCCACGACCCGGCGATCGCACCATCGCGGAACCCGCGCCGGTCTCGAGACCGGAGGGACACTGACGCTCCCGTCCCCGCGGCGGGGCCCCTCATCGAGTGGGATTCATCGCAAGACTGCCGCGCCACTCAGTCTAGCCGCCCTACCCCCGCAGCGCAGGCTCAGCGGAAGAGGAACGTGCGCGTCAGGGACGAGGCGGGTACGGCGCTCGCGGTGAGGTTCGCGCCCGGACGCCTTCCCGCGAGCGCAATCCCTCCGGACCCCGATACCCTGGCCGCATGATCGTGCGTGGGTCCGGCATCTCCTCGACCGGCACCTCGATCAGCGCGGGCCGATCGTTCCCCAGGGCTTGCGCAAGCGTCCGCCGAAGCGCGTCCGGAGTTTCCGCGCGGACCCCATCCATCCCGAACGCCTCCGCGAGCCGCACGAAGTCCGGGTTGAGGAGATCCGTCGCGATCGTGCGACCGCCGAACGACTCGCGCTGGATGCGCCGGACGTTCCCGTACGCATTGTCGCTGAACACGATTGCGACGACGTTAAGTCGGTGCCGGACGGCGGTCGATAGTTCCTGGACATTGTACATGAAGCCGCCGTCACCGTTGATCGAGACAACCTTGCGGCCCGGCGCACCGACCTGCGCGCCGAGAGCATTGGCGAACCCGTGGCCGAGCGTGCCCTGATATCCGGACGTGAGGTACGTCCGGGGCTTGTACACGGGGAAGCCCGTGTTACACCAATACCCCACCTGGGTCATCTCCGTGACGAGAATGCCGTCGTCGGGCAGCACGTCTCGGATTGCCGCGGCAAACGCAGCCTGAGGCTGCACAGCACCGAAGCGGGCGCGCGTCCGGGTCCGTACCGCCTCGAGCTCGTCCCGCCGCGACGTCCGCTTCCGATTGTGGCGAGTCACTGCAGCCACCAGCGCCTCGAGTCCAAGCTTTGCATCGGCCACGATGCCGTGGCTCACTTCGCAGTTCCGGCCGATCTCCTCCGGGTCGACGTCGAGCTGGATCACGGTCTGTCCGGGGCGCGGCCCCCAATCGGACCGGGTGGGCAGGAAGAACCGGCTCCCCACCACAAGGACGACGTCCGCCGCCGGCACCAGCTCTGCGGCGGCAGTCATCGTCTGCGCAAGGTAGTGTCGGCTGGAGAGTGCGCCTTTGCCGTTTTCCGTCATCACGACGGGAGCTTCCAGCACGGCGGCGAGTTGGCGCAGCGGCTCCCACGCAGCCGCGCGCAGGACTCCGCCGCCTGCGAAGATGACCGGACGCTCCGCCCGTCCGATCACCCTCGCCGCGCGCTCCACGGTCTCCGGATCCGCCGCAACAGGCGTCACCGCGGCCGGCCCCGCAGGCATCATCCCGGCGGTCCCCCGAAGCACGTCGAGCGGGATCTCGACCGCCGCGGGCCGCGGTCGTCCTGTGTGGATCTGTCGAAATGCTTCGTGGATCGTGCCTGGAATGTCCGCGGGCTCCAACACCCCGGTGGCCCATTTGGTCACGGAGCGAAGCGCAAAGAGCTGGTTGTTGATCTCGTGCAACATCCCGCGCCCTGCGCCGATGTCGCGCGAGGGAATCTGTCCGGTCACGCACAACACCGGAGACGAGCACGCATAGGCGGTGGCTAGGCCGGCCATGGCGTTCAGGACGCCCGGGCCGGGCACCGTGAGGCACACGCCGACCCGCCCCGCCACCCGCGCGTAGCCGTCGGCCATGTACGACACGGCCTGCTCATGACGCGTGTGATAAACTCGGATCGCGTCGCGCTCGGCGTAGAGTGCGTCGAACGCCCAATCGAGCTGAACCCCTGGCAAGCCGAATACCGTATCGATACCCTCGGCTTTGAGGCTCTGCACGAGGGCTTGCCCGCCGGTGAGGACCGGGGTACTGGTGCCTTGGAGCTTGACGTCGCCGCGCATACGCAATCAACTTCTCCGGGTACTTGAAACGACCCTCCCCACCGACCGGGCCCCATTGCGACCGGGAGATGATCGAGTCCTGGCACCGACCGATTCCAACGAATCGTGGTAGTGTACGGTGTTGTGTGTAAAAGCAGGACCCTCAAAAGGGAGGGCGTACCCCGACCTGGACAACCATACGAAAAGGAGGGATACGCCCGTGGCCAGTGTTGCAGCACTGACCGATCTCACCGTAGCTGATCTGTGGA
>DASPUZ010000189.1:0-2617 GCA_035622635.1 bacterium | reverse complement strand
GGCCGGGTCCCACCAGACCGAGTAGCCGGCGGCCTCTATCACGGCGACGAGCGGTGCGACGCGCGCTTTGTCACCGCGGGAGTAGGAGACGAAGACGTCAGCCATATCACCAGCCTTGAGCCACCGGTGTCGTGCTTCTATCGCAACACTACTTACCTGGAATTATCCTCTAAGACCTGCAGCGGGCACACTTTATCGTCCCAAGGTCGCAATCGGCGGGTCTAGAGCCCAGCTATTCTTCGGCGCGGATTTTCCTGACACGCGGTCGACGGTAGACTTCCGCGCCGATGTAGCTCCGACTACGCCTTCTCCCCCACCTGTAACTCCTCGGTTTTAAAGGGCACCCCACACCCTCCAATCCCGCAATACCCATCGGGATTCTTCGCCAGATACTGCTGGTGATAGTCTCCCCTGAGGTTGGAAATCCCACGGAGACCCCGCCGTTACGTCATCGCTGGTCGTCTTTCGGTCGACTTTCAGTAGACGGCGGCGGCAGTCCCACGGTAGGCCAAGAGGTTCTCTAAGACGTTTGTCCGGTACGCAAATTTGAAGGGCACCCCACAGCTCCAATCCCGCAAAACCGTCGGATTCTTCGCCAGATCAGCGAAGCCTCAAAGTAAGAGCCATGCTTCAGCGCTCGCTCCAACCAATTAGTCCGGATGCTTGTAGCCGTGCGCAGTTGTGCCGCGCGAAGAAATCATGCTCGCCATAAGGTCTGCTCTGAAGCGCCCATACTATTGGCGTGTCACGCCGGTACGCCGGCCAGCGGATCGTGTCGCGACCGTTGGGGTTACCCGTACGTGCAAATGCGGTCCAGTATCCGCGTACCATTGCGGACAAGTGCGCGGCTCGTCCCGTGAGCGCCGCATGCTCTTGATCGCCGTTGAACACATACGCCTCCTCGGACGTGTGGTAGGGAGCGTTCAGCAGCTCCGTGACCGCCGGGAGCGGTTCTTCCTGCACGGGATCAGCTTCGGCGAACTCATAGCCGTACACGATGGTGAACCTGCTCACGGCACGGCGGGCAAGTTCCGCATCACACGCAAACATAACGTCAGTCACCAGCTGGCTTTCCGCTGCGGCTGGGTTGGGGAAGCGCGCGGGCGGATACTGAGACAGGGCGGCAACCACATCGACGTGCAGCCATGGCAAGCCGGCGAGTCGCTCGACGTCGGCGCGATAGTCCTCCTCGGTCGTAGGTCGGCCCCGCATGCCCTCGAACAATGCCGCGTGGAAATGTCCCTCCTCCGCATTGGAGCCGATCATGACCGGCACTTGCCTGAAAGCGCCGGTAGCAAATGCGGCCAGGGGATCCATTGGTAGCAAGGAATCATCCAGCACGTAAGAGAAACCGAACGGCTCCTTGAGGAGGGCTGCGACGGGTGCCGCGCGTAGGCAGGCCGCCAAATCGGGAACATGAACGCAACCGAGGTCCGGGAGCACTTTCTCTGTGGTTTGCTGCTCCGCGCCCACCCGCGTGACGGGATGAACGATTACGGGACTCTCGGCGATCGCGCGCTGAAACAGACCCTTCGATGCCGGAGACGCAAGCAGCGCCAACACCGCCGCACCGCCCGCCGACTCACCGAATATGGTTACCGCCGTCGGGTCGCCACCGAAGGCCGCGGCATTACGCTGCACCCAGCGCAAGGCTTCCTGCTGATCGCGCAGGTGATAGTTCCCCGAGCGCTCGTTGTCGTCTTCCCCATCCAGCGACGAGGACACCAGAGAACCCAATAGTCCCAGTCGGTAGTTAATGGTCACAAGAACGACGTGATTGTCGCGAACGAGACGCTGCCCGTCGAAGAACGGCGAGCCGCCGTAGCCCTTATCTCCGCTGCCATGTATCCACACCATGACGGGCCACCTTCCACCTGCATGCGTAGACGGGGCCCATACGTTGAGGAACAGACAGTCCTCTCGGTCACTCGCCTTGCCGATCGCCGATCCCGGGGTCTGCGGGCAGGCCGGCGCCTCGTGTGTCGCTTCAAGAGTTTCAGTCCAGGCAGCATGCGGCTGCGGTGGCCGAAACCGCAGGGCCCCAAGCGGGGGTGCGGCGTACGGAATTCCTGTGAAAACGCGCACGCCCTCCTGCTCGTGACCCCGCACCGGGCCTTCCGCTGTCTGCACCAGCGGCGCTGCAGCGACCGTGCTCAGCAGTGCCCATGTGGCGGCCATGCCTGAGACCTTGGTTATGCCTCTTCTTGTCAGCGCGTGCATCACTGGACAGTCTGGCGTCTGCCGCATTCGTTGCTATATCCACCCTCGGCGTTCGCCCCGATCGTAATCCAGCTTGGCTCGCCTTCCGAGGAATCATCCTCAATCGTCAGGCCCAACACTGCACCTTTGGCGGACTCCGCCCTGAGGCGATGGATTCCCGAGGTACATTCGTCAGCCGCTCTCGACACCCTCTCGTCTCTCGATCTCGTGGAATATCGAGGATTCAAGTGGGACGACAACGATCTATGACAAGCAATACTCGAAGCGGGCGCCCAGGGGCTGCAGCCCGAAGTTCAAGCACGTTCACGCATCCGGAGACGACGTGCACACTGGAGCGCTGTTGGAAATCCTTCCCCGCGGACCTTCCTAAGCCCAAAACACCGGTAGACTTCCGGTA
>DASPUZ010000188.1:0-19725 GCA_035622635.1 bacterium | reverse complement strand
CGCGGTATGGGGGACCTTCGACCAGCGTGACCGCATAACCCAACGATCGAAGCCGAAGCGCGAGCGCCGCGGCGTTCTGCCTGGTATCGAACGAACCGACCTGCACGTGGTACCTGGTCACTGGCGGCGCGAGAACCTGGCTGGCCGACGGCACCTCCGGCGATGGGGCGGCACTCGCGGGGTTCTGAGCCGGAGCGGGCTGGCCAGGCGCTGGAGGAACGGGGCTGGTGGTGCCGACCCCTGACGTCGGTGGCGGCGCCACGGGCACGGTGACGCCAGTGGGCGGCGAGGCCGGGGACGGAGCCGCCGCGGAACTCTCGGGTGCCGAGGCCTCTGACGAAGGCGGGTTTGTGGTCGCCGGAGCGGGCGATGGGGTGCCGGACGGGGACGACGAGGCACCGGGCGCCCCTCCGGTGGACCCCGGCGGAGCTGCCGGGAGCCCCGTTGCGGCCGGAGGTTGCTCCGGTGCGGCGCTAGCCGGGGGTGCGACCGGGGCACGGGCGGCGGTCGGGGACGATCGGATCGCGTCCCGCCCGAGCAGATACCCGGCGCCTACTGACGCAGCGAACAGGCCGGCCACGACGAGCAACAACACGAGGAAACGCCCTGGTGTCACGGCGCGCTCACCGTCCCGCACACGAGGAAATCAACGTCCACAGGCCCAGGCGCCATTCCTTGTGCATTCCCTCCGAGTGTTCGCGGGTCGCTCGCCAGCGCTCCTGCTACGGGCCCAGTGACCTCGGCGCCCCTGCGCGCCTCGTCCTTGCCGCCGGTCAATGGAACACGCGGCGGTACCGGTGATAGGCGACCAGGAACGCGGCGCCGACGAGCGTTGGCACGTAGTACGATAGCGTTCGGTCCAGCAGCACTGCGCTGCGGGCGAGCACCGGCAGGATCGCGTGCGGGGCCAGTAGCGCGATCAGTCCGACCTGCGACACCTCGGTCACGCCGACGCCACCCGGTACGAGCAGCGCCATGCCGAGCATGGCCGCCGCGACATAAGTGAACGAGACGAAAACGGGCGAGAGACCGGTGCCCATCGCCCAAAAGACGGTGCAGACGCGGGCGAGATCGAGCACGGCGACCAGCGCAGTGACAACCGCCAGGGCCCCCAGCGTCCGCCCCTGCCGCCAGACAAGGATGCTCTCGCACAGCGCATCGGTGAGGCGCACGGCCCGAAGGCGCGCCCCCGCGGACACCGGCAGGCGTGCGAACGCTGCCCGCACCCACGCCCGTACGCTGAGCGGGACCGACGCGAGCAGCAACACGGCGGCGACAAGGGCCGCCATCACAATGAGTAGGAACCCGCTCGTCGCCATCATTCGGTGGGGCAGGAGCAGGCCCGCAACGAGGAATGCCGCCACCATCATCACGATGTCCAGCAGCCGCTCGACCAGCATCGCCGACGTGGACAGGCCGAACCCGGTTCCGTACGATCCCTTCAGCATCATGATCTTAGCGACCTCGAAACTGCGCGCTGGCGTGACGCTTCCCGCCGCAACGCCGGCCAGAATCGAGATCACCGAGAATCGAACGGATATCACCGTTCCGGTCAGCCGTGCGACCATGTACCGCCAGCGCAACGCTTTGACGACGATCTGAACCGCGACCGCGAGCACAGCGATACCCAGGAGCCCCGGACGGGCGCCGTGCAGTGCGGACTCCAGCTGGGACGGGTGAATCGTCGCGGCAAAAACGGCCAGGATCGCAAGCCCGCAGGCGACCAGCGCATACCCGATCCAGCGGACGGGCGCGGCCGGCGGTGCGACGACCGATACGTCAGGAGAGAGCGGTTCGCTCAACTGAGCGTCACGTCCGATCTGAGCCACCTTCCGGGCGCCACGGACGGCTACGCGCCCAGGTCTGCAAGATACCGCGCCAGCCTCTCACGCCTGGCCTCCAGATCGTGCGCTCTCGCGCGGTCCGCGGCAACGACCTCGGCCGGCGCTCTGTCGAGGAACGAGGCGCTGCGCAGCCGCTCGCCCAGGCGCGCGAGATCGCGTTCGACCTCTCGGATCTGCTTCTGGAGCCGCTGGCGGGCCGCGGTGCGCGCCTGTGCAGACTCCACCCGTAGTGCGATTTCGACCTCGCCCCACAGCGCGGACACCGCGCCCGCGGGGCGCGCGCCCGTCTCGTCCGAACCGGCCACAGTCAGACTGGATGCACGGATCAGCGGGACCACGTATCGCCGCGCATCTTCGAGCCGGGCACGCCGGTGCCCCGGAGCGATCAGCGCCACCGGCACGACGTCCGTCGCCGCGATCCCAAGGTCGGCGCGCATGCCGCGGACCGCGCGTACCAACCCTATAATTTCCGCCATCGCCGCCTCCGCCTCCTCGTCGGCGAGGCGCGCGACCCAATCCGAGCGCGCGGACCCTTGCTCCGGCACCGGCCACGCGGCGCGCATGATGGTCTCCCCTTCGTGCGGCAACGCCTGCCAGATCTCCTCGGTCAAAAACGGCATGATCGGGTGCAGCAGCACCATCGTCTCGGAGAGCACGCCCGCGAGCACGCGGCGGGTCCCGTCTGCGACCGCCTGCTCGGCCCGGAGGTTTTCTTTCGCCATCTCCACGTACCAGTCGCAGTACTCGCCCCAGATGAACGCATAGAGCGACGCGCACGCATCTCGAAATTCGTATCGCTCGAGCGCCGACGCCACGTCCTTAGCCATGCGGGCGAAGCGGCAAGTAATCCATCGGTCGGGGAGCGTTCGCCCGCCAGCCATGGACGGCCTCCGCGGCGCCGCCTCCGCGCCCCACGGCGAGGTGCACCCCTCCGTCCGGGCAGGAGCGCTGGACGATCCGGGGTCCTCCTCCCCGATGGCCATCCGCACGAATCTCGCCGCGTTCCAAATCTTGTTGGCGAAGTTGCGCGTGTCCTCGACCATCTTCTCGGAGAAGCGCAGATCCTGTTCGCCCGTGCAACGGTTGATCAGCGCGAACCGCAGCGAGTCCGCACCGTACCGGTCCACCAGGACGAGGGGATCGATCCCGGTGCCGAGACTCTTGCTCATGCGCTTCCCCTCGATGTTGAGCACGGTTGGATTGATGTACACGTCGCGGAACGGCACATCGCCCATGAACTCCAGCCCGAACATGATCATCCGTGCAACCCACAGGAAGATGATGTCCCGGGCAGTAACGAGCGCGCTGGTGGGATAGAAGTACCGCAGGTCCTCTGTCTCCCTGGGCCACCCGAGTGTTGCGAACGGCCACAGCGCCGAGCTGAACCAGGTGTCGAGGATGTCCGGATCCTGCGTGAGGTCTCGCTTGCCGCACGCGGGACAGTTCGTCGGCGCGGCCACGCTGGCCACCACCTCGCCGCACGCGCAGTACCAGATCGGAATCCGGTGGCCCCACCAGAGCTGGCGACTGATGTTCCAGTCTCGGATCCCCTCCATCCAGTCCAGGTACACTTTCGTCCAGCGCTCGGGGCGGAATCGGACGCGACCATCGCGGATCGCCTGAATCGCCGGCGCCGCGAGCGACTTCATCCGACAGAACCACTGGTCCGAGATGTATGGCTCGATGATCGTCTTGCACCGGTCGCACCGGCCGATGCTTGTGACATACGGCTCCTCGCGCTCCAACGCGCCGGCATCGCGAAGGTCCTTCACGATCCGGCCCCGCGCATCCGCTCGGTCCTGCCCCTGGTACTTCGGCCCGCCCAGGTCGGTGATGCGACCGTACCGGTCCAAGCACGTTAGCACCGGAAGCCCGTGCTCGGCGCCGATCTCGTAGTCCAGCGGATCGTGGCCCGGCGTGATCTTCACGGCGCCGGTCCCAAACCCTCGCTCCACCCGCCGATCCGCGATCACGGGCACCGGCCGGTCGACGAGCGGCACCACGACGCGAGTGCCAAGAAGCCCGCGATACCGCTCGTCGTCAGGGTGCACCGCGACGGCGACGTCGGCGAGCATCGTCTCGGGCCGCTGGGTGGCGATGACCACTCCGGGACCTCCATGCTCGCCGGGGTACCGGATGTAGTAGAGCGTGCTCGCCTCCTCGACGTACTCAACCTCGAGGTCCGAGATACTCGTCTGATCCTTGACACACCAGTTGATCATCCGCTTGCCCTTGTAGATGAGGCCTTTGCGGTACAACCGCAGGAAGCACTCCTCGACCGCGGCGTAGTAGCCGGGGTCCATCGTGAATGCGGCCCGCTCCCAGTCGCAGGAGAACCCCAGGCGCTGCATCTGACCAAGAATGGCGGTACCGATCTGCTCCTTCCACTTCCACGTCTCCTCGAGGAAGTACTCGCGCCCGAGGTTGAACCGCGTCTTGCCCTCCTTGGCGAGCCGCCGCTCCATCACCACGTGAACCGCGATGCTCGCGTGATCGGTGCCGGGCTGCCAAAGTGCGTTATACCCTCGCATACGGCTCCACCGGACGAGACAATCCTGCAGGCCGTTGTTGAGGGCGTGCCCCATGTGCAACTCACCGGTCACATTGGGGAGGGGCATCATGACGGTGTACGGCGTTCGCCGAGGGTCCGGCGTCGCGTGGAAGTACCCGCGTGCCATCCACCTCGCGTACCACCGTTTCTCGGTCTCCGCCGGATCATACGTCTTGGGCAGTTCCTGCATCGGGCCTCCCCTCCCAACGAACAGCAACGCCGCTTCGCCCAAAGGGCGAAGCGGCGCTCCGCGGTACCACCTTCGTTCCGGCGCTCGTGCAGCCCCACATTCAGACCGGGCCAACACGACACGCCAGCTCTACCACGCGATCACGGGCGCAACCCGGACGGGCCTCGGCCATGTACTTCGTCGGCTCTGCCCCGCCGCTCCGGGGTGACGTTCGATCCGGCTTCCCGGGGAGCTCGCACCATGCCTCCCCTCGCTCTGGGACCGCCCAGCCTGGGCGTTCCGGACCTACTCCTCCCCATCCTCGCGCTGCCTGAATCGCGAGTATTGTACACTCGTGGAGTCCAGCCATGCAAGGACCCCGCACAGACGCGCCCCGTGGCCGTTTGGTCCACGCGCGGACTTACTCACGCCGTAGGCACGGGCACGGAGGCAGGGCAACGGGCTCGATGTACCGGAGCTTTCGGGCATCCATGTGGTAGACTCTGAGCGATGAGCCTCAGCCTATTCCATCCCCTCGTGGCGCGCTGGTTCCTCGGACGGTTCGCCGCACCCACGCCAGCGCAGGCCGCCGGGTGGGCGGCGATCGCGGGCGGACGCGACACATTGATCGCGGCGCCGACCGGCTCCGGGAAGACGCTGGCCGCGTTCCTCTGGTCGCTCAACACGCTCGTCCGCGACGCGTCGGCCTCCGGGCTGGAGGACGAGACCACCGTGGTGTATGTCTCGCCGCTCAAGGCGCTCGGCAACGATATCCACCGCAACCTCGTCACGCCGCTCGAAGAGCTGCGACGGCTCGCCTCCGTCGAGGGTCTAAGCCTGCCGGATATCCGCGTGGCGGTGCGGTCCGGCGACACGCCCGCGCGCGACCGCGCGCGGATGCTGCGGCGCCCTCCGCACATCCTCATCACGACTCCCGAGTCGCTGTACCTTCTGCTCACGGCCGAGCGGAGCCGGGAATTTCTGCGTTCCACCCGGACCGTGATCGTGGACGAGATCCACGCGATCGCCGGCGACAAGCGCGGTTCGCATCTGGCGCTCTCCCTGGAACGCCTCGATCTCCTCACCGGCGCCCGCTGCCAGCGCATCGGCCTCTCCGCGACACAAAGACCGATCGAGGAGATCGCCCGCCTGCTCACGGGCACCGGCCCGAACGCAGGCGATCCGTCCCCAGCGTGCACCATCGTCGACATCGGCCACCGCAGGCCCTGGGATCTTTCGGTGGAGGTGCCCGGACCGCCGCGCGGTCCCATCGCGGCCCATGAGATGTGGGAGGCGATCTACGACAGGGTAGCCGCGCTCGCCCGGGCACGCCGCGCGACGCTCGTCTTCGTGAACACGCGACGCCTCGTGGAACGGGTGGCGCACCATCTGACGCTCCGGCTCGGGGAAGGACGCGTCGCCGCCCACCACGGCAGTCTCTCCCGGCGGACCCGTCTCGCCACCGAGGAACGCCTGCGCGCTGGCGAGGTCCCGGTCGTCGTGGCGACGGCGTCCCTGGAGCTCGGCATCGACATCGGACACGTGGACATGGTCTGCCACCTCGGTGCTCCCCGCGCGATCGCCACGCTGCTCCAGCGCGTTGGTCGCTCTGGCCACCGAGTCGCGGAGACCTCCACGGGCGTCCTGTTTCCCCTCACTCGCGACGACCTGATCCAGTCGGCGGCCGCGGTCCGCGCCGCGCGCGCCGGCGAGCTGGACGGCGTGATCGTCCCAGAGAAACCTCTCGATATCCTTGCGCAGCAGATCGTCGCCACCGTCGCGACGGGCGAGACGGCGGAGGAGACGCTGTGGACCTTGGCCCGGCGGACTTATCCGTTCCGCGCGTTGACCCGGCGCGAGTTCGCCCAGGTGGTCGAGGCGCTCACGGAGGGAATCGCAAGAAGATTCGGTCGCACGACCGCGCTTCTGCACCGTGACGGCGTGCATCAGGTGCTGCGCCCACGCCGTGGGGCGCGTCTCGCCGCGATCACCTCGGGCGGTGCGATCCCGGATACTGCGGACTACGATGTCGTCCTCGAGCCGGATGAGACCATCGTCGGCACCGTCAACGAGGACTTCGCGGTCGAGAGTATGGCCGGTGAAACGTTCCTGCTCGGCAACACGTCCTGGAGAATCCGTCGCATCGAAGCCGGACGCGTGCGCGTCGTGGACGCCCGCGGCGCCCCGCCGTCAGTTCCGTTCTGGCTGGGCGAGGCGCCGGCAAGGACGGCCGAGCTGTCGGCCGCCGTCTCGGCGCTGCGTACGGAGATCGCCTCCCGCGTCGGCGACCGCGTGCAGGCGGAAGCGTGGCTTCGGGCCGAGACCGGGGTGGACGCGGAAGGCGCGGCGCAGGCGGTAGAGTACATCTCGGAAACCGTCGCGGCGCTGGGCTGCGTTCCGTCGCACCAGACGATCGTCGCAGAGCGGTTCTTCGACGAAGCGGGAGGCATGCAAGTGGTGCTGCATGCGCCCTTCGGTGCCCGCATCAACCGCGCATGGGGACTCGCGCTCCGCAAGCGGTTCTGCCTGACGTTTGACTTCGAACTGCAGGCCGCCGCTACGGACGACGGGATCGTCCTGTCGCTCGGCCAGCAGCACAGCTTTCCGCTCGACAGCCTCTTCTCGTTCGTCCGGACGCGGACGGCGGAAGCAGATCTCGTGCAGGCGGTCCTCGCCACGCCGTTGTTCGCGACGCGCTGGAGATGGAACGCCACACGGTTCCTCGCACTCCTTCGTCACGTGGGCGGTCGGCGCGTGCCCACGCCCATCCAGCGCATGCGGGCGGACGACCTGCTCGCCGCCGTGTTCCCTGAGCAAGTCGGCTGCCAGGACAATCACATGGGACCGATCACGCCGCCCGATCATCCGCTGGTCGCCGAAACGGTGCGAAACTGCCTGCACGAGGCGATGGATCTCGGGGGTTTTTGCGAGATCCTGCGTGCCCTGGAAGCCGGTCGGATCCGCACGGTCGCCGTCGACACGCCCGCTCCGTCGCCGGTTTCCCACGAGATCCTGAACGCCAACCCTTATGCGTTCCTGGACGACGCACCCCTTGAGGAGCGCCGTGCCCGTGCCGTTTCGCTGCGTCGAACCGATCCCGATCTCGCGCGCGGCGTGGGCGCGCTCGATCCGGCCGCGATCGCAGAGGTACGCGCCCAGGCGTGGCCGGACGTGCGGAACTCGGACGATCTCCACGACCACCTGCTGACGGTGGGCGTGCTACCGGTCGTGGACACGCTGTCGTGGACCCGGCCGGAAGGGCCGGACCTGGCCGCGGACTTGCTCGCCGCCGGACGCGCCACTATCGCCCGTTGGCACGACGGGGCGGGTGCCGCGCGATCCGCCTACGTTGCGGTGGAGCGCGCGGTGCGGGTAGGGGCCGCACTACCCGGCGTTCGATTCGACCCGCCGCCTCCGCTCCCCGCCTCGGTACCACCCCAGGGCGCGGACGGCGGCGCGGCCGATGCGATACGAGAGATCGTCCACGGGTGGCTGCAGTGCGCCGGCCCGGTCACCGCCGCGGGCCTTGCCGCCCGTCTCGGATTGCGAACGCCCGATGTGGAAGCCGCGCTCGCCGCCCTCGAGGGTGCGGGCACGGTCCTCCGCGGGCAGTTCACCACGGACGCGGACGGGCCCGAGTGGTGTGAACGGCGGCTGCTGGCGCGCATCCACCGCCTGACTCTCGGCCGTCTGCGCCGCGAGATCGAGCCAATTCCTCCCGCGGCGTTCGTGCGGTTCCTGCTGCGGTGGCAGCACGTGCAGCCTGGAACGCAACTCCACGGGCGCGAGGGAGTCGCCGAGGTCGTCGGCATGCTCCAAGGACTCGAAGCGGCCGCGCCGGCCTGGGAGGAGCATATCCTGCCGGCTCGGGTCCGCGAGTACAACCCGGCGGACTTGGACGCGTTATGCCTGAGCGGCACGGTGACGTGGGGACGGGTGCCCTCGCCGCGATCGTCCGAGGATGCGGAGACGGAGCCGCGCCCCAGACGGGGTCGTCCCTGGCCGGGTCTCTCGCGCGCCGTCCCCATTACGCTCGCTCTCCGGGACGACCTGCCGGCTCTCCTGGAACGCCGCCCGCACGACGCGCACGCGGCGAGGCTCAGCCGGGCCGCGGCGGAGGTCGAGCGGTTCCTCGCCGATCGAGGGGCCTCGTTCTTGCCCGACATCGCCCGAGCCGTCGGCCGGGTGCCGGCGGAGGTGGAAGCAGCGCTCTGGGAACTGGTTGCGGCGGGACGCGTCACCGGGGACGGGCTCGCGGGTCTCCGGCACCGGGTCCGCCGTACGCCGCGGACGCGGCGCCGGCACGGGGGACCGTTCCCCCTGGCAGCCGGGCGGAGCCCCGAGCGGGCGCTTCCCGCAGGGCGCTGGGCGATCTGGGACACCGGCGTGGAGCCGCTCGATCAGGATGCGCGGACCCAGCTACTCGCCCGTCAGTTGCTGCGGCGTTACGGCGTGGTCTGCCGCGATCTCGTCGCCCGCGAGCGGTGCGCACCATCGTGGCGCGCCCTGCTCGAGCAATATCGGCGATGGGAAGCGCAAGGGACGATTCGGGGTGGGAGGTTCGTAGGCGGATTCACCGGCGAGCAGTTTGCCCTGCCCGAGGCGGTCGAATCGCTGCGAGCCGCGCGTCGAGCCCCCGACGAGACCCAGACCGTAGTCCTCTCCGCCGCCGACCCGCTGAATCTGATCGGGGTCGTGCTCCCCGGCACCAGGGTCTCGCCACTGTCCGGCCTTGCAATCGCGCTCCTCAACGGCGTACCCGTCGACGTCGCCCCACGGGGCGCGCTCCTCGCACGTCTCAGCCGCTCCGCCGGCCGCGTTCCGGTACCCGTCTCCGCAGGGTAGCTTCAGCGACGACGCATCGCAGAAAGGCGGGTGGGCCGGCCCCTTTACGGGCAGCCCACCCGCCATGAATCCACAGCTTCGCCGGGCCATGCGATGACCCGGCCGTCGCCCGGTCGGTTATGCCTGGATCGACGGCTGCGACGGACGCATCGCGGTAGTCGGCGGTGGAGGAGTAAGCGTTGGCAGCCTCGCCGGCTCGCCGAGGGCCTCGCGGAGCACATCGTCCATGTGCTGCACGAAGATGAAGCGCAACTTCTTACGCACGTTGCTGGGAATCTCATAGAGATCCTTCTCATTCTCTTTTGGAAGGATCACCATCTTGATCCCGGCCCGGTGCGCCGCGATGACCTTCTCCTTCACCCCGCCGATCGGCAGCACTTTGCCCCGCAGCGTGATCTCGCCCGTCATGGCCACGTCGCTCCTCACCGGCCGGCTCGTCAGAGCGGAGGCGATCGCCGTGGCCATCGTGATGCCCGCCGATGGTCCATCCTTGGGCACCGCGCCCGCCGGCACGTGCACGTGCACGTCGTACAGAGACGCGAACCCTTCGTCGGCGCCAAGCCGCCTCGCCCGCGAACGGACATAGCTGAAGGCGGCTTGCGCGGACTCCTTCATGACGTCGCCGAGTTGGCCGGTGAGCGACAACTTCCCCTCGCCCCGCATGAATGTCGCCTCGACGGTAATGATGTCCCCGCCCTGTTCCGTGTAGACGAGGCCCGTGGCGGCGCCGATCTCATCCTCTTTCTCCGCGGTCCCGTAGTGGAACTTCGTCGGCCCGAGGAACTTGTGCACGTTCTGGGTCGTTACCTTGAACGACGTCACCTCTCCCTCGGCCACTTCGCGCGCGATCTTCCGGCAGATCGTGCCGATCTCCCGCTCAAGATTCCGGACGCCCGCCTCGCGGGTGTACTGACGGATCACGTGACGCAGCGCATCCTCGGTGAACGTCACCTGGTCGGGTTTGAGGCCGTTCTCCTTGAGCTGCTTCGGGATCAAGAACTGGGTGGCGATGTGGTGCTTCTCGTCCTCGATGTATCCGGAGAACGGGATCACCTCCAGCCGGTCGCGCAGCGCCGGCGGAACCGTGTCGAGGATGTTGGCCGTGGTGATGAACATCACCTCGCGCAGGTTGATCGGCAGCTCGAGGTAATGGTCGCTGAACTGGTCGTTCTGCTCGGGGTCGAGCGCCTCGAGCAGCGCGGCCGACGGATCCCCGCGGAAGTCCATGCCCAGCTTGTCGATCTCATCGAGCATGAACACCGGATTCCGACTGCCGGCCGTGCGCATCCCCTGGACGATCCGCCCGGGCAGCGCGCCGACGTATGTCCGGCGGTGCCCACGGATCTCCGCTTCGTCACGAACGCCACCGAGCGACACCCGAACGAATTTCCGGCCGAGCGCGCGTGCGATGGACTTTCCCAGGCTCGTCTTGCCGGTGCCGGGCGGACCCACGAAGCACAGGATGGGGGCCTTGGAGTCCGGGGCGAGTTTTCGCACGGCCAGGTACTCGACCACCCGATCCTTGGCCTTGTCGAGCCCATAGTGGTCTTCATCCAGGATCGCCCGCGCCATCTTGGTATCCAAACGGTCCTCGGTGTGGGTGCTCCACGGCAGCGCCAGGATCCAGTCGAGGTACGTCCGCACGACCACGGCCTCGGCCACCATGGGTGGCATCTTCTCGAGCCGCCCGAGCTCCTCGAGTGCCTTGTCCTTGACGCGCTCGGGGAGGTTCGCTTCCTCGATCTTCTTGCGGTACTCGTCTGCCTCCGCCGTTCGTTCGTCCTTCTCCCCGAGCTCCTGCTGGATCGCCTTCATCTGCTCCTTTAGGAAGTACTCGCGCTGGCTCTTCTCCATCTGCTTGCGCACGCGGTTCTGGATCTTGCGCTCGAGCTCCAGGATATTGATCTCCTTGGTTAGGATGCCGCTCAGCATCTCGAGCCGCTCCTTGGGCCCCGCTACAAGCGCGCGCTGCCGTTCCTCCACGCGCAGCTGCAAGTGCTGCGCCACCAGGTCACCAAGTCGGCCCGGCTCCTCCGCGGACATCACGAGCATAAACGCTTCGGGCGGGATCGAACGTGACAACCTCGCGTAGCGTTCGAACTGAGAGGTGACGCCGCGCATCAGCGCCTCGACCTCGAGCGGCTTCTCGGTCGGGTCGGGACGCGTTTCGACACGCACCTGGAAGAACGGCGTGCTCTGCACGAATTCCATGATCGCGCCGCGCATCACACCCTCGACTACGACCTGCACCGTTCCGTCTGCCTGCTTCCCAACCTGTAGGATCCGGCAGACCGTGCCCATCTCATACAGGCCTTCGGGCTCGGGATTCTCCTCGTCGTCCTTCTTCTGCGCCACGAGCAGGATCACACGGTCACCGGTCAGCGCCGCTTCGAGCGCCGCCAGCGACTTCGGGCGTCCCACGCCTAGAGGCACCACCATCGACGGCAACACGACGGTGCCTTTGAGCGGCAAAGCCGGCAGGATCTCGGGAAAGTGCAGCGGATCCGGCGTCGGCAGCTGCTCAGGCGTCTGCTTCGGCGTTTGTTCCGTCATCGACAAACCTCCCTCGGGGAGGACATTGTCCCCCCTTCACGAACGGGTGTTTGGACGCGCGGCCGCATAATCAAATGTACCTTTTGTTCCCGCCGCTACCCGTGGCGCCATCACCATGGGGTGTTGGCGACGCGGATTCACGAACTCCTTGCTTTCCGCTCGCGTCGCTGTCCTCAGGCCCAATCGCTTCGCGGCGCCCGCGAGACGGGTTCCATAGTTGCGGTACGTTTCGACTCGACCGTTTTTCGGTGAACGACGGCTCACCGACGTTCCCCACGCGCCTTCCCTACTATATACGGTGAGAGCATCCCCAAAGATTCCGCTCCCGATCCGTGTTCTGTGGCCTAACGAGCTCCGTCCGCACACGTCGGCGGAGCAGCATTGCTGACAAGTCGTGTGCCGGGAGCCCGCCGGCAGCGGATGAACCGGTCGCACACCTCGCCGGAGGTAGGATAGGCATGGAAGATGTCGCGATCCCTCGGTGACGGCGAAGCGACCGCTACGCCCCCCGTCTGGATTGTAGCATACGCGAATGAGCGTTTGCCGCCGGCCGGGAACCGCGCGCAGCGCGTGCACCCTTAGCCCCCTCGTCAACAAGAAGAAGCCTGCGGTGCAGGCTTCTTCGTAGGCCCGAATCGCGGTCTCGGCGTGCCCGGCGTCGCTCAGGCGGGCTTCTCCTTCGGCATCTTCTTCAGATCGCCCGCCGTCAGCAGGAACGGCTCGGTGCGTTTTTCCACCGTTTCTCTGGTGACGATGCAGCGCTTGACGTCCGCGCGCGCGGGTATCTCGTACATGATGTTGAGCATGATCTCCTCGATGATCGTCCGGAGTCCACGGGCGCCGGTGTTGCGGGTCATCGCCTCTCTCGCGATCGCTCGAAGTGCGTCGTCGCCCACGAGGAGCTCGACGCCGTCCATCTCGAGAATCTTCTGGTACTGTCGCACGAGCGCGTTGCGTGGCTCCACCAGAATCGTGACGAGATCTTCCTCGGTCAGCGGCTCGAGCGGCACGACGACGGGCAACCGCCCGATGAACTCCGGGATGAGCCCGTACCGGAGCAGATCCTGCGGCATAACCTGCGCAAGCAATTCCCCGATCCGGAGCTCCCGCTTGGCCTCGATCTTCGCGCCAAACCCGATGCTCGCCACCCGCACCCGGGATTCAATGATCCGGTCCAACCCGTCGAACGCGCCCCCGCAGATGAACAGGATGTTCGTGGTGTTGATCTGGATGAACTCCTGGTGCGGGTGCTTCCGGCCGCCCTGCGGCGGCACGTTGGCGGTCGTCCCCTCCAGGATCTTGAGCAGGGCCTGCTGTACGCCCTCCCCGGAGACGTCGCGCGTGATCGACGGGTTCTCCGACTTCCGCGCGATCTTGTCCACTTCGTCGATGTAGACGATCCCACGCTCGGCGCGCTTGACGTCGTAGTCGGCCGCCTGGATCAACCGCAGCAGGATGTTCTCGACGTCCTCTCCGACGTACCCCGCCTCCGTCAGCGACGTCGCGTCGGCAATGGCGAACGGAACGTCCAGGATCCGTGCAAGGGTCTGCGCGAGAAGCGTCTTGCCGCACCCCGTGGGGCCGATCAACAGAATGTTGCTCTTCTGCAGCTCGACGTCGGGGGACCGCTTGGAGTGCGACCCGATCCGTTTGTAATGGTTATAGACCGCGACCGCCAGCGCTTTCTTGGCACGATCCTGTCCGATGACGTACTGGCAGAGGGTCTGGTAGATCTCATGCGGCTTGGGCACGCTGCGCGGCTTCACGTGACCGTGCGGGCCCGAGGTGAGTTCTTCCTCAATGATCTCGTTGCACAGCTCGATGCACTCGTCGCAGATATAGACGCCGGGCCCGGCCACGAGCTTCCTGACCTGTTCCTGCGTCTTTCCGCAGAACGAGCACTTGAGGCGCTCCCGATCGTCTCCGGTCTTAAACATCGTGTCTCGGCTCTCCGTCCGTCTGGTGTGTCGTCACGCGGACTGGTTCCCGGTCCGTGGCTTGATCACGTCGTCGATGAGACCGTATTCCTGCGCCTCGCCTGCGCTCATCCAGAAGTTCCGGTCCGTGTCCCGCTGCACCCGCTCGAGCGGCTGCCCCGTGTGCTTCGCCAGGACTTCATCCAGGATTTGCCGGATCGCGAGGAACTCCTTCGTCTGGATGCTGATATCCGACACGGACCCCTGGGTACCCCCCCATGGCTGATGGATCATCATACGGGAGTACGGGAGCGCAAACCGCCGTCCCTTCGTTCCTCCGGCCAGAATAATGGCTCCGGCGCTGGCCGCGAGGCCGACACAGATCGTCGACACGGGTGATTTCAAGAACTGCATGGTATCGTAGATCGCCAGGCCGGCCGTCGCCGATCCCCCGGGGCTGTTAACATACAGTTGCACTTCTTTCTCCGGGTCCTCGTAGTCAAGATACAGCATCTGCGCGATGATCAGATTGGCCATCTCATCCTCGATCGGCCCGCCAATGAAGATGAGACGCTCTTTCAGCAGCCTGGAATAGATGTCATAGGCCCGCTCTCCACGGGCCGTCTGCTCGACGACGATCGGCATGTACACTGACGTACTCCCTTCGCGTCGTTGTCCCCGGTGCACCGCGACTGGCCCGCGCACGTCCTGACTCACGCCGTGAGTACGGGGTCGGTACCGACCCAGGCCAAGGCCCCGGCACAGGCCCAAAGGCTGGCGCTACGAATTCCCCACAACTCTTCCCGCCGTCCCTCTTTCTGTCAACGTCTTTCGCCGTCCCCCCGATACCCACCCGCGCAAAAGACAGGCAAGCGTCTCTCGGCAACTATCCGCCCGGGATCGAGGGCTCACCGGGCGCAACCGGATCCTCGGGGCTGCTCCCGGCCGGCTCCTGACCGGCAGGCGGCGCCCCAGCGGCCGGCAGGCCCTGGTGAATCGCCTGCTGGGGCTCCGGGCCCGCCACGGCCTCCACCAGACGCACCACCGCCTTTCGCCGAGTCACGACCTCGCGGAGGCCCTGGCGGCGGCCGCGCTCGGCCAGCCATGCTTCGACGCTGGGAATGTCCTTCCCCAATTCGGCCGCGAGTTTCCGGACTTCGTCGGACATCTCCTCTTCGCTTACGGTCAACGCGTCTCGCTCCGCCACGGCCTCGAGCAACAGGCGCACGCGAACCCGACGCTCCCCTCTTGGCCGGAGCTCTGCCCGGAGCGAGGCCTCATCCTTTTCCTGGCCTCGGAGGTACCCTTCCAGCGTCAGCCCGCGCGACTGCAGCCGCTCTTTCAGCTCATCCAGCAGATGGTCGACCTCGTGGTCGACCAGGCTCGCCGGCAGGTCCATCGTGGTCTGGGCGAGGACGGCGTCCACCACCCGGTCCTGCAACGCAGCCAACTCCTCCACGGCTCGCTCGTGTACCAGGCGCGTGCGCAATCCGTCCCGGAGTGCCGCGAGCGTGGGCTGATCCGACACGGTCTTGGCAAACGCGTCGTCAAGCGGGGGCAACTCCTTGCGGCGGACGTCGTCAACGCGCACCGTCACCGTCCCAGTGTCCCCCTCCAGAGAAGCGGTGCGGGTGTCCCCGGCACGGGCCCCTTCGAGCGCCGCCTCCACCTCAGGGGGTAGGAGGCCCCCGCCGATCTCGACCAGCAGCTCCTTGCCCGACTGGAGCCGCTCGAGGCCAGGGGGTGACGCCGTGACCGTCAACAGCACGAAGTCGCCGCGTTGTGCCGCTGCCTCCGGCGCCCTGGCCAGGCGGCCATGCCTGGCGCGAACATCTTCCAGCGCCCCGTCGACTTCAGCGTCGGTGAGCGGATGGCTCTCACGCTCGACCTGGATCGCCGCGTAGTCAGGAAGCGTCACCTTGGGGTACACGTCCACGGTGGCGGTCAGACGTAGTCCTTTGCCGTCCTGCCCATCTTGAATGTCGATCGATGGATCGGCAATGGGTGCGATGCCCGACTGGGAAACGGCCTCCGCGTATTGTGCGGGCACGAGCTTTCGGAGCGCTTCGTCGCGGATCGAGCCGTGGCCGAGATGACGCTCGAGAATGACGCGAGGCGCCTTGCCCCGCCGGAATCCTGGCACGGACACCTTTTGGACCAGGGAGACATACGCCTGATCGATGGCCCGGGCCAACTCCTCCTCAGGGACCTCGATCTCCAGCACCGCCCGGCTGCCGGGTTCGGTTCGCACCGCCATCTTCATCGAAAAACGCTCCTTCGCGCCGCTACCGGGGACCTGAATGGACGAAAGCCCCGGCGCGGTATCACCGCCGAGGCTACCACCACCCGCGCGCAGTATACACAGGGCGCCGCGCACGTGTCAAGGTGAGCGGCCGCGACGATCCCAACGCATTCCTTTGTAACATCCGTTCGCGTCGTTATCCCCGGCTCACTCGTACCGGGGCACCGCGTCACATACCGTCGATGGGATTTCGCGAACATGCGCCGCAGCCGGCTGAGCAGGACCGGGCCCGAACCAGGGTTGCCAGAGGGCGCATCACGGCCCCTTTGGATGCGTGCCCGTATGGATGGCGACCTCCACCGAAACGCCCACGGGAATCTGTGAGTCCTGTGCGCCGTCGTTGAACACGGGATCCTCGTCGAACTCTATGCGGACAGGAACGAGTTGGACGACCTTGACGAAGTTGCCGGTCGCGTTGTCCGGTGGAAGTAGCGCGGTCGAGGATCCCGATGCCGAGCCGATGCTGGCCACGCGCCCGCGGAATACGTGGCCTCGCAGCGCGTCTACGGTGATCCTGACCGGATCACCGACCCGAACACCCGCAAGTTGCGTCTCCTTGACGTTGGCCATGACCCACACGTGACGGCCCGTGATCCACATGATCGGCTGGTTCGGCTGGACCACTTGACCGATCGTCACGGTTGGGCCAGTCACCCAGTTCACCACCCACCCGTCCGCCGGCGCGTGAACGGTGGTGTAGCTGAGATTGAGCGCGGCGGTCTGCACCGCCTGCTCCAACGCCCCCGCTTGCGCCTCCGCCGCGGCCAGCTGCTTCGCCAGTTGCTGCACCGTGGCTTCTCCTGCTTGGGCTTGCTGCACCATCGCCGCCGCGTGGGCGACCTGCTGCTGGTTCACCACCACCTGCTGCTGGGCCACGAACACCTGCTGCGTCTGCGCCGTGTACGCGGTCAGTTGCGCCTGGGCCTGGGCGAGGGCGGACCGCCCGTTCTGCACCTGGGCGAGCGCGGCTTGTTCCGCGCTGGTATCGAGGTCCACTTGCTGCTGCGCGACGGCACCCTGCGAGAGGAGCCGCCGGTCTCGGTCCAGCGTCCGGCGCGTGACGTCCAATTGGGCCTCTTCCGAGCCGAGCGTCGCCGCCGCCAGCTGCACCTGCGTTCGTGCGGTCGCGATGTACTTCGCGACGGTATCCCGCTGTTGTGCCAGCGTCGCTTCAGCCTGCGGAACCGTCGGACGCGCGGCGGCGAGCTGGGCCTGCGCCGCGCTGATGTTCGTCACCGTGATCTGCTGCTGCGCGGCCAGCGCCGCCTGGTCCGCTGCGACCTGGGCCTGCGCCTGAGCGAGCTGCATCTTCGCCTGCTCGAGCGCCACGCGATAGGGACGCGGATCCAACTGCAGCAAGACCGCGCCCTTCTTGAGGTATTCGTCCTGGTGCACTGGCACCTCCGTCACTATCCCCGTCACCTGGGTGCTGATGGGCATCAGGTCGCCGGCTGTCTGCGCGTTGTCGGTCTTGACCCAGCCGGCATTGAGCAACCACCATACGACGCCGGCTATGATCAGCAGTACGGCAACGCCCGAGGCCAGCAACAGCAGCCTGGGGCGGCGCGATCTGGCCGCACCCGGTGCCTCGCTGCCCCCGCCAGGGGGCGGCCCTCCCGGAGCGGACGGCGAACCTCCTGCGCGCCCCGGTGAGGTCTCTCCTTCTCCCGCCGGCACCGGTGCTGCGCCCCTAACGTCCTCTGAAGATCCGTGACTCATTGCGCCGATCCTCCCCTGCTCCCCGAGCCTCCCATTCATTCTCGGCGTCCCGCGCCATTCCAGGGTGTTCGTGGTCCCCCGGCCGCCCCCGGCTCGCCGCGACCGAGCCAGCAAGACGTCGCACGCCTCGTATCCCCCGGCGGTCCGTGGCTGTCGGGGCGGCCTCGCGCCCATCGGCGGGAGCGCGTCCCGACGTCAGCCACCGCTCAATCTCAGCCCGCGCGCGGGTGCGATCCGACCGCCCCGCGATCAGGGCGAGGCCTGCGACCAACGCGGCCACGGTGGTGGCCGTCGCTTCGGGATCCAAGTCGGGACGAAGTGTTCCCTCACGGATGCCGGCCGTTACGATCTGTCGAAGGACATTCCGCCATCTCCGGAGCACCCGCCGCAGGGACCGGTGAAGCACGGGATCGCGCTGGGCCCGCTGCATGAGCTCGAGCATGACGACGACGAGTTCACGCCGCTTCGCATGGTAGTACGAAACGCCCGCGAGCTCTTGACGCAGCCGCCGAAGCGCGGCGCCGCTGCGGTTTCCGACCACGGGTGCATGCGCCGCCCGTAGCTGCTCCGTGATGTACTCGGTCACTCCTCGGACAAGCGCTTCCTTTCCGGAGAAGTAGTAATGTAAGGTGGCGACGTTCACTCGCGCCCGCGCCGCAACGGCCCGCGTCCGAAGGCCCTCGAACCCGCGGGCCGCAATGACTTGGTACGCCGCGTCCACGAGCGCACGCCGCCGATCATCCCGCTTCATACGATGTTCCACCACGACGCCCCGCTCCAACATGCCCACGACTGGACTCAAAACCCCGCCCTATCCAATCATTCGATCAAATCGTAATCGCTCCGAGGGGGAGATGTCAATCATGTGATCAAGAAGAATCGGCCGGCGTCACCGCACCCCATGTTACACGCCCAGGCCGAGTAGTTGACAAGAGCCGCGGCACCGTTCACGAGATGGGATCCACGGCACGGAAAATCGGCGGGGCGTTTCCGGAAAGGAGTGCGGCCGCCGGTACGGAAGTTTCCTCGAGTCAGCCTTGACGTCAGCGTGGAGCAGGTCGCTTGCATGGGGTCCTCGTATCTGAGCGTAACCGTCAATCTTATGTCTTTGACCAGGTATATGGCGGTTCCTACGGGCCGGACACCGGCGCACGCCATCGCCCTCGCTGCCTCGGCCGGGATTCGCTGACGCCATGTGGGTGCCAAGCCCGCGGTATCCGGACCCTGCCGTCCAGGCGCTGCATCCAAGCTTCGAAAAATACCGTCTCCGTCAGGCGGCCGTCGAACGCCTGGCAACCGGATTCCGTTGGGCCGAGGGGCCGGTGTGGTTCGGCGACGGAAGGTTCCTGCTGTGGAGCGACATCCCCAACAATCGGATCATGAAGTGGGAGGAGGAAACTGCAACAGTTAGTATTTTCCGCAGCCCATCCAACAATGCCAACGGCAACACGCGCGACCGTCAAGGCCGTCTGATCACCTGCGAACACGACACGCGGCGTGTAACGCGTACCGAGTACGACGGCACGATCACGGTTCTGCTCTATCGGTTCGACGGGAAACCGCTCAACTCGCCGAACGATGTGGTCGTGAAATCGGACGACTCCGTGTGGGTTTCCGATCCGCCCTTCGGCATAGCGGGCTACTACGAAGGACACCCGGCGCCACAGGAGCTGCCGGCGAACGTGGGTAGTGTACGGTGTTGTGTGTAAAAGCAGGACCCTCAAAAGGGAGGGCGTACCCCGACCTGGACAACCATACGAAAAGGAGGGATACGCCCGTGGCCAGTGTTGCAGCACTGACCGATCTCACCGTAGCTGATCTGTGGA
>DASPUZ010000187.1:0-4998 GCA_035622635.1 bacterium | reverse complement strand
CGGTTGGGGGCGGTGGCGCTGTCGTTGGCGGATTTGGCGCCGGAGTGGGCTGCGCCATTGCCGTGCGGGAAAGTGGCAGCAGACAGGCCAGCGCCGGGCCCACGGCGCACAGCGTACGCAACGAAGTCAATCGCCTCATGTGCCAGCTCCTCGTTGTTTCGATATGGACAAAACTCTCCCGTGAGCCCTAATCGACTGATCAGGACCCCTTTTGAACGAGGCGGACCCTAGCTGAGCCATAAATAAAAAAGAGAGAAAAACTCCATCGAATTTTATGTGGTTTTTTGGATACCGCAGTGAGCGCAAGAAGACCCATTGACGAAACATTCCGGACTCGAATGCGGGCAAGAGGACCCATTTCCCGTGGATTCGAGGGATTTTGGCCTTCGAGGGGCGGCGACGTTGGCTTGCGTTCCCACGACCGAACGCGCCCGCGGATTGGGATGCATCGTGTAAACGCCAGAAAAAAAGCCGCTTCCGTATAAATGGCGAGGGCGAGCGTGAGTCGCTTTGGCTGGGTTGAATGCAAAGCCGCTGGGCTGAATGCAAAGCCGACAGAGCAAAGCGGTGAGGGGCGACCGAATGGCTCGCGCTTCTTGCGGGCGAATGAGCGCCAATTTCGCCAGAGGACAATTCGATCTAGGAAGGTAAAACCCGTCGCCTCGATCGGTTCGTGGTACTACGATCGTCATCTGTGCGTATCGCCGCGCCAGTCGTGCTCTTCGCGAGCCTGCTCAGCGCAGTGGCCTGCGGTGCCAGGACGGCGCTGGACACGACCCAGGAAGGGAACGACAACGGCGGCGGGGCGGCCAGCGGGGTCAACCCCGGATCAAGTAACGGTGCCGGCGGCTCGAGCAGTGCGGCTGCGACCCCGTCCAGTGGCGGCGGTTCCGGCTCCAGCAGCGAGGGCTCGACGGGGCCGAACAGCAGCGATGCCATTCCCGAGGGAGCGGGCGACTCCGGCAGTGATGGCACGACGGGCTCGACCGGCAGCTGTGACATCACGAAGGGAGGGTCCGACAGCGACGCCACGCTGCCGTCATTCGACGCGGCCCCGCCGGGCCTCGCAGGGTTCGCCTTCGTCGTCAACGACGTCGTGCAGCACCCCCTGAGCTGCGCGGGGGTGAATTGGGAGTTTCCGCCTTATCCGGGGACTACCACGAGCGTTACGCCCGGGTGCATGCCTCCCGACGGAGGTCTGTGTCCATGCATCTGGAGCGTCATCGTCGTCAATACGGGTGCGCTCTACATGGCGTACATCGCGGGACCGTGGTGGAGCGGTCAGAACTACGTGCCCGGCGGCTACCCGGGTGGGGACTACCTTGCCGGCGTTCTGGCTCCGGGCGCGTACGTCGACATCACGGCTTTCTACAACTCGGGCGACGTCGCGATCCTGGGCAGCGCCGAGCCGTTCTCCTCGCCGGACGCGAGCTACGCAGCCGATGAAGGCGTCATCCCTTGGCCCCTCGGCGTACAGGGGAGCGCCGGCGCAGCGAACATGTACGTCGCGGAGATCGAGGTTCGGGATTCGTGCTCGCCCGTGCAACAGAACTGGTGACCGGCGGTCGACCCCTGAAGCCCGGCGTGTCAGGCGTTACCGTTCAGGACAAAGCGTGGGTGCGCCAGGTTGTTGACGAGCCCCGGGAACCGCTTGCCGTGCAGCGAGGGCCCGCAAGTGAACACTTGATGTCCGGGGAATGCCGTGGCCTCGAGATCTCGCCGCCGGCTCTTTCCAGGCGGTCCAGGGCGGGCGGCGTGGCTAGGGCGTCCTGGCACATCGGAACCCGATGGCATCGCTGCCAAGCGAAGGCGGAAAGCCGTCAAAGTACGTGGAAAGCAGGCTCGTCGCTGAAGCCATGTAGCTGCCGCCGCGATCCATCCGGTATGGAGTCACAGTTAGGTACGCACAATCGGCGCACGGATCGGGATACGAGGTCGTGTACCAGTCCAGAACGAACTCCGAAACTTCGCCCGTGAGATCCAGCTGTCCCCAGTAACCCGGACCCAGCGCTGTGGTGCCCACGGGCGCGACGTTTGGCCCGTTCGTGCAGTTCTCCTGGGATGGATAATTGCAATCGTAAATCGCGTATTCGTTCGCGGCTCCGGGAGCGGCCGACCCCCACGGGTACTCCAGTTGCTGATTCCCACCGGCAGCCGCATATTCCGACTCGGCCGAGCTGGGCAGAAAACCCCCGTCCCAGATGCAGAACGCGTACGCCTCGAACCAACTGACGCAAACGATCGGCAAGTTCTCTTGATTGCCGAACGACGCCGTCCAGGTGGCGACGCCGCCGCAGGACGTTGACGTCAGGTTTGCGGTCGTCGGGTCGACGTCCGAGGTGTTGTTCCAATCCGTCGAATCCCACCCCGATTCATACACCACGCCTCCGTCCGCACCGAGGGCGCCGGCACTCACCAACCCACTGCCCCCGTTCAGGTGGACGTGCTTACCGGAACCCGCCGCAGGCAAATACCCATTGCTCCAAGCATTTACGAACTGGCGGAACCGTCCCACCGTCACCAGGTACTTGTCCAAGCGAAAGCCGGACACACTCGCAAGATCGGCTTCTCCGGTACCCCCGTCCCCGCTGTTGGTGTAGGTCCGGTAGTAAGTCCCGCCGGGCACGTCCAAGCTCGCGCAACAGCTTTCGTCGGCGGCGGACCCGCAATTGGCCGTGCCGTTGATGGCCACCTGACAGCTCGACGGCTGCCCGCACACGCCGGCACTGCAGCTGGGTGTGGTCGCCGGGCACGGAGTGACGTCGCTCCACGCGCCATCGATGCACGTTTGGACGCCGTTGAAGAGGCACTGCGTTGCGCCGTCCTGACACACCGCGCTCTGGCTCGAGGTCGCGCTGCTCGAGCCACTGCCGGACGCGTCCGAGTTCGCAGAGCTCGAACCCGTCGAGCTCGAGCTCGCGGAATTCGGCGAACCGCATGCGCCGTCACTCCCTGAGCAGGGCGAGGCCTGCGCATCGGTTCCGGTCGAGGATCTGCTCGAGTCCCCTGCTTCGCCTGAAGCCGTCTCCATTCCGCCGGCGTCGACCCCCGCAGCAGAGGGCGTGCCGAAACTCGGTATACAGGCGGATGTGGCGGCAAAAAGGCCGACCGACAGCGTGCCCGTCGCGCAGCACCGGATCCGGAGCCCGCGCTCCTTGCGGACCTCGAGTTTGTCGATCGCCCCCCGGGACTGATCCATCGAGGTCGCTTCTACGAAGCACGCAGATGGCGCTCCGTCAAGAAGTGTATTGAGGATGGGAGGGGGCGAGCCGTCGCGCCTCACATGCTCGCGCGGGCAGTGGCGGCCGCCCCCCCTTCACCCAGTGGGTCTCTGCAAGCGGCTTACTCGATCGAAACCGAGAAGCTGCTGTTCACGAACGGCATGCCGCCCACTCGAGTTTCGATCCCGGCCTGCACCGCGTACAGGTAGGCCAGGTAAGTCCACGTATTGGGCGTTGTGCCTTGCGTGAACGTCCAGCGTTCCCAGCTGGACCCGTCGGGGAGGGTGGTCGTCCCGAGATAGTACTCATAGCCCCCCGTGTTCTGATAGTCGGCCCAGATCATGAGCTCGGTCCCGCCCGCAAAGCCGCTGGGGCCCCCACAAGCGTTGCCCGCGTCGCTCGCGCTCGGACCGGTCGGACAGAACCAGATGTCGTAGGCCACGTCCCACGCATCCGTGGACGTACCGCCCACGCTGAAGGTCCAGCTGCTGGTGGCGCTGGCGATGGCGCCGACCTGCTCGGGCAGCACGCTGCCCGGGCCGGTCACGCCGTAGGACGTTCCGTACCGCGTGTTGGGGTAGCTGCCCGTCTCGCCGTTGAGGCCGCCGTCATCGGCAGGGCACGTGGGGCCCTGCGTCACGGTGAACGCGCCGGTCGTCTCGCTAACGGTGATGCACTGGGTTCCGGGGCATTGAGCCGAATTGTAGTCATCGTTCTCGATGACATAGGACCCGACGGTGCAGTCGTCGAAGGCTCCGCAGGACGAAACGCTGGTCGGCGGGCTGGAGGTCGTCGCGCTGACTTGAATGTTCTCGACGCAGATGTCGAACGGCGTCGCCGAACTGGCGCTGCCGGGCACGAAAAGGGAGGCTTGCTGGATTTGGGTACCGGGCGGCAGGGACGTCCCTGGGCTCGTTTGTGAGTAGCACTGGGTAGTTCTTCGAGGCGACCTTCATCTCGCCGGTTGTCGAGCATGCCTGGAGCGAGGCTCGCCGCACTTCGCAGCGCAAGCAGCGCAGAGCTACACGCGAAAGGAGCCGGTCGCTTCATCCTGACGAGCAAACGCGGACGGCGGTATGGCGCGCAATGAGTCGCACGGTCGGCGACTATGCAGTGAGTGCCGCTGCTAGGGCCGAGGGGTTGTCCACGCTGACCGACAGCTCGCGCAGCCCCACGGGGAACGCCATGACGTAGGCGCGCTGCCGGGGCTCGAGGTAGATGACGACGATGCCGTCGCCCGCGCCATTGACGAGCCAGCGGCCGGCCCACCCGTGCACCCCGCGCGTCAGAGCAACCTTCTCGCCGAGCACGGAAGATCCCCTGACGGCCGAGCGTTGAAACGTCGAGCGAAACGCCCATCCCATGCGAACCGAGACGCTGGCGTCCCCGATCTCGAGGTAGGAATCGGCAGGCGAGATGAGGAGCATCTTGGAAAAGACCGCGTAGACGGGCTCGAACTTGATCGGAAAGCGCATCGGTGGGCCCATCGGAGATGGCCACCGAGCCTAGACTATCGTGCGAAGACGCGCCGCAAGCACCGTCATCGAGAAGGGCTCATCGACGGCCACAAGCCAACCAAGCCGCGAACGCAAGACCAACGACGAGTTTTTTGCCATCGGACCCGCGCTCACTAATCTAACACTACTGCGGGATGGGGGTGGCTGCGATGCGAATGCCTGGAGGGGCGCGCGGCGGACAGCGTGATCCTCGCGGCGCGCACCGGCAGTCGCGATGGCAGAACGGACAGCGCGGCAGCCAGCGGGCCAGAACCCGGGCA
>DASPUZ010000186.1:0-67241 GCA_035622635.1 bacterium | reverse complement strand
CGCTGCGGGAAGCGTGCGCCGCATCCGTCGCGTCGACTGCACGAGGATGTTCGCGAGGTTCCGAGAAGGCTCGCATCGTCCAGGTTACTCGCGTTGCCAGCGCGGGAACCCGGGCGGGTTGGAGGTGCACCACCGGGATCTCCGGTTGGGGTCGTCCATTTCATGGCGTTCCCCGAGGTCATGCGAGGGGACGGCCCGTATGCCGACACGATCCGCCAGATCGTTCGGGACGAGTTCTTCACCGCGATCGAGGTGGGTTGGGCACACGACGCGGCCAAGCGGCAAGCGGCGGTGGTGTTACGGCAGAGCCACCTGAGCGTGGGATTCGGGGCGCAAGGTGCGCTGCTGGCGACGAAATCGGACCTCAACGCGCTCGACGAGCCAGCCCGGCGCAAAGCGGTCGCGCTCGTGTCAGCCGCGCTGGGCGCGAAGCGTGTCGCCGTGTTGAGCGGTCCATACCCGGGACCGTCGGACGAAGCCGGGGACAAGGAGCGGCTCGTGGAGTCGCTCAAGGAGCTGTCGGCGTACGGCCGTGATCGCCACGTGGCGATCACGCTCGAGACCTTCGACCGTACGATCGAGAAGAAGGCACTCGCCGGGCCCACGACGTTGTGCGTGGAGATCTCGGAGGCCGTGCGGCACGAGTATCCCGAGTTCGGCCTCCTGTTGGATCTCAGCCATATGCGCCTGCTCAACGAGAGCCCGCGCGAGTCGTTGACGATGGCCCGCGACCATCTGGTCCACGCGCATATCGGTAACTGCGTGCTGGGGGATCCGAAGCATCCCGCCTACGGCGACCAGCATCCCCATTTCGGGATCGCAGGAGGCGAGAACGACACCCCGGAAGTGCGGAGTATCTACGAGTGCTGTTCGAGATCGGGTTCCTGGGGAGCACGGCCCGCCAGCCGGTCCTGAGCTTCGAGGTGAAACCCCTGCCCGGTGAGGACACCGCGGCCGCCATCGCCGGCACGAAGCGTGTCTTTGCCGACGCCTGGGCGCAACCGTAGCAGAGCGTCTCGAAAGTCGTAGGAGGCTACCTAGGCGGCGAGGCAGGTCCTCGCCGCCTCTCTATTCTCGCTGGTCCTTGTCGGCCGGCCGAATAAGTGAATAGTTGATCGGAATCGTGACGTATTGATAGGGTAGCAGTGACCAGGTTGACGACAGGAGGGCGCTCGATGGCAACACCGCGGATCTACATCACCCGTCCGCTGCCGGCTCAGGCGCTCCGGCGCCTCGAGGGAGCCGTGGAGTACCGGATGTGGGACCGCGAAGCCGAGCCGGTCTCCCGGGACGTGCTGCTGCGCGAGATCGTGGACGTCGACGGCATCATCTGCTTGCTCACCGAGAAGATGGATGCGGAGGCGATCGAACGAGCACGACGGTGCCGGGTCATCTCGCAAGTCGCCGTCGGCCACGACAACATCGATGTCGCGGCGGCGACCAAGCGCGGCATTCTCGTCACCAATACCCCCGGCGTGCTCACGGAGACCACTGCGGACATGGCATGGGCGATCCTGATGGCAACGACCCGCCGAGTCGTCGAGGGCGACAAGTTCACCCGCTCCGGCCGCTGGAAGACCTGGGAGCTCATGGGGTTTACGGGACAGGACGTCCACGGCGCGACGCTCGGTATCATCGGGCTGGGGCGGATCGGCGCGGCCATCGCGCGCCGGAGCCTCGGATTCGAGATGCCGTTGCTGTATTACAGCCGCCGGCGCGACGAAGCACTCGAAAAGAAGCTGGGAGCGACGTACGTATCCCTCGACGACCTGCTCCAGAGGAGCGACTTCGTCGTGGTCTCAACCGCGCTGACCCCGGAGACGCGTTATTTGATCGGCGAGCGAGAATTGGGGCTCATGAAGCCGACGGCCGTTCTCGTCAACATCTCGCGCGGCCAGGTGGTCGATCAGCGAGCACTGTACCGCGCGCTAGTAGACAGGAAGATCTGGGCGGCCGGGCTGGACGTGTTCGAAACCGAACCGATCCCGATGGATGATCCGCTGCTTCGCCTCGACAATGTGGTGATTCCCCCGCACCTCGGCAGCGCCAGCATCGCGACCCGGATCAAGATGGCGACGATGGCGGTAGACAACTGCCTTGCCGGCGTGACGGGAAGGATTCCGCCGAATCTGGTCAATCCCGAGGCGCTGGAGTCGCGGTAGTATGCCTGCGGTCGACGACACTCTGCTCGACCGTCCCGCCTTTGCGGCGACGGATCGATGCCGAGTCTTCCACGACGTCTACGTGCGGCTGTGCGACGCGGTGCGGCCGACGGTTCTCGACCTCGCGTCCGTGGCGGCGCCAAAGGGGTGATGGAGATGACGGTGACGGGCGACGAGCGCCCATTGGTGGCGGTGACAATGGGCGATCCGGCAGGGATCGGCCCGGAGATCATCCTGAAGGCGCTTGCCTCGTCCGACCTGTACGGGCTGTCTCGGCCGCTCGTCGTAGGTGATCTGCGCACGATGGCCGATACGGCGCGTGCCCTCGCGCTTCCGGTGACGGTTGCGTCCGTTCCGGCCCCCCGCGAAGGCCGCTACGCGCACGGCGTCGTCGACGTGCTCGATCTCGGCAACGTGGATTCGTCGTCACTCCGGATGGGGGTGGTTCAGGCGGACGCCGGCCGAGCGGCCGGTCAGGCGGTGGAGCGGGCGATCCACCTGGCCCAGGCCGGCGAGGTGGACGCAATCGCTACCGCACCGCTCAACAAGGAAGCCCTGTGGGCCGCCGGTTATCCGTATCCGGGACACACCGAGATGCTGGCCGAGCTCACCGGGAGCAGCGAGTCGCTCACGATGTTCGTGATCGGGTCGCTGCGCATCTTCTTCCTCACCAGGCACGTTTCCCTTCGCGAGGCGATCACCCAGGTAACGCGCGCGCGGATCCGTGACACTCTGGGCGTGATGGCGCGGGTCCTGGAGGAACTGGGACTCAGGTCGCCGCGCCTGGCCGTCGCAGCGCTCAACCCGCATGCCGGGGAGGGTGGGAAGATGGGCGACGAAGAGATCCGGGAGATCATCCCCGGCGTTCAGGATGCCCGCGCGGCCGGGCTGGACGTGGTGGGTCCGATTCCCGCCGACGCCGTGTTCCATCTGGCCGCGGAGGGACGATTCGACGCGGTGCTGTCGCTCTATCACGACCAAGGTCACATCGCCGCGAAGATGTCGGATTTCTACAAGACCGTGAGCGTCACGACGGGATTGCCGTTCGTACGAACCTCGGCGGACCACGGGACCGCGTTCGACATCGCGGGCAAGGGCGTGGCGAGCGCGGTCAGCATGATCGAGGCGATCCGTGTCGCCGCCGAGCTCACGGCGCGCCGTCGGGCAAAGATGGCGACCGGCCGATAGCGAATCTCGGTCAATGTCCGGTGATGGCGGGAACGACTTCCAGATCTCCCGCTCGGTGCGATGCTATAATACGGCTACGGCGTGTGGCGGGAGCGCTCCATGCGGTGTCCGCGTTGTGGCAGACAGACGATAGTCGGTCACGTCACCATTCGGTGGCTTCAGGCCAAGGGCTCGTTGCTACCGGAGCGGGGGTACTACTGCACCGCGTGCGGACATGCTTTCGATGAGATGATCCCCCAGCGCGGTGACTTTGCGTTTCAATCCGTCCGCGTCGACTCAATGAGCGATGCCCTGCGCCGTCTCCAGGAGAACGGGGACGTCGTCGTTGTCAGGCACAAGGGCGGCGTTCGCGAGGTTCTGTACTGACCCTGCTCGTGGCGGGGCTCGTCGGTCTCGCCGCCGGATGGATCCGAGGCGGACGGTTCAATCGGCTCGCCGGCGTATCCCTGCGATGGTTCCCCGTGCTGGTCTTCGGCGTGATCCTGGTTTTCGCGTCACAGCTTGCGTGGCTTCCCGACCCCGCTCCGAGGCTTCTGGTCGGCGCCGGATACCTTGCGGCGGTCGCGATGCTGGCGGCCAATCGGGACCGGCCATGGCTCGTCGTTGTGCTCGCGGGCGCCGTCCTCAACGCCGTGGTGATCGTCGCGAACGAAGGGCGGATGCCGGTTTCCCCGGGCGCCCTGGCGATGGCCGGGCGTCCAGCCAGCGGCGCGCTCATCGCCGGGACCGACCCGCGGCATGTGCTCGAAACGCCGTGGACGCCACTAGGGTTTCTTGACGATCGAGTGGCGTTTCATATCGCCGGCCTCGCGGGTATCCTGAGCCCGGGAGACGTCCTCATGGCCGTGGGGGCAGCGGGATTCGTTCAGGCCGCGATGGGAGAGACGCGGCGCATCTGAGTCTCATCCGCGCTGGTCGCATGCACGATCGCGAGGGCCCCAGCGCACCCGACTGAGTTACCGCCCGCCGGCATCTTGCGACGAACCTCTTTGCAGATTCTTGCGGATTACCTCGCGTTAACCTTACCCGGCCATACCAGAAGCGAACGTGTGTGCGATTACTGCACAGCCCGCTTCCGACCGCGCGCAGACCGCGACTAATTTGAGTTTCGTGGGATCGGAATGCAGGAGATTGGAAACAGGTGGAGAAAGGTGGTGATCCATAGGGAATCGTGGGGACTGCGGCGTGAGGATGGATGCGAGGCGAGACACGGTACACACTCGACGACAAGGGCCGGGTGGTCATTCCCCCCAGGTTCCGGCTGGAGATCGGGGACCGTGTCATCGTGACCCGCTGGATCGACCCTTGCCTCGCGGCGTTCTCCCCCGCGGTATGGCAGTCTGTGGACGAGAAGCTGAGGGCCCAACCGCTTGCCAACCGCGACTTCGTGCGGTTGCTGTCGGCGGCCGAGCCGTGCGACCTGGATCGGCAAGGGCGGATCACGCTCACGCCGCAACTGCGGGAGTTCGCTTCGATCGCACGCGACGTGACGATCGTCGGCGTGGGAAACCATTTGGAGATCTGGAGCAGTCAGAAGTGGCGCCGCCGGATCCAGACAACGCTGCAGAACAAGGAAATCGCGCAACAGGTCGGGTCGCTGGTGTTGGGATGACGGCAGACAAGCGAGGGGCGGGTCACGGTTGGACGGACAGGCGCGGGCGCGGCATCTTGGCATCAACCGGTGCACGTTCCGGTTCTGGTGGATGAGGTGCTCGCGTATCTCGCGCCCCGCGCCGGGGCGTTGATCGTGGACGCGACCGTCGGCGACGGCGGACACGCCGAGGCGGTACTACGCCGCATTGCGCCCGCGGGCCGGTTAATCGGATTCGACCGCGACGCCGACGCGATCGCGCACGCGGAGGAGCGCCTCCGCTCGTTCGGGCGCAACGTCGTGCTTCGGCAGGCGAGCTTCGAGGACCTGGACACGGTACTCGACGAGGCCGGGGTGGGGACGGTTGACGGCATTCTGTTCGACATCGGGATCTCGACCCGGCAGCTTCTTGAGCCGGGCAGAGGGTTCAGCTTCGACCGGCCTGGGCCGCTCGACATGCGCATGGATCAGAGTCAGGCTCGCACCGCAGCGGACCTCGTGAACACGCTTCCCGAGCGGGAGCTCGCCGACCTCATCTACCGCTACGGCGAGGAGCGCGCGTCGCGCAAGATCGCGCGGCAGATCGTGGCGCAGCGGCCACTCGCCACCACCCGTGATCTGGCCCGGGCGGTCGAGGCGGCCGTGGGCGGACCGCGCGGCAGGTTGCATCCCGCCACTCGGACGTTCCAGGCGATCCGCATCGCGACCAACAGGGAACTGGAGGCGCTCGAGCGCGGACTACCCCAGGCGATCCGGCGCTTGCGTCCGGGTGGACGCCTATGCGTGATCGCCTTCCATTCGCTCGAGGATCGGATCGTGAAGCAGGTTTTCACCCGATTCTCGCGTGGGTGCACGTGCCCGCCGGGCCTTCCTGAGTGCCGCTGCGGGGGCGAACGGCTGCTTCGGGTGCTCACAAAGAAACCGGTCATGGCATCGCCGCTCGAGATTCGGGACAACCCGCGGGCACGTAGCGCCCGGTTGCGTGCGGCCGAGCGACTCGGCGAGGGTACGGCACGGGATCAGCGGGCCGGCCCGCCGGGAAGCGGGAGCGAGGTTCACTGACGATGGCGCTTCGGCAGGCACAGACATTAACCCCACTGCTCGTGTCCGAGCCTTGGGGCCTGAGGGGGAGGGAGGCGACCCGGCGTCGGCGGAGACGGTATCCCACGATCGCGACACTCACGATCACGACACTCATCGTGCTTCCATTCGTCGCATACGTCGCAGCAGTCTCAAACGCAGCACGCATCGGCTACCGCATCCTCCAGGAAAACCAGGAAATCGCCGCCCTAGAGACCGACCATGAGCGTCTCCAAGCCATCGCTTCCTCCCTCAGGGCCCCGGAACGGATCGAATACCTGGCCGTGACGCGACTCGGGTTGCAGCCGCCGAACGTGGGCCAGATCGCGTCCCTGTCCGTGCCCGCACCGAGTCTCCGCCGGGATGCCCAACGCGCCCCGGGGCTGTGGCAGCGGGTTGGCGAGTACTTCCATCGAAACGAGGCGGTAGCCGCACCGCGATCCCCATGACGCGCCGGAGCGGGCGCCCCCGGCCGGTGGCCCGCGATGGCGTGAGCCCTCGGCGGATCACCTTCGTTTTCGTGGTCTGTATCCTCGCGTGCCTGTTGCTCATCGGACGGATGGTGGATCTTCAGGTCGTGCGAGGCGCTGCGCTCGGCCGCCTGGCGCTCGACCAGCAGCTCGAGTCGATGCAGATCCCCGCCCAGCGTGGGCTGATCGTGGATCGCATAGGACGCCCCCTTGCGATGGACGTTGCGGCGGACTCGGTCTACGCGGTGCCGCGTGCCATCGAGGATCCGGATGTATTCGCCGCGCGGGTCGCTCCCGTGCTGGGATTGAGCACGAAGGTCGTTCGCGATCGGCTCAAGAGCGGAGGTCCCTACTTCGCGTGGCTTGGGCGGCGGTTCCCCGTCACTGTCGCACCGGCGCTGGCGGCGCTCCACCTCGGCAACGCCGTCGGAATCGTTCCGGAGGCCAGGCGCGCATACCCGAACGGGACTCTCGCGGGCAGCGTGATCGGGTTTGTTGGTGTGGACGACGCCGGGCTCGCCGGGCTCGAGCTGACCTATGATCGATTCCTACGAGGGACCGATGGGGTCGGAACCGCGGACCGCGATGCGATCGGTCGGGAGCTCGTGCAAACGCTGCGAATCGTGACGCCGCCACGCGACGGCGACACGCTCGTGCTCACCGTGGATGAGGTGATCCAGCACGTGGCCGAGCGTGAGCTGCAGCGGGAGATCGACCAGGTCGGTGCCAGTGACGGGGTCGCCATCGTCATGAACCCACAGACCGGGGCGATCCTAGCCCTGGTCGCGCTCCCATCGTTTGATCCCGGTCACTACCAGACGGCGCCGGCGGCGCTGTGGAAGAACCGCGCCGTCGCCGATGTGTACGAGCCCGGCTCGACATTCAAGCTGGTGCTCGCCGCCGCGGCTGTGGCGAGCCACGCGATCTCACCGGACGATCGATTTCGAGATCCAGGACAGATACGCATCAACGGGGCCACGATCCATGATGCGGAACGGTCGGAGCACTTCGACGCGCTGAGCCTCGGGGACATCGTCAAGTACTCGAGCAATGTCGGGGCGGCCCAGGTGGCGACGCGGGTCGGCAAGGCGACGTTCGACGCGTACATTCGACAGTTTGGATTTGGACGCGCCACAGGGATCGATCTCCCGGGCGAAGCATCCGGGATCATCCGGCCTCTGCGGGAATGGCTGGGGCCGACGCTCCAGAACATCGGGTTCGGGCAGGGCATCTCGGTCACCGCCATCCAACTTCTCGTCGCAGCGTCGTCGTTGGCAACCGGGGGAATGGAGGTGCGGCCCCACTTGGTCGCGGTGATTCGCGACGGGGCGGGCCACGTCGTCGCCACTCCGGACGACGCGGCGCCTCACCGCGTGATCTCTCCGGGTGTCGCAGGCCAGGTCCTGGCGATGATGCGGCAGGTCGTCGTCGGCGGCACGGGCGTCAAGGCGCAGATCCCCGGGTACACCGTAGCCGGCAAGACGGGCACGGCGCAAGCGCCGGACCCGGCCGGCGGTTACAAGCCCGGTGCGTACGTGGCCTCGTTCGTCGGGGTCGTCCCCGCGGACAACCCCGTGCTCGCGATTCTCGTGGTGGTGAATCGTCCGCATGGGGTATACTACGGCGGTGACGTGGCGGCGCCAGTGTTCCGAGAGATCGCACGGCAGGCGCTCTGGTACCTGCGTGTCCCGCCAGCGTCTCCCGTCGCCGCGTCAGAGACGGCGCAAGCGCCAAACGCGGCCGGAACCCCGGAGGCCGGTTCCGGTCGCTGAGGGTGTTGCGTGAAGGCCGTCTTGCGAGTCGGCGGCACTCGCCTATCGGTGTGGGCGCGGTCTTGCTATAGTGGGATTGGGCAGCCGAGGCTGGCCTCCGCCGGAGCCGGCTTTGTGCGAGGAGGAGCAAGGATGAATCTGGCAGACCTCCTGGCGGCGCTCCCGGCGTCTCCTTGCGGAGACGGTCCGGTGGTGCTGGGCGCCCGGAATCGGGACATTACGGGACTCGCCGTTCATTCCGCACAGGTGCGGTCGGGCGACCTCTTCGCCGCGATCCGCGGACTCTCGCACGACGGTCACGAGTACGTCGCGGACGCGGTCCGGCAGGGCGCGGTCGCCGTGCTCGTCGACCATCCGTTCCCGGGCCTTGGGGCGACTCAGGTCGTGGTATCCGACACGCGACTGGCACTCGGCCAGGTCGCCGCGGCGTTCCACAGTGCTCCGTCGGCGCACCTCTGGGTATGCGGCGTGACCGGGACGAACGGCAAGACCACGACGACGTACCTGCTGGAGGATATTCTTGCGCGCGCCGGCCACCGCGTCGGCCTCGTGGGCACCCTCGGTGCGCGGCTGCTCGGAGCCCAGATGGAGCTCCACTCCAGCACCCCGACGACTCCGGAGGCGCCGGTTCTTCAGCGCCTGCTCGCCGACATGCGGGCCGCCGGGGCCCGCGACGTCATCGTGGAGGTGACCTCCCACGCGCTCGTGCTCCACCGCGTCGAAGGGTGCCGGTTCAGTGCGGCCGTGTTCACCAACCTGACCCAGGACCATCTTGATTTTCACCAAGACTTTGCCGGCTACCGCGACGCCAAGGCGCGCTTGTTCGAGATGGTCGTTCCCGACGGGGTGAGCGTCGTCAACGCCGACGACGAGGCCGGTGCCGTGATGATGAGGAGCAGCCGTGCGCCCGTGTGGACGTACGGGATCGAGCGCCCCGCTGACGTGACCGCCGAACGGCCTGAGTTCGGGCCGCACGGGACCCGGTTGTCGATCGCGTGGCCCGGCGGACGCATACCGGTTGAGCTCCCGCTCCCGGGCCGGTTCAACGTAGCCAACGCTCTCGCCGCCGCAACGGTGGCCCTGGCGCGCGGGATTGCGCCCGAGGTTGTGCGCGAGGCTCTGGAGACCGCGAGCGGCGTGCCCGGACGGTGCGAGATAGTGGACGAAGGCCAGCCGTTCACGGTGATCGTGGACTACGCCCACACGCCGGATGGGCTCGAGAAGGTCTTGGAGCTCGCCCGCGAGGTGGCCCCGGGGCGCTGCCTCGCCGTGTTCGGATGCGGAGGCGACCGCGACCGGACGAAGCGCCCACTGATGGCGCGCATCGGGACCACGCTCGCCGACTACGCGGTCTTCACCTCCGATAACCCGCGCAGCGAAGACCCGGTGGCGATCCTTCGTGACATGGAGGCCGGTGTCCCCGGGAGCCGCAATTTCGAGAGCGAGCCGGACCGGCGCCGGGCGATCGGACGGGCGCTGGCGCTCGCGCGTCCCGGCGACGTCGTCGTCATCGCGGGGAAGGGACACGAACCGTACCAGATCCTGCGCGATCGCACGGTCGCGTTCGACGACCGTGAGGTCGCGCGGGAGTGGCTCCGTAACGGCCGCAGGGAGCTGGGAGCGTGACATCCTCGAGGGGACCGGAGCGTCTCCTGGCGCCGGCCGTGCTGGGCGTTCGGGACATCGCCGCTTTGTGCGGCGGCACGGTGACGCGTGGCGATCCGGAGGCGTGCGTGCGCGGCACGACGGCGGACAGTCGTGCGGTGGTGCCGGGCATGCTCTTCGTCGCGTTGCGAGGCCAGCGAACGGACGGACATCGCTTCGCGGCCGAGGCCTGTCGGCGGGGTGCCGTGGCCGTGCTCGCGTCGGCGGACGTGCCCGACGTGCCTTCGGGTGCCGTGGTCGTCGTCGTCCCGGACACGCTCCGCGCGCTGCACTGCGTGGCGCGGGCCGTCCGGGACCGCGAGGCGCTTCGGGTCGTGGGCGTCACCGGCAGCGTCGGCAAGACGTCGACGAAGGAGTTGATTGCCGAGGTGGCCGGCCGGTCGTTCCGGACCGCCCGCTCGCCGCGCAACTGGAACAACGAGATCGGCATTCCTCTCGTGTTCGCGAACATGCCCGTCGGTACCGAGGTCGCCGTCGTCGAGTTGGCGATGCGAGGTCCGGGCCAGATCCACGAGTTGGTGAGCGTCTCACGTCCCGAGATCGGCGTCGTCACCAATGTGGGCGAATCTCACCTGGATTTCTTCGACGGCCCCGAAGCTCTTGCCAGGGAGAAGGGCGTGCTGGTCGAGACGCTCCCGCCGGACGGGGTCGCGATTCTCAACGCCGACGATGCGCTGGTGTTCGCGATGCGCCGGCGAACGTCCGCCCGTGTGTTGACATTTGGCTGGCGGGCGGGGGACGTCACGGCGAGCGAACCCCGAACCCTTCCCGGGGAGGGAAGCGCGTTTCGTCTCCGCACACCGGGCGGCGAGGCCGACGTTGTGCTCCCGCTCCCCGGGCGGCACGCGGTCATGAATGCGCTCGCGGCGGCGGCGGCGGGCTTTGCGCTCGGGGTCCCGGTCCCGGAGATCGCAGCGGCGCTCGGAGCCGCCCGGGTGCTGCCGATGCGGCTGGCCGTGCGGCGGATCGGTGAGATCATCCTTGTCGACGACACATACAACAGCAGCCCTAGGTCGGTCGAAGCTGCGCTCGACGTGATGGACGAACTTCCCGGCGCGCCGCGCATCGCAGTGCTCGGCGACATGCGGGAGCTCGGGGCGGCGTCGCGCGACGCGCACCGGCGGGTGGGGCGCCTCGCTGCGGGGAGACGGTTCGATCTCGTGATCGCGTTTGGCCCGCTGGCCGCAGACCTCGCGGGTGCGGCCGACGAAGCGGGTGGCGTGCGAGTGGTGCACACGCTGGAGCCGGACGAGGTCTTGCGCATCCTTCGGCGCGAACTGCGCCCCGGTGCCGTGTTGCTGGTCAAGGGCTCGCGCGCCCTCGAAATGGAGCGGATCGTGACGAGCATCGAGGACGAGCGTGTCGGTGACTCGACGGTGCGCGAACGGGGTCTCGCATGGACGTGACCCCGCCCGCGGCGGCGTCGGCGCTCGCGCTTGCGCTCACCCTTGGGGCCGGTCCGCCGGTCGTGGCGTGGCTCAAGCGGGCCGGCCTCGCGCAGATCGTGCGCGAGGACGCGCCGCGGCGCCACTTGGAGAAGACCGGCACGCCGACGATGGGGGGTGTGCTGCTCATCGGGGCGGCGCTTGCGGCCTCGGTTGTGGCGGCGGCCGCCGCCGGGTGGTTCTCCGGCAGTGTCGCGGTCGGGCTCGCGGTCATCGTCATCTTCGCTGCGATCGGCGGCGTGGACGATGCATTGGGAATCGCGAGAGGACGCAATCTCGGGCTTCGCGCACGGGAGAAGCTGGCGCTTCAGATTCCCGTGGCGCTGCTGCTCGGCGCGTACGTGGTGCGCACCCCGCGTCTCGGGAGCGCCGTCGGGCTGCCTGGGACACCCTGGCACCTGGACCTGGGCTGGTTCTACCCGGTGCTGTGCGTGCTGCTGGTGGTGGGGATGGCGAACGCGGTCAACCTGGCAGACGGTCTTGACGGCCTGGCAGCGGGCGGAGTTGCCATTGCGGCCACCGCGCTCGTGGTGATGGCCGCTCGCGTGGGGGCCGCTCCGATCGGTGTGATCGCAGGGGCGGTCGCCGGCGCGTCGCTGGGATTCCTGTGGTTCAATGCTCACCCCGCGCGCGTGTTCATGGGCGATGTCGGGTCGCAGGGACTCGGGGCAGCGCTCGCCGTCACCGGCATTCTGGCCAAGCTGGAGATCCCGATGCTGATCGTCGGCGGGCTGTTCGTCGTCGAGGCGTTGTCCGTGATCCTCCAGGTCGTGTATTTCCGCATCACGGGCGGCCGGCGTCTATTCCGCATGAGCCCGCTGCACCATCACTGCGAGCTGATCGGCTGGTCGGAGACCCAGACCGTGGTCCGGTTCTGGATTTGCGGCGTCCTGCTGGCCGCGCTCGGGATGGGGCTCGCCCCGTGATCCCCGACGTCGTGCGCCGTCTGCGCGGCAGGGCGATCCACGTCGTGGGGTTGTCCGGCACCGAGGGGTCCGCGGTTGTCGAGTTCCTCCTCCGATGTGGGCTCACGAACATCACGGCGCACGACCTGCAGACCCGAGAGACATTCCCGGAGGCCTTCCGCCGGACGCATGAGTGGCTGGCGCCGGCGGAGCGGGAAGCGGCGCTCGCACGCCTGCTGGCCGCGCCCATCGCGTTGCGGTTTCGCGACCGGTACCTGGAGGGGATGGACCGCGCGGATCTCATCTACACCACGCAGGCGTGGTTTCGGTATCCCGAGAACGCGCCGGTCAGACAGGCCCGGGAGGCGGGCGTGCCGCTCAGCAGCATGACCGCGCTGTTCTTCGAGACGGTCCCCTGCCCGATTCTCGGGGTGACCGGCACGAACGGCAAGTTCACGGTCGTGCACCTCGCCGCCGCGATGCTCGAGGAGAGCGGTCGCCGGGTGTTCGTCAGCGGTAACGATCGCACCCACGTGCCGATTCTCTACCGGCTTCACGAGGTGACGCCCGATTCGATCCTCGTGCTGGAGATCAGCAACCGCCAGCTCGTCGGACTGCCGTATAGCCCGCAGATCGCCGTGATCACGAACCTGGCCCCTCATCATCTGGACGATCACGGCTCGTTCGAAGCTTACGTGGAGACGAAGCGCGGGATCCTGGCGCATCAACGGGCACACGATCGGGCGATCCTCAACGGCGACGACCCGACGACGTGCGCGCTTGCACGCGGCGCCCCGGCGCGGACCCTGTTGTGGAGCAGGCTCCGGACACTCGACGAGGGCGGCTGTGTCGTGGACGGCCAGATCGTACTCCGGCTCGACGGAAGGGACGAGCAAGTCGGTCCGGCCGATCTTCCGGTTCCCGGGGCACACGCGCTCGAGAATGCGCTCGCATCGGCGCTGGCCGCGCGGGTCGCCGGTGCGTCCCCCGCGGCGATCGGGACCGTGCTGCGACGATTTCGCGGACTGCCCTACCGCCTGAGGCTCGTGGCGGAGATCGAAGGGGTGCGGTATTACGAAGACTCGCTGGCCACCAACCCGGCGGCGGCGGCGGCGGCCGTGCTGGCGTTTGACCGGCCGCTCGTCCTGCTCGCCGGAGGCCAGCGGCCGGGAGCGACCGCGCGCGATTTCCGCCCGGTCGCCGACGCCCTGCGGCGTCGCCCGCCTCGTGCGGTGGTGGTGTTCGGCGCGATGGGACCCCGGATCGAGGAGGCGATCAGCGAGACCGGGGGTGATGTTCGAGTCGTTCGATGCGAGACGCTCGACGAGGCGGTGGCTGCCGCGCATGCATTGGCGAGACCTGGGGATGTTGTCAGCCTGTCGCCGGCATGCGAAAGCTTCGACCAGTTTCGCGACTACCGCCACCGAGCCGAACGTTTCTGCGAGTTGGTCGCCGTGCTGCAGCGAGGCGCGGCTCCCGGAGCGGGGGAACCCCGCGCGGCATCTCGGATGACACTCGCGTCTGAGACCCCTCGGGGGCATCGGGTGGACGAGCCATGGACCTGATCCACAAGCGCGGGGCCGCATGGGAGTTGTTCGTGACCGTGCTGGTCCTGGCAGGCACCGGCGTCGTGATGGTCTACAGCGCGAGCGCGGTCGTGGCGCAGGCGCAGTACCATGACAGTGCCTGGTTCCTCAAGCGCCAGCTTCTGTACACGGGCATCGGCCTCGCGGGGATGTCCGTCGCATGGCGGCTGCACTACGCGAAGCTGCGGCTGGCGACTCTGCCGCTTTTGGGCTTCACATGCATCTCGCTCCTGCTCGTCCTTGCGCCCCACATCGGCCGTGAAGCGGGGGGAGCGCGTCGCTGGCTCGCGTTCGGCGGGCCGCTCAACTTCCAGCCCGCGGAACTTGCCAAGCTCGCGATCATCCTGTACCTCGCCAACTTCCTCGCCAACCGCGGCGAGCGCACGCGAGAGTTCGGCGCGGGGATGCTGCCTCCGCTGATTGTGCTGGCAGTGCTCGCGGTGCCGATCGTCAAGCAGCCCGATCTCGGCTCCGCGTTGATTCTCGCGCTCATCACGTTCGTGCTGTTGTTCATCGGCGGCGCGCGCGTCGCCCACCTCGCCGTGGCCGGTGCCGTCGCCTCGGGCGTGGTCATGGCCGTGATTATGCACGCCGGATACCGCGCGCATCGGTTCTTTGCGTTCCTCGATCCGTGGAAGGATCCCCGCGGCGCGGGATTCCACATCATCCAGTCGCTGCTCGCACTCGGGTCCGGGAGCGTGTTCGGCCTCGGGCTCGGACACAGCCGACAGAAGTTCTTCTACCTGCCGGAGCGTCACACAGATTTCATCTTCTCGATCATTGGCGAGGAACTCGGCCTCGTCGGCACCGCCGCGGTGATCACGCTGTTCCTGCTTCTCGCAGTGTGGGGGTACCGGATCGCCTCGCGCGCCCCCGATCGCTACAGCGCGTTGCTGACCTCCGGCCTCACGACGATGATCGTGGGACAGGCCGTCGTCAACATCGGCGTCGTGTCGGGGTTGCTCCCGATTACGGGGGTCCCGCTGCCCTTCATCAGCTTCGGCGGGTCGTCGCTCGTCCTGAGTTACATCGCCGTCGGGATCCTGTTGAACATCTCGCAGTACGCGCACGAGGAAGAGCGGGTCGTGGAGCGTCCGCCGGACTCCCGAGCCCCGGCCAAGCACCGGTCCGCTTGGGCCCGCGGATGAACCTCTTGTTGACCGGTGGGGGAACCGGCGGTCACGTCTACCCGGCGCTGGCGCTGGCGGAGGCCATCCGGCGTCGCGATCCCCGCGCCCACGTCACGTTCGCCGGCAGCCACGCCGGCATGGAGGCATCGCTGGTGCCCGCGGCCGGAGTACCGTTCGTCGGGCTCTCCGTGCGTCCACCCCGCGGGCGGTCGTTGCCCCGCACGGCGGCTGCGCTGGCGACCGGAGCAGTGAGTCTCTGGCAGGCTGCCGTCCTCGTCCGGGGATTCCGTCCGCATGCGATCGTTGCAACGGGAGGCATTGCGGCGGCGCCTGTCGTCATCGTCGGCGCCTTCTTCCACGTGCCGGTGGTGATCCTCGAGGGCAACGTGCTTCCAGGCCGGATCAATCGCGTGCTCGCCCGGTGGAGCCGTGCCGTGGCGGTTGCATGGGACGACACGGTTCCGCACGTCCAGGCACGCCGCGTCGTGGTGACCGGGCTCCCAGTCCGCGCCGAGGTGCGCGCGGTCCGCCGCGCAGACGGGCTGAGGGAATTTGGGCTGGCGGGAAGCCGGTACACCGTGCTCGTGCTTGGGGGCAGCCAGGGAGCGTCGCGGTTGAACGCTGCGGTGGAGCAGGCCGTGGGACTTCTCCGTGAGCGGCGGGACGTGCAGGTCCTCCACCAGGTGGGTGGCGGCTGGGCGGGGTCGACCGCGAGCGCGCGAGAGGACCGCGTCGTGGGGGCGGCAAGATACGTGCGCGTACCGTACATCGACCGTATCGGCGCCGCGTACGCATGCGCGGACGTGGTCGTGAGCCGCTGCGGCGCCGCAGCGCTCGCCGAGATCACCACGGCCGGACTGCCCGCGATCCTCGTTCCGTACCCGCACGCCGCGGAGGATCACCAGGCCCGGAACGCGGAGCCGCTTGTGCGAGCCGGAGCGGCGTCCCTGATTCCGGACGCATCGCTCGACGGCGAGACGCTGGCCCGGGAGATCGTCTCCGTGCTCGACTTTCCCGGGCGCCTGGCGCGGATGGCCGCCAGCATGAAGGGCCTCGGACATCCGGATGCGGCGGAGCGGGTGCTGGCGCTCGTAACGAGCCTCGTGCGCCAGCCGGTTGCATCGGAGGTCGGCGGATGATCGCGCCGGGGACCCGCGTCCACTTCGTGGGCATCGGCGGTGCCGGCATGAGCGCCATCGCCTCTGTCCTGTTGGCGCGCGGGTACCCCGTGTCGGGCTCCGATCTCCGGGAGAGCGACGCGACGCGGCGCCTGCGGGCAGCCGGTGCGTGCATCCAGATTGGCCACGCGCCGGAGCACGTGTCGGCGGGGCAGGTGGTCGTGATCAGCCGCGCTGTCCCCGACGAAAACGTCGAGATCCAGCAGGCGCTCGCGCAGGGACTGCCGATCATGCACCGCGCGCAGATGCTCGCGTCCCTGATGGAGGGTGCGCGCGGCATCGCCGTGGTGGGAACGCACGGGAAGACCACGACCACATCGATGACGGCGATGGTGCTCGAGCGAGCGGGGCGCGATCCGACGGTGCTGATCGGGGGTGAGGTCGAGGACTTTGGCGGCAACGCGCGCGTCGGGGCTGGCACGGACCTGGTCGCCGAGGTGGACGAGAGCGACGGCTCGCTCCTTTGGATCACCCCGAGGGTCGCGGTCGTAACGAGCCTCGACGCAACCGATCACCTCGATTTCTACGGCACCGAGGCCCGGCTCGTGCAGACATTCGGGACATTTCTCGACACGCTGCCCCGGGACGGATTTGCCGTCATCTGCACGGATCCGCCGGCGGGCCGGGACCTGGCGCGCCGTGTTCGCCCGAGGGTCGTGTCCTACGGGCTCGAAGCGGATGCGTGCTACACGGCCCGCGTCATCGACATGGCGGGACGACGCACCGTGTTCGAGGCCCACCGCGCGGGCGCCACGCTCGGCCGCGTCACGCTCGAGGTCCCCGGCCGATACAACATCCAGAACGCCCTGGGCGCGCTCGCGGTGGGAAGCGAAGTGGGCGTACCATTCCCGGTGTGCGCCGACGCCCTCGCCTCGTTTCGAGGTGTGCAGCGGCGGTTCACGGTGCGAGGCGATGTCGACGGCGTGCTAGTGGTGGACGACTACGCCCACAACCCGACCAAGGTGGCGGCGCTGCTGCAGGCGGCGCGTGAATGCTGGCCGGGCGCCCGGATCATCGCGGTATTCCAGCCGCATCGGTACACGCGCACTCGGACGGTTGGCGAACAGTTCGGGCAGGCGTTCGACTGTGCCGACGAGGTGGTGCTCACCGACATCTATTCGGCGGATGAGGCGCCGATCCCGGGTGTCGATGCGGGCATCGTCGCGCGCGCGATCGGCGGGCGCCGCCCGGTGCGATTCATCGGCGATGCCGCGCGCGTCGCCGCCGCGCTTGAACCCGACGTTCGGCCCGGCGATCTCGTGCTGACGATCGGCGCGGGCGACATCTGGAGGGTGGCAGACGAACTGGTCGTCCGCCTCAAGCGCCGCGCGATGGAGCGGCAACAGGCGCCCGGAGGTACAGGTGTCTAGTCCACAGACCGCCGCCGCACTGGAGCGTCTGTGTCCTGGGGCGGTTCGCCGGGACGAGTTGCTCTCGCGCCACGTCTCGTTCCGCATCGGCGGTCCGGCGGACGTGCTGGTCCTGCCGCGCACTCTCGACGAGTTAAGACAGGTTGCCGCGTGGCTGTACCGTGCACACGAGCCGTTCGTCGTGCTCGGCCGCGGAAGCAACGTGCTCGTTGCCGATCGCGGCGTGCGCGGCGTGGTCGTGAAGACCGGGCGCGGCCAGGATGGGCTCCGCTTCGATGGCCCTCAGGTGACCGCCGAGTGCGGCGTGAGCCTGCCGTACCTCGCCCGTCAGGCATCGCTGCGCGGGCTCGCGGGGCTCGAGTTCGCGGGAGGGATCCCCGGGTCGGTCGGGGGCGCCGTCGTCATGAACGCGGGAGCTCACGGGCACTGTATGGCCGAGATCGTCAGGAGCGTCCGGGCCGTGTCGCCCGAAGGCGAGCGGGCGTGGCTCGCCGAGGAACTGGCTTACGGTTACCGTGAGAGCCGGCTGCAGCATGCACCCGTGGTCGTGCTCGATGCAGAACTGGAACTTGCACAGGAGAGGCCGGAAGTCACCGTTGCGCGTCTTGAGGAATGGCTACGGTACCGAAGCGAGACGCAGCCGCTCGGCCCGCCGAGCTCCGGCTGCGTTTTTCGAAATCCGGTCGGGGACCACGCGGGGCGGATGATCGACGCAGCCGGAGGCAAGGGGCTTCGGGTCGGAGACGCGGTCGTGAGCGAACGCCACGCCAACTACATCCTCAACACGGGTCACGCGACCGCGTCGCACGTGCTCGATCTCATCATGGTTGTCCGGAACCGGGTGCGCGAGCGGTTCGGCGTCGAGCTCGAAACCGAGGTCAAGCTGTTGGGGTTCGACGGATGATGACACCGCATGGCGGGCGGCAGGCCGGTCGGGACGCCGACTCCGAGCGTTCCTCCGATCGCGCCGTTACCCCTGACGCAGTCGCGATGGAGCGTCCGCGGGGTCGGTCTGACGAATTCGATCCATCCGCTCGCGTCGTCACCCCCGACGCAGCCGCCTCGGAGTCTTCCAGTGCCGGCCCACGCCGTGGGCTCAGAGGCTGGTTCCACAGATTCAGCATATCCGTCCGCCGGCTCCCGATGCCGTCGGAGGGCCCGGCGCGGTCCGGCGATGGCGGTGCCGCTCCTGCGGAGAGCCGGACAGCACCGCACCTGCTCCGACTGGCTCGGTTTCTCGCCGCCGTCTGCGCCCTGTGCGCGGCAGCCGCCTTCCCGGGATCGGTGCTGTTCAATCTCGAGACGGTCGTCATCCGAGGCAATGCGAACGTGCCAGCCAGCGAGCTCCTCCAGCGGATCGGCGTCGGTCCCGGAGACAGCGTCTTCCGCGTCAACGCCGCGGCGATCCGCGCGCACCTTCGTCAGGATCCTCGCATTGCGGACGCCTCCGTCGTTCTGGGATTTCCGCGCAGCCTCACCGTATCCGTCCGCGAGCGAGATCCCGTCGCGGCCCTCGCGTACGGCGACGGGTACGTGCTGCTCGGCGCGGACGGCGTCGCGATTGCGCGCACGCCGGGACCTGGCGCCGTCCTGCCGCTTGTGGTGGACCGCCTCCAGCTTCCATGGGTGCAGGCCGGGGTTCCCGTGCCGTCGCCAAGCGTTCGGCTCGGGGTGGCCGTGGCCACGACCCTGCCCCCCGATCTTCGGCCGGGGATCATTGCGGTGCGCGTTGACCCCGAGAACGAGATCGTGCTCGAGATGCGCGACGGAGTTTTGGTCGAGGTCGGCGGCGCCGCCGGTCTGGCCGACCGGCTGGCCATGGTTTCGCGGGTGCTCGCCGCGGTGCGCGCGCGTGGCATCCAGGCGCAGTACGTGGACCTGCGCGTGCCAGGCAGCATCATCGTGATGCCGGTGGACGCGTCGCCAACGGACCATGCGACGTCGTCGCCAGGTCCGGGTGTGCCGGCTGCAGAGCCGGCGACGCCCGAAGCCGCACCCGCGGATCGGAGCGGGCAGGAGAACCCCCTGCATCGTGGAATACAAGTTAGACCACCATATCTAGTGCCCCCGTAGTGAGTGGCCGGAGGAGGGATCGTGTGGCCAGACGGGGACCGCTGGTGGGACTGGACGTTGGGACCACCAAGGTCTGTGTCGTCATCGCGGAGCAAGGCGAGGAAGCGGAGGTCCACATCAAAGGGATGGGGACCTCTCCTTCTACCGGCGTCCGGAAGGGTGTCGTCGTCGATCTGGACGGCACGACGCGCGCCATTGAAGAGGCGGTAGACCGAGCGGAGCGGATGGCCGGCGTCAAGGTGGTCGCGGCGCTGGTGTCCGTCTCTGGCGAGCACGTCGCGTCCCAAAACAGCCGCGGCGTCGTCGCGGTGTCGCGGGCCGACCATGAGATCGGGGAGCAGGATATCTCGCGGGTGGTCGAAGCGGCGCGGATGACCGCGATTCCAGCGAGCGACCGTGAGATCGTCCACCTGATCCCCCGCGATTTCGTCGTGGACGGGCAGGACGGTGTAAAGAACCCCGTCGGGATGTATGGCTCCCGCCTCGAAGTTGAGGCGCACATCGTCACCGGCGCCGGGACGCTGCTCGCCAACCTGCTGAAGTGCGTGCAACGCGCCGGGCTCGAGATCGAGGAGCTCGTCCTCGAGCCCTTGGCCTCTGGCCAGGCGGTCCTCGCGCCGGCCGAACGCGATCTGGGCGTGGCGGTCGTGGACATCGGCGGCGGTACCACGAGCGTCGGGGTGTTTTCGAACGGCGGGCTGTGCCATACCGCGATTCTGCCGGTAGGCGGAAGCCATATCACCAACGACATCGCGGTCGGATTGCGCACGCCGATCCTCGAAGCCGAGCGGCTCAAGGTCACGCGCGGGTGCGCGTCCGTCGCGACGGTCGGCACCGACGAGACGATCGACGTGCCCCGCATCGGCTCCAACGAGGTGTTGAAGAGACCGCGCCGCGCGCTCGTGGAGATCATCGAGCCGCGCCTGCTTGAGATTCTCGCCATGGTGAAGTCCCAGATCAAGCGCTCGGGCTACGCGAACTTGATTCCTGCGGGCGTTGTGGTCACCGGCGGAACCGCGCTGCTCGCCGGCCTCGCGGACGCGGCGTCCGAGGTCCTCGAAGCGCCGACCCGTATCGGCCTCCCCGAAATGCGCGGGACGATGGCACCGATGGTGGACAGCCCCGCGTACGCCACGGGGGTCGGCCTCCTGCTGCATGGGGCGCGCCAGCGCGCACCCAGCCGCCTAGTGCGCAACGTGGACGGCGCGGGGTCGGCGTTCGGACGCCTGCGGCAATGGCTGCGGGAGTTTACACATGGCGCCTGAGCAGGGAACGGCGTGGGAGGCTGGGAGAGAGCAAGCGCACCCGGATGGATGTTACCCAGGGCAGCGTGACGTCGCAGCATACGTCGTGAAGCGAACGGAGCGGACAGATGAAGGAGAAGCGCTGGCATCACCCGGTACAGCGACTGCTCTCGGAGCAGCGAGGTCAGGCGGCGGTCATACAGCGCCCGGCAGCAGTGACGACACGCCCCGGGGAACCGGACGCGGCGTCCCCTGAGGGTGCGGGAGGAGTGCGGATGGCGAACGTCGAGCGGGATCTCAGGCGCTACGCGGCGATTAAGGTGGTTGGGGTCGGCGGCGGCGGGAGCAACGCGGTGAACCGCATGATCACGGCCGGTCTTCGTGGCGTGGAATTCATCGCGATCAACACCGACGCGCAGGCCCTCGCGCTCTCGAACGCCGACAAGAAGCTTCACATCGGCGGGAAGCTCACGCGGGGACTCGGCGCCGGGGGCGACCCCGAGGTCGGGCGGCAGGCCGTCGAGGAGACGCGGGAGGAGTTGACCGAGGCGCTCGAGGGCGCCGATATGGTGTTCGTGACCGCCGGCATGGGTGGCGGCACGGGCACCGGCGGAGCACCGATCATTGCGCAGGTCGCCCGCGAACTCGGTTCGCTGACGATCGGCGTCGTAACCCGGCCGTTCAGCTTCGAGGGCCGCCGCCGGGCGAGCGTCGCCGAGGAAGGCATCCGGAATCTCCGGCAGCGTGTTAATACTGTGATCACCATCCCGAACGACCGGTTGCTGCAGGTCGTGGACAAGAGCGCGACTGTGGTCGAGGCGTTTCGGGTCGCGGACGACGTGTTGCGCCAGGGTGTGCAGGGGATTGCGGACCTCATTACCGTGCCGGGGCTCATCAATCTGGACTTCGCCGATGTCCGGACGGTCATGTCGGAAGCCGGGTCGGCACTCATCGGGATCGGCATCGCGAGCGGCGAAGGGCGGGCGGCTCAGGCGGCGCAGGCCGCGATTGCGAGTCCCCTGCTCGAGACCTCCATGGAGGGTGCTCGGGGCGTGCTCATCAACGTCACGGGAGGCATGGACCTCGGCATGCTCGAGATCAATGAAGCGGCGCAGGTCGTGCAGCAGGCCGCGGATCCCGAGGCGAATATCATCTTCGGTGCGGTGCTCGACGAACACCTGGACGGGAAGATCCAGATCACGGTGATCGCCACCGGATTCGAGGGATCACGCCGTTTGGCGGATGCCACGGAGGCGGCTGCCGAGCCGGCACTCCCGGCACGGGAGACGTCCCGTGTCGGGCTGGAGGATCTCGACATTCCGGCGTTCTTGAGGAAGCGTTAGACGGTATTAGCCGGCGCCGAGAGGTCACGCGGATCCCAAGGGAATCGGAGTCCCGAGGCGGGGCGCACTCACGTCGGCATCCCGGGGGTCCTCTCGCGCGCCCCGAAGCGCCGCCCGTAGCGCTTTTGCCGTCCGGGCCGCCACTTGTCGTTTTCATTCGCGGACCGGCGTGGTAGGCTAAATGTCATGGTGATTTCTCCGGACGATCACTTCGCCGCCGTCCGGGCCGCGATCGAGACGTGCTTCCCGGTGCAAGAGGTCTGGTTCCAGGATGGCCGGCCGGCGTTTACGATTGTGCCGGGACCGGACGACAAAGCGAGGTTTCTCCGCCTCCGCGCGAGGCTCGACGCACTCGGTGTGTTGCCGTTACTGCGCCGCCGCGACGGTGAGACGGTGGTGCTGCTCGCGCCGAAGCCGCCGGCCACCCGGACGCGTTGGGCGCTCCCGGTCGGGCTGTTCGCAGCCACCCTGGTGACGACGTACTGGGCGGGTACGCAGATCTCGGGCGGCGCCTGCACGCCCGGGCTGCCGGGGCCGGTGGGAAGCGGGATCGCATTCTCCCTGTCGCTGATGGCGATACTGTTCTGCCACGAAATGGGGCACAAACTCGTGTCGATCTGGCGAAAGATCGACGCCAGCCCGCCGTTCTTCATTCCCCTGCCTCCCTTCACGGGGCTCGCGATCGGGACCATGGGCGCCGTCATCTTCACCCGGACTCCGGCACCGAACCGGGACTCCCTGGTCGAGCTCGGGGCCAGCGGCCCCATCGCCGGATTCATCGTCGCCGTGCCGCTCCTGCTCTACGGGATCGCCCACTCTCTGGTGATCGATCACGCGGCGATCATCGCGCGCGGATGCCCGGTGGCCGAAATCCCGAGCCCGCTCCTGATGCAGCTCCTCCAACAATGGCTTCTGCATCCAAGCGCAACCGCCGAGGTGCTGATTCACCCCATGGCATTCGCTGGCTGGGTCGGGCTGCTGGTTACCGCCCTTAACCTGCTGCCCGCGAGCATGTTGGACGGCGGGCACGTCACCCGCGCCGTCTTCGGACCCCGCCTGCACTTGATCCTGTCGTACGTGGGCGTCGGGGTGGGAATTCTGTTCGGCTACTGGCTAATGAGCCTGTTGATCTTGTTGATGATTCGTCGTGGCCATCCGGGTCCGCTCGACGACTGCTCGTCCGTGACTCCAGCGCACAAGGCCGTCGCGGCGGCGTTGGTGGCGATCCTCGTGCTCAGCGCGGTGCCGCTAGGGTCGTTCTAGGAGCGTACCTCATGGCCGGCCACGAGATCCCCGTCGAAGCAGAGAACCTCGAGAAGCGGTTTCGCCGCTATCACGCAGTTCGAGGCGTCTCGTTCCGCTGTTACGCGGGAGAGGTCTTCGGACTGCTCGGTCCGAACGGCGCTGGCAAGACGACGACCATCCGCATGCTGACGACCATCCTGCGCCCCACCGCCGGTACCGCGCGCGTCGCCGGACACGACGTCGTGAAGGACCCTGCGGCGGTACGGCGGGTCATCGGCGTGCTCCCGGAAAATGCGGGGATCTACGGACGCCTCACCGCGCGCGACGTCATCCGGTACGCGGGGCGGCTGTACGGCGTCCCGTCGGATCTTCTGCGGTCGCGGATCGCGTCGCTCGCCGACACGCTCGAGCTGACCCCCCACCTTGATCGGGTCACCGACACCTTCAGCAAAGGCATGAAGCAGAAGGTGAACATCGCACGCGCGCTCGTTCACGACCCGCCGGTCGTGTTCCTGGACGAGCCCACCTCCGGCCTTGACGTGATCTCGGCCCGCTCCGTCCGCGATTTCATCGCGCGGTTCAAGCAGGAAGGCCGGTGTGTGATCATGTCGACCCACGTCATGGAGGAGGCCGAGCGGCTGTGCGATCGGGTCGCGATCATCACCGGCGGCCGCGTCCGCGCAGAGGGCCGCCTGAACGACCTCGTCGCGCGCACCGGACTCGGTCTCGAGGAGATCTTCGTCCAGCTCGTGGAGCAGACCGTCGCATGATCGGCGCGGCGTTCTCGTGGCTGCGCTCACGCGGGCGGACCGGGAACAGAGAGGCCGCCCAGGAGACCCGCCGCTGGATCTACGCGGTGTACGCGAAGGAGACGCTCGAGGTCATCCGCGACCGGCGGACGCTGCTGATCATGGTGGTGCTGCCGGCGGTTGTCATGCCGATGGTGATTCTCGGGATCTCCTACCTCGCGCAGCGCCAGCAGCATCAGATCCAGACCGTGATTCCCCGCGTCGTAGTCGTGGGACAAGCGCCCGCGCTGATCCACCTCGCGTACAAGACAAGACTGATCTCTCCGGTGCGCGCCAAAGATCCGGCGGCGGCGCTGCGGCAGCATCAGGCGCTGGCGGTCGTCGAGATCCCCAAGAACTTCGAGGCGATCGTCGCCCGGAACGGTCAGGCGCACGTCGGAATCCTCTTCGACGCGACGGACTCCGAGAGCACGGCGGCGCGCGCCAAAGTCGTCGAACTGCTCTCCAGGTACAGCCGGGAGGTCGTCGCCGCGCGGCTGGCGGCGCGGCACATCAACCCGCGTGACCTCCTGCCCGTCGTGCTCGATCAGCGCAACGTCGCCACGCAGCGTCAGCAGTCGGGGCAGTTGCTGGCGAGCCTGCTGCCATTTCTGCTCGCGATGTGGGCGGTCGTCGGCGGCATGTCGGTGGCCGTGGACCTCGCCGCGGGGGAGAAGGAGCGCGGAACGCTGGAGTCGCTGCTGATTGCGCCTCCCAGCCGCGAAGCCATCGTTCTCGGGAAGTTCCTGTCGGTCGTCACCGCGTCGATGGGCGGGGTGGTCGTGGTTCTGATCGCGATGATGGTGAGCCTCCGGTGGGGATACCCGTACATGCTGCACACGACCCAGAAGATCAATGTGAGCCTGCCGTTCGGGACCGCGGTGGTGATCCTCGGCGTCGCGCTGTTGTTCTCCGCACTCGTGAGCGCGATCCAGCTGGCGATCAGCATCTACGCTCGGTCGCCCCGCGAAGCGCAGCAATATATCACGCCGTTGTACTTCGTCACCGTGCTCCCCGGGCTCGCGGTGCAATTCGTGAGTGATTGGGCGCGGTCGCCGTGGGCGTACGTGACCCCGGTACTCAACGCGTTCTTTGCGTTTCAGGAACTGCTTCTCGGAACCGTCAACTGGGGGCACTTGCTTCTTGCGACGGTCTCGTGCGCCTTCTACGCGGCCCTCGCGCTGGAGGTCGCGATCGGCATGATGAGCCGGGAGAGTGTCATCTTCAGGGTCTAGCCGATTCCTGCGCCGCCGTTGTACGCGGCTCCGGGCGGCGCGTTCGGGCAGGGCCGCGAGGTCCCCTCAATTGGCCGGCTAATTGCGGATGACGGGTTAGCTTCTCTTCCACGACACGGAGATTCCGTGGGGGCCCGTTCAAGGTTCGCATGAGCCGGGGGCGTCATTCGAGAGAATAGACGCTCTAGCCCGTTCGCGCGTGGAAGGTCCCCAGGAGCAGCCGCGAACCGGCCTCAGCCGTGGAATTCCCGTCTTGAGACACAATATCTAGTATGCTAGTATCCATTCTGCGCCTAGATATTGGTCGAGGTTCGAACGCCAGTGCGATGCCCCTACTGCGGTGCCAAAGAGACCAAGGTCGTGGACTCCCGCTCGATCCAGGACGGGGAGGGGATCCGTCGGCGCCGGGAGTGTGAGACGTGCCGCAGGCGGTTCACCACGTTTGAGCGGGCCGAGCGCGTGACCGTCTTCGTTCTCAAGCGCGACGGCCGGCGGGAACCGTTCGACCGTACCAAGGTGCTGACGGGAATGCTGCGGGCGTGCGAAGGTCGGCCGGTGTCCCGTGAGACGCTGGAGCGCATCGCCGAGGAGATCGAGCGGGAGATGCTCGACGCGGACAAGCCCGCCGTGCCCAGCCGCGAGATCGGGGATCGGGTGATCGAGCGGCTGCGCACCCTCGACGATGTGGCATACGTTCGGTTTGCCTCGGTCTATCGCCGGATGGGTGACGTCGATCGGTTGCTGGAGGAGATCCACGCTCTCAAGGCGCGCAAACAATACGAGGCAGAGCTCGCTTCCCAGATCCTGCTCATTCCACTGCAGCCCACCGAAAGCAGCCGCGGCTAACCACATGGACGCCGAGCGGACATCTCACGAGTCTACATCTCTGCAGGAGGACACAGCAATGGCCACGCCGTTGGAGCAGAACACCACAGCCGACGTCGCATCTGACGCTGACGCGAACGCGATTGCACCCGAAACGCTGGAATTCTTCAACGGCGACGGTCTCCGCGCGCGCGTGTTTCACGACAAGTACGCGCTTCGTGATCCCAGTGGACGGGTGCTGGAGCGCACGCCAGTCGCGATGTGGCAGCGGATCGCGCGCGGCCTGGCTTCCGTGGAGTCCACCGAGGCCGCGCGCGAACGGTACGCGCAGGAGTTCTACTGGCTGATGGACGGCTTCCGGTTCATCCCGGGCGGCCGGATCATGCACGCGGTCGGCAACCCGAAACGGGTCACGGCTCTGAACTGCTATGTTTTGCCGATCAGGGAAGACTCGATCGAGGCGATCTTCGATTGGATGAAGGAAGCGGCGCGAACCTACTCGCTCGGCGGGGGTGTGGGTGTCGATATCAGCGTGCTCCGGCCCGCGGGTGCACCGGTGAACAACGCTGCGCGGACGAGCACCGGCTCGATCTCGTTCATGGAGCTGATGTCACTCACGACCGGCACCATCGGGCAATCGGGGCGGCGCGGCGCGCTCATGATCACGATCGCCGACGATCATCCCGACGTCCTGGAGTTCACCAAGATCAAGCGCAACTTGAACAAGGTGCGATACGCCAACATCAGCGTGCGTATCAGCGACGCGTTCATGCACGCGGTGGAAGCCGACGACGATTGGACGCTCTCGTTCGACAACGAGCGCGTCCACGAGCGCCACACGGTCAAGGCGCGCGAGGTGTGGCGCGAACTGATCTACGGCGCGCGTAACCACGCGGAGCCCGGCGTCATCTTCTGGGACACGGTGCGCCGGTGGAGCACGTCCGAGTACAATCGTATGAACGTCACGACGACCAACCCATGCAGCGAGATTCCGCTTGAACCGTACGGTTGTTGCTGCCTGGGTAACTTGAATCTCGCCGAGTTCGTAACCGACGAGTTTAGCCCCCAGGCGCAGGTGGACTGGCCCCATCTGGAGCAGGCTCTCCGGCTGGCCACGCGGTTCCTGGACAATGTGCTGGACTACAACGCCGACAAGCATCCGCTCCCGGCTCAACGCGCGGCCAGCCTCCACTCGCGGCGCATCGGGGTCGGATTCACCGGCCTGGGGGATTTGCTGTGCAAGCTGCGGCTCAAGTACGACACGGACGAGGCCGTGGCCGCGGTGGACCAGCTGTTCGAGCGCATCAAGAACACCGTCTACGACGAGAGCGTCAACCTCGCGATCGAGAAGGGGCCGTTCCCCGGATACGATCGCGAGCGGCATCTCACAGGCGCGTTCCTCCAGACGCTCGATCCCGGGGTTCTCGACCGGATCCGTCGGCACGGCCTCAGGAACGTGGCGCTGCTGACCGTGCCCCCCGTGGGGAGCGGTGCGACGCTCGCCGGCACGACGAGCGGCATCGAGCCGATCTTCGACCTGTCGTACACGCGCCGGAGCGAGTCTCTCTCGCAGAATACGTTCACCGTGTACCATCCGCTCGTGCGGGCCTACATGCAGCGGTTCGGCGTGGCCGAGGACGCGCTCCCGCCGTTCTTCGTCACCGCGCACGAGATCAAGCCGGAGATGCGGGTCCAGATGCAGGCGGCGATCCAAAAGCACATCGACCACTCCATCTCGTCCACGGTGAACTGCCCAGCGGATACCACCGAGGGGCGGGTCGCGGAGATCTACTTCAAGGCCTGGAAGATGGGGTGCAAGGGGATCACGGTGTACCGCGACAGTTCCCGGGAGAACATCCTGACCGCCGGCACCGCGCGCTCGACGAAGGCGGCGAGCGGGGAGGGGGCCACGCCGGAGTCGGCGCCCGTCACCGTGTCGGCGTCCGAGGCCGTTCACAAGCGGCCCCGGCCCAAGGTTACGACCGGGCATACCGAGCGGATCGAGACACCGCGCGGCCGCATCTACGTTACGATCAACGAGGACGCCAAGGGGCTCTGCGAAGTGTTCGTGCAGTCCCTCGACGTCGAAGCCGACGCGGTCGGAAGGCTCGCCTCGCTCGCTCTTCGGACGGGCGCGGACGCGCGCGACGTGATCGAGCAGCTCTGGCGCGTCCAGTCCCGCGAGGTGGCGATCGACCGGTCGGCCGACGGTACGGTCGTGCGCGTGACGACGATCGCGCAGGGCGTCGCGCTCGCGATCGGGCGCGCCCTGTACGGCTTCGGATTCAGGCCGGACCAGGCGTTCCCCATGGCGGACCGTCTGCCGGAGCCGAAGGTCGGAAACGGCCACGGCAACGGCCATGCGGCACAGCCGGTGCTGCCGGCTTCGATCGAAGAGCCGCTCCGGGAGGATCCCGCGGGTCCGGTGGAGGTTCAGCAATCGCTGCTGACTTTTGCCGGGGTCTGCCCCGACTGCGGGAGCTCGCTCGTGTACGAGAACGGCTGCAGCCACTGCAGATCGTGCGGGTATTCGAAGTGCTGAGCTCCGCATCTGTCTGACAGCCACCGAGTCGATGCAGGACGTGCACGCCAGGCTCGATCGCGAGATCAACGCGCATCTCTCTCTGGTCGAGACGATCGCGGGGATCCCAGCGCCGGGCTTTGGCGAGGCCGAGCGCGGCACCTACATTGTCGACCGGTTCCGGGAAGCGGACCTCCGCGACGTTGCGCTCGACGCGGTGGGAAACGCGAGGGGCCTGTATCCCGGGGCCGCGCCGGGGCCGCGCGTCGTGCTCGCCGCTCACATGGACACCGTCTATCCCGCGGAATCTCATCGGCCGCCCCGTCGCGAAGGGTTGCGCCTTGTCGGGTCGAGCGTGCGCGATAACTCCGCGGCCGTCGCCGCGCTGATCACGCTTGCGCGTGCGATGCGCGATGCGGGCGCGGCCGTCCCGTGTGTGCTCGAGTTCGTGTCCACGACGGGGGAGGAAGGGATCGGCGACCTCCGGGGGATTCGATACCGGCTGCGACCGGAGGAGCCGCGGCCCGACACCGTGTTGGTCGTGGACGGGGCGATGGGGCAGATCGTGCATCAGGGAATCGCTGTCCGCCGGTTCTCCGTGCGGTTCGAGACCGAGGGCGGTCACAGCTGGGGTGACTTCGGCAAGGCGAATGCGATCCATCATTTGGCGGCGGTGGTCGACGGGCTGGCACGAACGCCGCTGCCCGCCGACCCCAAGACGACGCTCAACGTCGGCGTGATCCGCGGCGGCACGTCGGTCAACGCGATCGCTTCCTCCGCCGAGATCGAGGTGGACCTCCGGTCGATCACCGCCGCGCCCGTCGACGAGTTGGCGGCGGCGCTGCACCGTCTCGTCCGGGCCGAGGAGGACGCCGGCGTGCGCACGACGGTCACGGTCATCGGGGACCGGCCGGGCGGCCACCTTCCGGTCGATCATCCGCTCGTGGCCGGCCTTGTGGACGTCCACCGCGCGCACGGGCTGGCGCCGTACCTGTCCGCAGCCAGCACCGACGCCAACATTCCACTGGCGCTCGGGATTCCGGCGGTCTCGATGGGCGTATCCGGAGGCGGACAGGTGCACTCGCCTCACGAGTGGCTCGACGTGGCCTCGCTCCTTCCGGGGCTGCATCTCCTCGCCGATGCCGTAGCAAAGACCATCGAGGTCGCAGGAAGCCTCAGGCGATAGCGCCGCAGGCGGGCAGGAGAAACTCCGCAGCCGAACGAACTACGGCCTCGCACGAGAACGCGCCTAAAGACGCGAGAGGGGGCCGTTGTTTATGACCGTACGTCGCATCAGCACGTTGGCAGTCATTGCCGCCGTGGTAATCGCTCTCCTCACCGCCGGCGCCGCGGTCGCCCCAGCTCAGACGAAGCTGGTGATGGCCTTCGTCCCATCCGGTGAGGCACGCACGGTGTTGGAGTCCGGTAACCGGATTGCCGAGTTGCTCGGCACCGCGACGGGATATCAGTTCGAATCGTTCGTCGCCACGAGCTACGCCGGCGTCATCGAGGCGATGGGGGCCGGGCGGGCCGACATCGGCTGGCTGAACACGTTCTCGTACGTGATCGCCCATCAGAAGTACGGTGTGGAAGTCCGTCTCGTGACCGTTCGCTTCGGATTGCCCTACTACAGGGCCGAGATAATTACGCAAGCCAGTTCCGGTATCAATTCGCTGGCCGATCTCAAGGGCAAGCGTTTCGCGTTTGTGGATCCCGCGAGCACATCGGGCTATCTCTTCCCGTTGGCGGGGCTCAAGAAGGCGGGCTACGATCCGTCGAAGTTCTTCGGGCAAACGGTCTTCGCCGGCTCCCACAACAACGTCGTGCTCGCCGTCTACCAGGGTCGCGTCGACGGTGGCGCGGTGTTCGAGGACGCACGTGGGACCGTTCAAAAAGACTACCCGGACGTGATGCAGAAGACCAAGGTCATCTGGAAATCGGACCCGATTCCGAATGACACCGTGAGCTTCCGCAAGGGCTTGCCGGCCGAGGTGAAGGATCGCGTGGCCAACGCCCTGCTGCGATTCTCGGAGACGCAGGCCGGGCTGGACGCCCTCAAATCGCTGTACGAGATCGAGGCGCTGGCCGATTACGATCTGCTCGTTTCGAAGTATCACGTCAAGACGCCAAGCCTGGACGCGTTCTACAACCCTGTCCGGGATGTGGCGACGTACGCGGGCGTCAATCTCGAGGACCTGATCAAGCCGCAGTAGCGCGCGCCGTCGGCGTTCGACACAGGCGGACGGGGGTGCCGCAGGGTCCGACCGGACGCGGAGGTATCCTGCGGTTCAAGGCACTCGTCGGCGATGACGCCGCGGTGGTGGAGATTTCCTGATGCCAGTCGCGGGACCGGCTCGCAGCGTTCCAGAGACGTTGCCGCCGGGCGCGCGGGCGCCGAACCGGCGGCCGCGCGCGTGGTACCGATCGTGGCGCTTCTATCTAATGACCGCCGCTGCGCTGGCCATGTACGTCTACGGCTGGCAGGTGACTCAGATCCGGCTCGGGGAGTTGTGGCGCGGCGCGTACCTGATCGCGCCGTTCGCGTCGGCGCTCGCTTCGCCGGACGTGCTCGTGCGCGACAATCCGACCGTGCGCGTGACGGCGCCGTTCTACTACGGTGGCGAGGTGCCCTCCGCGGCGCCGGCCGGGCCTGGTCCCGCGTTCCACCTATCCCGCTCCACCGGCGCGATCGGTGATCGTGTCACGGCCGTCGGGGATGGATTTCAGCCGAACCGCCGCGGGATGCTGTGGTGGGAGAATCAGATCGGGCAGCGCCAGCAACTCGGCCCCGTGACGACCGACGCTCGGGGCCGGTTCGCCGTGGTGTTTTCGGCGCCGGAGGTCCAGGGCACCCACAATCTCGTCTCGGCAGAGATCGTGACGGGCACCGGGCCGCTCCGGTTGAGCTCAACGTTCCTCGTCGTGTTGGGCAGGATGGTAGAGACCGTGTTTCTCGCTCTCATGGGCACGACGATGGGTGTCGTGTTCGCGGTGCCCTGCTCCTTCCTCGGCGCCAAGAACCTCACCAATCACTTCCCCGGCGGCAAGGTCGTGTACGGTCTCACCCGGACGTTCTTCAACCTCACGCGCTCGATCGAGGCGCTGGTGCTCGCCATCATCTTCACCGTGTGGGTGGGGCTCGGCCCGTTCGCCGGCGTCCTTGCCTTGGGCGTGCACAGTATCGCCTCTTTGGGGAAACTGTATTCGGAGGCGATCGAGAGCATTGACGCTGGTCCGATCGAGGCGATCATGGCCACGGGCGCGAGCGCCCTTCAGGTCGTGCGGTACGGCGTAGTGCCGCAGATCGTGCCCCAGTTCATCGCGTTCACCATCTATCGCTGGGATATCAATGTCCGCTTCAGTACCGTTATCGGGTTCGTCGGCGGCGGCGGCATCGGCTTCGTCCTCCAGCAGTATATCAACCTGTTGCAGTGGCGGCAGGCGGCGACGGCGCTCTGGATGATCGCGATCGTGGTCGCAGCACTGGACTACGCGAGCGCGGTCGTGCGCGAACGGGTCGTATGACGAGCGCCCGCCCCGATCCGCGGCCGTCGCTTGGGGACGGCACGGGCGAGGCCTTCCGGTCCCGCATCCCGCCGCTGATACCGGCACGCGCCGTGGAGGAGACGGGGTGCGCCCACGCGATGTTCACGACCCGCGTCGGCGGGGTGAGCCGAGGGAAATTCGCCGCTCTCAATCTTTCCTACGGCGTCGGGGACGATACGCCGGCCGTGGCCGAGAACCGGCGCCGTATCGCAAGCACGTGGGGCGCCTCCCTGGAGCGCCTTGTCGAAGCCGCACAGGTGCACGGCAACCGGGTGGCGGTCGTGGGTGCCGCCGAAGCGGGCACGGTCATCGCTGCCACCGACGCCCTCGTGACCGATGCCGCGGGAATCTGGCTTGCTGTCTACGCCGCCGACTGCGTCCCGCTTCTCATCGTCGATCCCGACCGTCCGGCGGTCGGTGCGCTCCACGCGGGATGGCGGGGTACCGCGTCCGGCATCGCGCTCACTCTGCTCGAGACGATGGCCAGATCCTTCTGCACCAAGCCCGATCGGGTGTGCGTCACCCTGGGCCCGGCGATCGGGGGATGCTGCTATGAAGTGGACACTCCGGTGGCACGGGCGATGGCCCACGCACCATGGTGGCCGGCGGCTGCGCGGCGCACCGGAGCGGAGCGGTGGCGCCTCGACCTTCGCGAGGCACTGCGGCAGCAGTTGGTCGCCGCCGGAGTGCAGGACGCGTCGATCGAGACCAACCCGGCGTGTACGAAGTGTCGTTCGGATCTGTTCTTTTCTCACCGGCGGGACGGCACGACCGGGCGTCTGGCGGGGTGTATTCGGCTGCCCGAGTGAGCAGAAAGGGAAAGATGGCGCGCCGTCGAATACGACGGCGCGCCAGAGGCGGATCATGGCTGATATCGGTACGAACGTTGCCAGGGTGCGGGCCAGGGTCGCCGAGGCGGCGGAGCGTGCCGGGCGGCAACCGGGCGATATCCTGCTGGTTGCAGTCACGAAGACCGTGGATGTCGGCAGGATTCGCGAAGCGGTGGATTGTGGGCTCCGGGTGTTCGGAGAGAACCGCGTGCAGGAGGCCCGCGAGAAGGTATCGCTTGTGCCGGGCGTAGCGTGGCACTTAATTGGCAGTCTGCAGCGCAACAAGGTGAAGGAAGCGCTCCGGCTGTTTGTGATGATTCACTCCGTGGATTCGTGGTTGCTGGCTGAAGAACTCAGCCGCCGCGCGAACGCCGCGGGGACTTTGATCGATGTGCTGATCGAGGTCAATGTCGGCGGCGAGACGTCGAAACATGGCGTCGAGCCGGAAGGAGCGATGGACTTGGCGCTCCGAGCCGCCGGGCTGCCGGGTGTTCGCGTGCGCGGCCTGATGGGGATGGCGCCGCTCGTCGATCAGGCGGAGGAGGCGCGGCCGTACTTCCGTCGCCTACGTGAGTTGCGCGACCGGATCCAGGAGGCGCATCCTGATCGGGGCATTCGGGAGTTATCGATGGGCATGACGAACGATTTTGAGGTGGCTGTGGAGGAAGGCTCGACCATGGTCCGCGTAGGACGGGCGCTGTTTGCCTAGACAACGCAGCAACGGACGCAGCACAGGACGTAACGGCGATCACAGACGCAGCAGCGACGGGAGGCACTACCATGGGCCGCATCATGCAACGGATGTGGACGTTCCTGGGGTTCACAGATGACGAGGGCGGCGGGCCGTCCCAGGGCGACGTGGCGGGATACCGCGCTCCGATCTTCAACCTGCACGCGCATCGGCCGATGGAGATCATCGTGCTGGAACCCCGTGTCTATGAAGAGGCGCAGGGCGCGGCGGATTATCTGAAGACGCTGCGACCGATCGTGATCAATCTGCGTGGCACGCAACAGGACCTGGGCAGGCGCGTCGTGGACTTTCTCAGCGGCGTTGCGTACGCGCTCGACGGGCACATGCACCGGGTCGGCGACGAGATCTTTCTATTTACGCCCCATCACGTCACGATCACGGCGGATGTCATGCGCGAGGAGACGGCACCCGGGCCACTGTTCAGCGTGGAGTAGTCTCCAGCGGCGGCACGACCGCTGGACTTCGTCGGGGGACCTGCCGGTCGGGGGGCGGCGCGGGTTGACGCCTGACGGTATACTGATGGAGGCACAACAGGGTCCCCCCAAGAATTCTCTGGCTCGGGCAGCCGGCAAAGTATGGCCGTGTGTGCGAGCCGCCTCGGCCGGGACACCCCGGCCTATGCCTTGGGCAGCGGAGGCACCCGCACGGATGATCACAAGAGATGCTGGAGCGCCCGCTCGATGAGCGCCGACGCCCCCCTATGGTGGGAGGACGGCGCACTCTTCCTTCTCGACCAGACCGCATTACCGCACGAGGTCCGCATCCGGCGCTGCACGTCCTGGGAGGACGTGGCGGACGCCATACGCTCTCTGCAGATTCGCGGCGCACCTGCACTAGGGCTCGCCGCCGCCTACGGGCTGGCACTCGCGGCGCGTCAGTCGGGCGGGCGGCGGGACGCGGTGCGCGACGCGGCCCGAAATCTCGAGCGCACGAGGCCGACCGCCGTTAATCTCGCGTGGGCCCTTGCTCGTCTGCGCGGGACCGTGGACGCGCCCGGTCCCGCGGCGCTCGAGGACCGGGTCCTTGCTGCCGCCCACGCGATGGCGCGGGCCGACGTCGAGGCGAACCGCAGGATCGGGCGGCACGGCGCTGGATTGCTTCCGAAGGGCGCGACGGTGCTGACCTACTGCAACACCGGCATGCTCGCGACGGGAGGCTACGGGACCGCGTTCGGCGTACTGCGCGCCGCGCACGAGGCGGGACTCGGTATTCGGGTCGTGGCATGCGAGACGCGTCCCGTCCTGCAGGGCGCGCGGCTGACCATGTGGGAATTGCAGCGCTGCGGCATCCCGAGCACCCTGATCATCGACAATGCCGCAGGAGCCTTGATGCGTGCCGGAGAGGTGACGGCGGTCGTCGTCGGCGCGGATCGGATCGCCGCGAACGGAGACGTCGCGAACAAGGTCGGGACCTACACGCTTGCGGTGCTGGCGCACGAGCACCGAATTCCGTTCTACGTCGCGGGCTCCACGTCGACGGTCGACCTAGACACCCCAGACGGTGACGCGATTCCCATCGAGGAGCGAGACCCGGCCGAGGTGACGGCCGTCCGGGGCGTCCTCATAGCGCCCGCCGGCGTGGCCGTGCGCAATCCCGCGTTCGATATCACGCCTCACCGGCTCGTGACGGCGATCATCACCGAGGCCGGCGTGGTGCGCGCGCCGTACCCAGCCGGGCTCCGGGCCGCGGTCACGGCGGAGTCCACGGCGGTCGGGGGTGGCGCATGAGAAACCGAACGCGGATGAGCCGGAAGCTGCTCGTCACGGTCCTGGGGTTGAGCTGGCTGGCGCTCACGACCGTCGGGCTCATCCATCGGGACGTCGCATGGGTGTCCGTGATCTTCTTCGTGTCGGGTGTCTACGGCACGATCCTGATGGTGGCCGGAGTCCTTCCCAGGCGTCCTGAGACGACACCCGCCACAGGTTATGCTCCGTTCGTCAGCGTCATCGTACCGGCCCGGAACGAGCAGGGCGTCATCGCGGATACGGTTCGATGCCTGTGCGGACTCGACTATGCCGGTCCCGACGGACGTCCGCGGTTCGAGGTCATCGTCGTGGACCACCGATCCACGGACCGCACGCCGCAGGTGCTGGACGCGCTCCAGCGAACGCACACGTTCACCGTCGTGCGTCCAACACCCGAGGACGGGGTCGGAAAGGCCGTGGCACTCAACGTCGGGCTCGCCGCGGCGCGCGGCGACGCGATCTGCGTCTTCGACGCCGATGCGCGCGTCGCGCCGGACTTTCTGGCGAGGCTCGTGCCGTATCTGGGCCTGCCCGGCGTGGCCGGCGTGCAGGCGCGCAAGCTCGTGTGTAACGGCGGGCACAACGCGCTGATCCACGCCCAGGAAGACGACTATACCGTGTTTCAGACGCTGACCCAGCGCAGCCGGCACCGGCTCGGCGGCGCGGTAATCTTGACCGGGAACGGTCTGATCACCCGCCGCGACCGCTTGGAAGCGGCCGGCGGATGGAACGAGGACGCGCTGACCGAGGATATCGACCTCACCCTTCAGTACGCGCTGCGTGGATGGACGGTCCACTATTGTGAGCACGTGGTGGTGTGGGAGGAAGCGGTGCCCACATTGCGGGGCCTGATCCAGCAACGCACGCGCTGGTCCGAGGGATCGCTGCGGTGCCTGTTCGACCACACCGCCGCGCTGCTGCGCGCGCCGGTGCCGTGGCGCAAACGACTGGACTTCCTCGTGTTTCTGTCGAGTTCGCTCATCATGGCCCTCTCGATGATCGCGGGCTACGGCTACCTCGTGGAACAGTGGGTCTACGAGGCCCAGGCGCGCGGCCTGACCGTGGCGGACGCACTTCCGGTGCATGAGCATCAGGCGTTGTACACGTACTACTGGATCGTCGTGATGGCGGCGACTGTCATCGCGATCGCGATGGAGCGAAAGCTCTCTCCATTGGTGCTGGCGTGGGTGTCCGCGCGATACATCCTCTTCGCAACGCACCAGATCGTCACGCTGCCGCTCGCGCTGTGGCGGTATTGCCGGAGCGTGTTCACCGGCCGGTTCGAATGGATGAAGACTGAGCACCATGGGGCCGGGCTGCCCGACCTGCCGGGGCTGCTCGTCGTCCGGCCGGCGGCCACGTCCGGCGTTGCCGGGCCGATGCTCGCGCGCGTCGGCTTCTCCGCCGGCAACGCGGAGCCCCCGGTGGAGGCGGTTCCACCCCCGCCGTAACAGCGTGGTCCCGCGCGTTGACGATGTTTCGGAGCGTGTGCTAGAATCGCGCCGAATAGCTCCAGGCGATGACAGAGGCCGGCCGTCGCCGGGCCAGGGAAGCGAGCCGGGCGTGGTGAGAGCCGGTACGGAACCGGCGGCGGGATATCACCTCTCGAGTCGCGGCCCCACGGACGCGCTGAGCGTCTCGAGGCGCCGCCGGGTTGCCCTCCGCTAGCAGGGCGCGAGCCGCTCGCGACAGGTGGGGAGTTCGCGGCGTCCCTCCGGACGGTTGCTTTGCGGCGTCACGGTTCTGACCGACGGCGGTTTAGTCCACGGCGGTCTAGCCCGCGCCGGACGCTCAGTACTGGCGCACGCCGCAGGCACAGCCACCGGCCCGGAGGCAGACCGAACATCCGTCGCGTCGGTTCGGTGAGTGCCGGATCTCGGTCCGGAACCAAGGGTGGTACCGCGGCGCCTCCGTCCCTGTTCGGGCGGGGGTCCTTTTTCTTCGGGAGGCACGCATGGCGTTTCAACCGGTTGACACGCGCGTCGACTTCGCCGCGCAGGAGCGGGCCCTGCTCGCCTGGTGGGAGTCCAGCGGCATTCTCGGCAAGTACCTGGCCCGCAACGCACGGGCGCGCAGGCGGTGGTCGTTTCTCGACGGCCCGATCACGGCCAACAACCCGATGGGCGTGCACCACGCGTGGGGCCGGACCTACAAGGACCTGTTCTGCCGCTACCACACGATGCTTGGGCACCGCCAGCGATACCAGAACGGGTTCGATTGCCAGGGGTTGTGGGTCGAGGTCGAGGTCGAGAAGGAACTCGGGTTCAAGTCCAAGCGGGACATCGAGCGATACGGGATCGCCGAGTTCGTCGAGCGCTGCAAGGCGCGCGTCCTCCGCTACGCCGGGATCCAGACCCAGCAGTCGCTTCGGCTCGGCCATTGGATGGACTGGGACCACTCGTACTACACGATGTCCGACGAAAACAACTACTCGATCTGGATGTTCCTCAAGCGCTGCTGGGAGCGGGGCCTACTCCACAAAGGGCACGACGTCATGCCGTGGTGCCCACGCTGCAGTACGGGTCTGTCCGAGCACGAGATCGTCACGGAAGGATACCAGGAGGTCGCTCATCTGAGCCTCACCGCGAGGCTGCCGATTGCCGGACGGCCCGACGAATACCTCCTGGTCTGGACGACGACTCCCTGGACCCTGGCGGCGAATGTCGCGGTCGCGGTCCACCCCGATCTTGTATACGTGCAGGCGCAGCAGGACGGCCGGAGCTACTACGTCGTGCGCGATCGCATGCAGGAGGTGCTCCACGGCAAAGTGAGGGTGCTCCGGGAGCTGCGCGGTGCGGAGCTCGTGGGGTGGACATACGAGGGCCCGTTCGATGCGCTGCCGGCGCAGCAGGGAGTGATCCACAGGGTGATCCCGTGGACCGACGTGAGCGCCGCCGAGGGCACCGGCCTCGTGCACATCGCGCCGGGGTGCGGTGCCGAGGACTTCGCGCTGGCGGCGCCCTACGGCCTCCCGGTCCTCGCCCCGATCGACGAATTCGGCGTGTTCACCGACGCCTATGACTGGCTCGGGGGGCAGCACGTCTACGACGTGGCCGAGTCCATCCGCGACAACCTCCGGGCGCGCGGCCTGCTGTATCGCGCCGACGAATACACGCACCGGTATCCGATGTGCTGGCGGTGCGGCAGCGAGCTCGTGTTCCGCCTCGTCGATGAGTGGTTTATCTCGATGGAGCCCCTCCGCGAGCCGATGATGCGGGTGACCAGGAAGATCCGCTGGCTGCCGGAGTTCGGATTGGAGCGGGAGCTCGATTGGCTCCGCAACATGCACGACTGGATGATCAGCAAGAAGCGGTACTGGGGGCTCGCACTGCCGATCTGGGAATGCCGCGCGTGCGGCACGTTCGAAGTAATCGGCGGTGAGGACGAGCTCAGATCACGCGCCGTCGAGGGCTGGGACGCCTTCTCGGGCCACTCCCCGCACCGCCCCTGGGTCGACTCGGTCAAGATTCGCTGCCGGCAGTGTGGCGCCACCGTGTCGAGGATCACCGACGTGGGCAACCCGTGGCTCGATGCCGGCATCGTTCCGTACTCCACGATGGGCTACCGGCACAACCGCCGCGAATGGGAGAAGTGGTTCCCGGCGGACTTCATCACCGAGGCGTTCCCCGGACAGTACCGCAACTGGTTCTATTCCATGCTGGTGATGAGCACGGTGCTGGAGAATCGCGAGCCCTACCGGACATGCCTGGGACACGCCATGGTGCGCGATGAGCAAGGCCGCGAGATGCACAAATCCTGGGGCAACATGATCGAATTCAACGACGCCGCCGAGAAGATGGGCGCCGACGTCGTGCGTTGGCTGTACGCCGCGCAAAACCCCGTGCAAAACATCAACTTCGGGTACGGGCCCGGCGATGACGTGCGGCGCCGGTTCATCCTGCCGCTGTGGAACGTCTATGCGTTCTTCGTCACCTACGCCACGCTCGACGGCTGGACACCGGGCCTGGCGCAGCGGGTGACGTCCCGACCGGAGGGGATCGCGCAAACGTCCGGGCCGACCGCGACGGACCGCACCTGGGCCGCTCGTCGGGAGTCGACGACGGAAGATGGATCCGCGTACGAAGGAAGCCTGCTCGACCGGTGGTTGCTGTCGTGCCTCCGCGGACTTGTCGAGACGGTGCGCGAGCGGCTCGATGATTATGACGTCTCCGGTGCCGCGCGGCCCATCGAGCGGTTCGTCGAGGATCTGTCGGTGTGGTACGTTCGGCGGGGGCGCCGGCGATACTGGAAGTCCGAGGCGGACGCCGACAAGCAGGCTGCCTACTCGACGCTCTATGAGGCGCTCGTGACGCTCGCGCGCGTGCTCGCCCCGTTCGTGCCGTTTCTCGCCGAGGCGCTCTACCAGAATCTCGTCCGGTCGGTCGATGCCGAGGTCCCCGAAAGCGTGCACCTGTGCGACTATCCCACCCCGGCTTGGGCGCCCGATCCGCGGCTCGAGGAGGCGATGGACCGCACCCGTTCGCTCATTTCGTTGGGACGGGCCGCCCGCAACGCGGCGAAGCTGCGCGTCCGCCAGCCGCTTGCCATGGCGACGATCGTGGAACGCTCCGGCATGCTCGGAGGCACAAGATACCGGGAGTTGGTGGACCACATCAAGGAGGAGTTGAACGTTAAGGGTGTCCGCTTCGCCGAGGCGGTGACGACATTCGGCCGGCTCGAGGTGCGCCCGCGTTTCGACCTGTTGGGTCCCAAGTTCGGGGGGGAGATCACGAAGATCGTCGAGGCGCTTCGCGCCGAAGGGCACGCGCTGCTTGCACGGACGCCCGAAGGAGAGCCATACCGGTTGCGCCTGGCCGATGACCGGGAAGTGGTCCTCGAGCGAGCGGAAGTAGATGTTCGGATGCACTGGAACACGGGCCTCACCGGGGCGGGGGAGGCCGGCGATTGGATCGTCCTCGATACCGCGCTGACCGACGCGCTGGTGCGAGAAGGCCTGGCGCGAGAACTAGTGCATCAGATTCAGCAGTGGCGCAAGGAAGCAGGGTTCGAAATCGCGGACAGGATCACTTTGTACTACCCGGAGGATGCGGTGCTGGTCGACGTTCTCACGGCACACGGAGACTACGTTCTGCGAGAGACCCTCGCCCGTGACGCACGGGCCGGCGCAGCACCGGACGGCCCGGGAGTGCATCGGAAGACGCTGCGGCTCGACGGCAGGGAGCTTGCGCTGGCGATCGCGCGGGCCGAGCCGTAGGCAGGGAAATTCGAGGTCGGAGCAGGGGACCGCGGAAATGGCCCGAAACAATGGGACCGGATGTATCGAGTCCGTTGACCGTGCCTCCGAGCCTGTGCCTGGCCCACGGCGTAGACCGGGAGGCGCGCGGCCACTACGCGCGCGGGCCAGAATGGCGATACCCTAGGGCGGTTAGGCTGGAGGCAACGACGCCGCCGGACCGGTGATGTTTCGATGACTAGAACGGCTGGAGAGTCGCGCACGCGGGACGGACAACGCATCGTTGGCGTGCTCGGCGGGATGGGACCGCTGGCGACAGCAGACTTCTACGCGAAACTGGTGCGGCTCACGCCGGCGCGGGTGGATCAGGATCACCCACGCGTCATCATCGACAGCAACCCCAAGATACCGGACCGGACTGCGGCGGTGAGGGGGCGCGGCCCGGATCCGACCCGGGCGCTCGTGTCGACGGCTCAAAACCTGGAGCGGGCGGGAGCCGAGTTTATCGTCATCCCGTGCAACTCGTCACACGCGTTTCTCGAGCCGATCCGGCGGGCCGTGGGGATCCCCGTGTTGGACATCACGGAGGAAGTCGCGGCCGCGGTGACCGCGCTCGAACCGGTGCCGCACACGGTCGGGATTCTCGCGACCGAGGGGACGCTCGAGATGCGCCTCTATCATCGCGCCCTCGGCGGGCACGGCCTCGCCGTCATTGAACCCACGGCATCCGAGGAAGCGGTGGTCATGTCGGCGATCGAGGCGGTAAAAGCCGGCGATCTCGGCTCAAGCGTGCGTGCGTCGGTGCGGGAGATTGCCGCCATCCTCATCGGCCGCGGAGCCGGCGCGATCGTTCTGGGGTGCACTGAGTTGCCGTTGGTGATGGGGCCCGGTGATGCGCCGGTGCCCGTCCTGGACAGCACCGAGATTCTGGCGCGTGCCGCGCTCCGCGAGTCGGGAGTTGAGGAATACGCTCAGCCGTGCCGGCGTTTGAGCGAAGGCGGCGCGGAGTAGACAGTCCCCGTGAGGAGGAGCTGAATGCCTCAAAAGCGCTCATCCAAGTCCACGTCCGGCCGGAACAATCGAGGGGGACGCTCGCGCACGCAGACCGTCAGGAAGGCCGCGGCGCGCCCCGGATCCGACACGGCGCCGCGGCGGGCGAAAGGAGGCGGAATCGGCCCACTCGAGACATATGCGCGTCTGCTCCTCGAGGAGCGCCAGCGTCTCCGCCAAGAACTGTCGGAGATGGAGCAGCACCAGGTCAAAGCCCGTGAGGAGAAACCCGTCGCCGATGTCTCCGGCGGGTACGACGAGGATCTCGTCGATGTCGCGAGCGAGGCATTCGAGCGGGAGAAGGGACTGGCACTCGAGAGCAGCGTGCAGGGCCTTCTCGCAATGGTGGAGGAGGCGCTCCGGCGCATCCGAACAGGGTCGTACGGGATCTGCACGGCGTGCGGTCAGTTGATCGACGCGAACCGCTTGCGGGCGATTCCCTACACGCGATTGTGTATCAAGTGCAAGGAGCGCGAGGAGCGGCTGCGCAGCGCCGCGCGCTGAGCGCGGTCCGCGGTTGCATGTGGGCGGCCGCCCTGGTGCTGGCATGGAGTGTCGCTCAGGCGGCGGACTGGGTCGTAGCAACGATCGTTGCGCCGGGAACAGATCGTGTCGTGGTTCCGGGCCTCCTGTCGCTCACGCGTCGGGAGAACTCCGGTGTCGCGTTCGGACTGCTGGCCCAACTCCCGGTCCCGGTGACCGTTGCAGTTGCCTTGACCGTGCTCGCCGTGGTTCTCTACAATAGGAACGCGTGGCTGGTCACGAGCGCCGGCCAGTGGGGGCTGGGGCTCATGATCGGCGGGGCATTTGCCAACATCACGGATCGCCTTCGCTTTGGGTACGTGCTCGACTACCTGGACGTTCACGTCTGGCCCGTCTTCAACCTGGCCGATACCGCAATCGTGGTCGGTGCCGGTCTGCTCGTGCTTGCGCTCCGAGGGGGAGCGCCGCGCGACGGGGCTGGTTCCCAGGCTCGTGGCGGAGGACCGGCGGACTCGAGAGCGCGTCCGTGCAACGGGGGTGACGGATGAAGCCAGTGCTATTTCAGTTAGGACCGTTTCCAGTCTCGTCGTTCGGCGTGTTCCTCCTGGTGGCGTTTGTCGTCGGCATCCTGGTGTTGCGGGCGCGGACCAGAGGGTTTGGGTGGGACGGCGGCGAGGTGCTCGACCTCAGTCTCTACACGATCATCGGCGGGGTGGTCGGAGCGCGGATCGGGTACGTGCTGGTCAATTTTCCGGATTTCGCGGGCGACCCCGGGCGTATGTTGACGATCTGGAAGGATGCGGGGCTCACCTTCTACGGCGCGCTCGCAGGCGGCGCCATCGTGGCATGGCTGTACGGGCGTGCCCACCGGTGGAGTCTCGGATCGATTGCAGACGCGGCCGCGCCGAGCCTCGCGCTCGGGTACGCTATCGCCATGGTCGGCACGTTGCTGTACGGCCTCAACTACGGGCGCCCGTCGAACCTGCCGTGGGCGGTAACCCTCTTCGGTCAGGCCCGCCACCCAACGCAACTGTATCTCATGGTTGTGTCGCTCGCGATCTTTGCACTGCTGATGTGGCGCGACGGTGTTCCGCGCGCGCCCGGCCGCCTGTTCTGGGAATTCCTGTTCCTCTACGGGATCGGGCGCATCATCATCGAGCCATTCATGGACAGTCCGCGTATTCTCGGATCGCTGACGCTCGCGCAGGCCGCGAGCATCGTGGCCGCGGCTGTCGCCGGGACGATGTGGGTGATACTCGGCCGGTCCGGCGCCGAGACGGATCAAGCTGACCGGGGCGAGAATGGACCGGAGGCCGTTGAGCCTCGAGACTGACTCCCAGTCTACGTCGTTCGAAATCTTTGAGACAGCGTCCGAGGACGCGGGTTGCCGCCTCGACGTCGTGGTGGCGAAACGCCTTCCACATCTCTCGCGGTCGCGCGTCACCCGTCTCACTCAGACAGGGTGCGTTCTGGTTGATGGGGCCGTCCGCAAGCCGTCGTTTCATCTGCGGCCCGGGCAGACCGTTAGGGTGGAGATCCCGCCGCCGTCTGAGGTCGCGCTCCGGCCCGAGCCGATCGCTCTGGACGTCGTGTACGAGGACGAGGACCTGCTCGTCATCAACAAGCCTGCCGGTCTGACGGTTCATCCCGCCCCTGGTCACCCGTCAGGTACGCTCGTGAACGCGATCCTCGCCCGGGTTGAGGGGCTTCCCAAGGCCGGAGGTGCGCTCCGGCCTGGGATCGTCCACCGGCTAGACAAGGACACCTCCGGCCTGCTGGTGATTGCCCAGACCGACGACGCTCACCGCTCGCTCGCCGGGCAGCTCCGGGCGCGCACCATCTCGCGTACCTACTTGGCGCTCGTCCGGGGCCGCGTTGCGCGGGAGCGAGGCACTATTCGCGCGCCCGTCGGACGCCACCCGTCTCACCGCACGCGACAGGCGGTCACGGAGCGCGGCCGGCCGGCGGTGACGCACTACACGGTGCTGGAGAGGTTTGCCGAGGCCACATTGCTCGCGTGCCGGCTCGAGACCGGACGAACGCATCAAATCCGCGTGCACATGGCCCACATCGGCCACCCGATTCTTGGCGATCCCGTCTACGGTCATGCGCGCGTTCCGGAGCTGCGCCGCCAAGCCCTGCACGCCGCGCAGCTGGAGTTTACGCATCCCGCGACCGGGACCCGGTTGATGTGTACGGCCCCGCTGCCGGACGACATCGCCCGCCTGCTTGAGCGTCTCCGAAGCGCTGCCGGGAGCGGTGCCAGCCTCTCGACGCGGTTCAACGGACTGCGGCCCACCCACAGGGGCCGGGCGGATCACAGCGAACAGTAGCGTGCGGGAGATGAGGACCGCCGGAGCGTGGAAGTGCGCGAAAAGGCCAAGGTGATGGACCGTGAGACAATCCGCCGCGCCTTGACGAGGATGGCGCACGAGATCGTCGAGCGGAACAAAGGGACCGAAACGCTGTGCCTCGTCGGCATCGTCCGGCGAGGCGTTCATCTGGCCGAGCGTCTCGCCGTGGCGATCACCGCCGCGGAAGGCGTCGGGATTCCCGTCGGGATGCTCGACGTGACCGCATACCGGGACGACCTGGCGTCGCGGGAGCCGCACGACGCGGGAGCGTCGGACACCCGGCTACCATTCGAAGTAACCGGACGTCGGATCATCCTCGTGGACGACGTCCTCTACACCGGCCGTACGGTGCGCGCCGCGCTCGACGCCCTGATCGACAAGGGCCGGCCGGCTGGTATCCAGCTCGCAGTGCTGGTGGACCGCGGCCACCGCGAGCTCCCGATCCGACCGGACTACGTCGGCAAGAACCTTCCCACCGCGTCTCGCGAACAGGTGCGCGTGTGCCTTGCCGAATCAGACGGTCGCGATGAGGTGATCATCGAGGAGCCTGAGTAGGGCGCGAGACCCTGGGGATCCTCATCCTCCGCCGACGCGTTGCCCGTCGCCACTCCTCGGGGGCAATGCCGGCGTCACCCGCACCGTCCGTTCCTCGGAGTAGGTCACCGTCCCCGGCGTCGCCCCGCGCGGCTTACGGACGTGCTTGCGCGCCACGCAATCGACAGCTACCAGCCCGGCCTCACGTCCCTCGCTGAAGTAGGCGGCGACCTGCGCGGCGGCCCAAATCGCCTCTTCGGACGGTATGCCCGCCGTTTTGAGGACGACGTGCGCTCCCGCCAGGCCGCGAGCATGCAGCCACAGGTCGTCCGGTGCCGCGATGTGGAACGTCACGTGGTCGTTTTCCCGCGCGCTGCGTCCCACGATGATGGTCGCCCCGCCCGGAGCACAGAATCGGCGGGGTCCCGGTTTTGTGACAGGGCGCCGGCGCGGCGACGATCGAAGCATCCCGCTGTGTGCCAGATCCCCCTCGATCTCCGAGAGGTCGTCGAGCGACTCCGCGGTCACGATCTGGACGAATGCGCCGCGGAGCGCCAGCGTTTCATCCTCCAGCCGGGCGATTCGGTCGGGCACTGCGCGGGCCGCGGCCCTGGCTTTGGCGTACCGGCGGAAATACAGCCGCGCGTTCTCGACGGCCGTGAGCCCCGGATCAAGCGCAATCGTGATCTCGCTGCCGCCGGCGGTATGGTCGGGGACTACGACCGAGTCGGCTCCGGGGCCGGCGTGGCCCGCGTACGCGAGGAGGAGGTCCCCCATGAGGCGGTATCGCTCTGCCTGCGCACTCTCGTCGAGCGCCCTGCGGTTCTCCTCGAGCGCGTGCTCGCGTTGCTGCAGCGCGCCGCGTGCCGCTCGCTGGAGCGCGCGCCGGTGTTCCTCCAACGGGCCGACCTCGGTGAGATCGCGGTAGTAACGCTCGAGCGCCTCGCTCATCGAGGCGACCGGCAGCGGCGATAGATCGGCGTACACGCGCAACGGGACCGCGGCAAATGCGACTGTGCGTCCCCCGTGTTCGTAGGCGACAGGTGAGAACCGCTCCATTCTGGCGATGTCCGTGAGTTCACGAAGCGCTGCGTGGAGCCGTTCGCACGCCGCCGCCGCATCACCCGCGGGCGTTTGCGGGTCGACGCCGGCCCGGAGAGCGACTTCGCGGGCCAGCACTGGCCCGACGCCCAGTACGGCTCCCATGAGCTGCTGCCAAATCGGCCGCGGCCCGTTGCACAGCGCACATAACGCGGTTTCGTCGAGCTGGTCCGGTCCCGGACGATCGGCCGGCGGCGGCACGTAGGGACGGCCCGGCAGTACCGGCCGCCGGGGCGACATCCGAGGCGTGACCACCTTGAGGGCTCCCAGAACGACGCGCCCGTCCGTGAGGATCATGTTGCTGTACCGGCCCATGATCTCTGCGATCATCGTGAGCGGGCCCTGGAGCGCGTCGAATCGAAGCCGCAGCACCCGGTCGAACGGGGGCTGTTCCACACCGTCGAGGCGCGAGTGGGTCAGCCGGCTGCGAAGCAATTGTCCGAACGGTGTGAGGTGTTCCGTGGCCCGAGGACGGGTGGTCAAGTGCACCCTTGCCGTGCGCGGGTGGATCGAACCGTAGAGGTGAGCGATCCCACCCGGATCTCGGAGGGCGAGCACGACGGCCTGGGGATCGGGTTGGCGAACGCCGGCGAAGCGCGCGCCCACGTGCGCACGCAGCTCGCGTGCGATCGAGGCGAGCACGAGCCCGTCGATGGACGGCTGGATGATCTCCGGCATGCCTCCTCCTTGCGGCGAGGATGCCCGCGACGCTCAGAGTATACGGGATGCAACGTGACGCGGGAAGGGACCGACCTCGGGGAGGAGATTGGACGGCGGGCGCCGCACTCTCCTTGAGTGCTGCCTCGTGTTTTGTTCCGTGGGCGTAAGTGGCCGGAGCGGTGCCGATGATCCGGAGCATGACCGGTTTCGGAACCGGCGAGGCGGTCGCTGGGTCCGGCCGCTATGCGATCGAGGTCCGCTCGGTCAATCACCGGTTTTGTGAGATCATCGTCAGGCTCCCGAGAGACCTTGCGGCGTTGGAGGATCGGGCGAAGGCCCTCGTCCAAGGCCGCGTGTTGCGGGGACGGGTTGATGTTGCTATAATCCGAGAGGAGCAAGGAAAGCGCACAAGGACGGTTAAGGCGGACCTAGATCTGGCTGAAGCGTACATCAAGGCTCTAAATGACCTAAAACAGGCTCTCTCGATCTCCGGACCGCTCGACCTCTCCATGTTTGTCTCGCTGCCGGATCTCATCCGAATCGAGGAGCAGAAGGACGATTTGGAGACCCTCTGGCCGGCGCTGTCAGAGGGGATCGGCGGGGCGGTGAATCGGCTGGTGGCGATGCGCGAGACCGAAGGGGCCAGGCTCGAGAGCGATCTGGACCGCCGAATCGCGCGGCTCGAGGAACACATCACGGCGATCGAGGAACGTGCGCCATCCGTGGTTCAGGAGTATCACGCCCGCCTCGAGCGGCGGGTCCAGGAGTTTGCGGGGGGAGTTCCGGTGGACCCGGCGCGGCTCGCTACAGAGGTGGCGATGTTCGCCGAGCGAGCGGACGTTGCCGAAGAGATCACGCGATTCCGAGGTCACCTGGCTCAGTTTCGGGCGACGCTCGGGTCGAACGGCGCTGTGGGACGGACGCTGGAGTTCATCGTGCAGGAGCTGGGCCGGGAGGCTAATACGATTGGAAGCAAGGCCAATGATCTCGCCATCACGCGCCTCGTGATCGCAGTGAAGGGCGAGCTGGAGAGCCTCCGGGAGCAGATCCAGAACGTGGAATAGCCCGGGCGCCGGTGCGGTCAGGGGGGATGAGGCGATGGAGACACGGCTTATCAACATCGGTTTTGGCAACATCGTGGCGGCCAACCGCATCATCGCCATCGTCAGCCCGGACTCGGCCCCGATCAAGCGGATTATCCAAGAGGCGCGCGACAAGGGCATCCTTATCGACGCGACCTATGGCCGGCGGACGCGCGCGGTGGTCATCACTGACAGCGGCCACGTCGTACTCTCCGCGGTGCAGCCGGAAACGGTCGCCCACCGCTTTACCAGCAAGGAAACGGTGGAACCAGAGGATGAGGAAGCCGCCGAAACGCCGGCGGCCGATGCCGAATGATTGTAACGGTCAGCGGAGAGATCGGCGCGGGCAAGAGCACGGTGGCGCGCGCGCTGGCCGGCGCGCTGGGATTGCAGTATCTCTCGGCCGGGGACGTGTTTCGCGAAGAGGCCCGGCGGCGCGGGATCAGCCTGTCGGCGTTGGGTGAACTCGCCGAGCGAGATCCATCCGTCGACCGGATGCTTGACGAGATGCAGGTGCAGGCTGCGCGAGCCGGCGACATCTTGGTAGACAGCCGGTTGAGCGGCTGGTTGATCGATGGCGACCTCAGGATTTGGCTCCGCGCCCCCCTCCACGTCCGTGCTGGTCGCGTCGGCGCACGCGACGGAACGGACGTGGCTCGAGCGATTCAGGATGTTCAAGCGCGGGAAGACTGTGAGCGCCGGCGGTACCGGCAGACGTACGATGTGGACCTGTCCAATCTGACACGGTACCACGTGATCGTGGACACGGCGATGTGGGGCGCCGACGAGATCGTCGCGGCGCTCCTCGTGTTCGCGCGTGACCTGTTCACGCGATTGGAGCCTGGGCGCGCAGCGCCGGGTGTGGGAGGTCGCGCTGTCCATGGGCCCCCGGTCTGACCCGGCGGAGGCGCTGCGGGGGCGGGCCGTCGTCGTCGGCGTCTGCGGTAGTATCGCGGCGTACAAGGTCGCCATCATCGTCCGTTTGCTCGTCAGGGCCGGTGCGGACGTTCATGTGATGATGACTCGCGCGGCCACTCGGTTCATCGGTCCGGTAACCTTCCGAGCCCTGTCGCGTCGCCCCGTGATCACGGACATGTGGGCGCCGGATTCGCCGTGGGACGAGCCGCACGTAGCCCTGGGGCGCCTGGCTGCGTGTGTGCTGATCGCGCCTGCAACGGCCGACATGTTGGGCCGCCTCGCGAGCGGGTTGGCCGACGACGTCGTGTGCGCAACCGTGCTCGCGACGCGCGCGCCGATCCTATTGGCCCCCGCCATGAGCGCAGAGATGGCTGCGGCTCCAGTGGTCGAGGAGAACCTCGCGCGCCTCCGCGCCAGGGGCATGCATGTGATCGGGCCGGAACACGGTGAGCTCGCGTCGGGCGAGGTCGGGTGGGGACGGCTCTCCGAACCCGAGGCGATCGTCGCCAGACTTGCAACGCTCGTAGGTGAGCCCGGCACCCGACGGTGAGCGTGGGCACCGAGGGCTGCGTTCAGATTCTGCTGGATCGTGCCCCTGGGATCGCGGATTGTCCTCTGACGTATCGGGTGCCCGCGGGGCTTGCGAGCCGCGTATGCGTCGGAGTGCGCGCCGTGGTGCCTCTTGGCTCGCGCACGGCGAGCGGGTTCATCGTCGGGGTTGCACCGTGTGAGGGCCTCGAGGGCACACGCGATGGCGCGAGCGGAGGGCACCGGCTCCGGGACATCTTGGACATTCCCGATCCCGAGCCGTTGTTTTCTCCGGTGATGTTCCGACTTGCCCGCTTGATCGCAGACGAGACGCTGTCCACGCTGCTGCGCGCCGTGCGGTGTCTCGTGCCGCCGGAGTTCGTGCGGCGACCCCCCGCCGCGCCGCGCGCTTCCCGTCGCGCCGTGGCGGTGCCGGAGCGGTTGCCCCGAGTGGTCGGGCCGCGTCAACGGCAACTTCTGGATCGTCTGCTCGCCGCACCGGAGGGTGTGCCCGTTGTCGATCTCGTCCTCGGCGGCGGTGCTCCGCTCAAGCGGCTTGTGTCGCTGGGCGCGGTGCGGATCGAGGAGGATCGGCAAAGGAGCCGACGGTGGGCAGCGGAGCCGGGCCCAGATTGGACGCCGGAGCACAGGGTGCCTGCGCCCGGGCCTGTGTTGCTGTGGGGACACGAGAGTCGCCGTGCCGCCTGGATCGTGGACGCCGTCCGGCGCACCGCAGCGCGCGGCGGCCAGGCGCTCGTGATTGCGCCGGAGGTGGAGCTTGCGGAAGGCTTCGCCGGAAGATTCCGTGAGGCCATGGGGGACCGCGTCGGCACCTTCCACTCGGAGCTGCCGCCGGCGGCGCGCCGCAACGTGTGGCGACGGATTCTCGCCGGAGACATCGCCGTCGTGTGCGGGACCCGGTCCGCGCTGTTCGCGCCGCTTCGCGCCCTGCGGCTCCTTGTCGTGGACGGCGAGGAGGACCCGTCGTACAAAGCCGAGGCGGCCCCGCGGTATCACGCGCGGCGCGTCGCGCTGCAACGCGGCGCGCTCGAGGGCGCGCAGGTGGTGCTCGGGACCGCATCCCCGTCGATGGAAGCGTACGCCGGCAGCGTGGAGGGGACCCTGCGCGCCGTCCGTCTCGCTCCGGCGGGCGGCCCGCGCGTCAGCATCGTGGACATGCGCCTCGAGCGGGAACAGGGGCGGAGCGGCGCCCTGAGCCAGCCGCTCGTGGATTCCATGCGGCGCCACCTTCGCGGAGGCGGGCGGGTCGCGCTGTTCGTCAACCGGATCGGCTATGCCCGCGTGCTCGCCTGCCAGGAGTGCGGGGATGTCGTGCGGTGCGGACGGTGCCTGGTCCCGATGCCGTACGATCAAGAGATGGGGACGATCCGGTGCCGCGTCTGCGGGCGCATGGAGGCGGCTCCACAGGTGTGCCCGCGGTGCAAGGGCGTGGCGTTGCGGTGGGTGGGAGCCGGGACCAAGCGCATCGAGGAGATCGTCGGGAAGGTGTTCCCGGAGTTTCGTTTGGCGCGCGTGGACCGCGAGACCGCTGGGGAGTTCGACCGGGTCGCGCGTGAGTTCGCTTCGGGGCGCCTCCGGCTCGTTGTCGGCACTCAGTTGCTCCTCCGTGGCCGGCGCCTCCGGCCGAGCCTGATCGGCATGGTCGATGCGGACGCCCCGCTGTACCGTCCGGACTTTCGTGCCTCGGAGCGAGCCTTCCAGCAGTTGCGCGCGATCGTGTCACTTGCGGACTCAGAGGCGGTCATCCAGACTCGAGTTCCGGACCATCCGGTGCTGCGCACAATACGCACGGGGCTTGAGGAGCAGTTGTACGAAGACGAGCTGCAGGCCCGGCGTGAATTCGGATATCCGCCGTACACGCGCCTGGTTCGCATCGTGGCATTGGGTGCGGACGCGTCCGCCGCCACCGCGGCCGCGGAGCGGGCGGCCGCCGCGGCCGGCGGGGTCGCCGGGGTCGAGGTGCTGGGACCGGTGCCCGCCGCCGCTAGCGGCATGCGTCCTGCCCGGGTCCACTGTCTTTTGCGCGCGAAGGAGCTAGCCACGGTGCTCGCTGCAGCGCGAGCGGCCGTCGCCGCGGCCGCTCGCCCCCGGCGCGGGCCCGACGCGGGCCGGATCGTCGTGGACGTCGATCCCGAGGAGATCGATTGATGGCGGAGGTTGCGCGCGCTTTCGAGATCATCACCGTGGACGGGCCCCGGGCGGCGATCCTGCGGCGCCGAGCCCAGCCGGCGCGCGTGGTGACGCGTGAGATCCAGCAATTGATCGACCGGATGTTTGTCACGATGCACGAGGCAAAGGGGATCGGGCTCGCGGCACCTCAGGTCGGCGTCGGCTGGCGGGTGCTCGTCACCGAATTCGAGGGCCGCAGGATCGCGCTCATCGATCCTGAGATCCTGCGTCGGGACGGCGATGAGGTGGTGAGCACGGAGGCATGTCTCAGCATCCCCGGCCTCCTTGGCGACGTGCCCCGCGCCCCCAGGATCGTCGTGCGCGCGCGGAACCGCCGGAACAAGTTCGTCACTATGGAGGCCGAGGGTATGCTGGCGCGTGTTCTGCAGCATGAGATCGACCACCTCAATGGCATCCTGTTTCCCGACCGCGTGCGAGACTCGAAGACCCTGCGCCGAGCCGAGGGGACGTCCGAGGTGGTGCCGGAGTGAAAGCCGTCTTCCTCGGGACGCCCTCGTTCGCGGTGCCGTCGCTGGACGCGGTGCTCGCGGAATGCGAGCTCGCTGCCGTGGTGACGCGACCGGACCGGCCGCGGGGTCGCGGATTGCGCGTCGAGCCGGCTGCGGTGGCCGTGGCCGCGCACCAGTACGCTCTGGATATCTGGAAGCCCGAATCGTTGCGCGATCCCGGCTTCCTCGCCGAGTTGCGACGACTCGCGGCGGATCTCCTCATCGTGGTCGCGTACGGCCGCCTCATTCCCCGTGCCGCGCTCGACCTTGCCCGGTTGGGCGGGATCAATCTGCATCCGTCGCTGCTGCCCCGTTACCGTGGGGCTGCGCCGATCCCGCGGGCGATCGCCGCCGGCGAGAGAGAGACCGGCGTCACCGTGCTGTATCTGTCCGACAAGATGGACGCGGGCGATATTATCCTCCAGCGGGCCGTTCCGGTGTCTTCCCGGGACACGACCGCGACGCTGGAGCCGCGCCTTGCCCGAGAGGGAGCGGCACTCCTCGCCGAGGCAGTTCGCCTCCTCGATGCGGGCACCGCTCCGCGCCATCCCCAGGATCACAGCAAGGCATCGTTTGCCCCGAAGCTGTCGCGCGAGGAGGCGCTGATTCGGTGGAGCGCATCCGCGGTTCGCATCGTCGACCTCGTTCGCGCGTTGGACCCGTGGCCGGTCGCGTACACGATACGTGACGGTGAGCCACTTAAGGTCTGGCGCGCGTCCGCAATTCCGAACGAGCGATGTGGAGCATCAGGGGCCGGCGGAGAGCGCTTCCCTCCCGGCACCGTTGTGGCGGCGGGCGGCCAGGACCCGCCCTTTGTGGTCGCGGCCGGCGACGGGTGCGTCGCGATCCATGAGGTACAGCCGGCGTCCGGCCGGCGGATGGCGAGCGCCGCGTATCTGCTGGGACACCCCCTGGCAACCGGGACGGTGCTGGGACAGGATGCGACAGGCCGGCAGGAGCGTATGTTAAAATAGACGCCGATGGGGGTGACGTAGATGTTCTTCTGGGATCCGACATATTTCCTTGTCATCCCGGCAGCTCTCCTCGCGTTGTACGCGCAGATGCGCGTACAGTCGACATACGCCCGGTATAGCCAGGTTCCCACGGCGAACGGCATGACGGGTGCGGAGGTCGCCGGGGAGATCCTGCGGCGGAACGGTCTGTCGGGCGTCGAGATCGAACAGATCGGCGGCACGCTATCGGACCACTACGATCCGAGAACGCGCGTCCTACGACTCTCATCGGGCGTCTACGGCGGAGCGTCGGTCGCCTCAGTGGGAGTGGCCGCGCACGAGACCGGTCACGCGCTTCAGCACGCGCAGCACTACGGACCGCTGGTGCTGCGGTCCGCGATGGTGCCCACGTCCCAATTCGGGTCGTGGCTCGCCTGGCCGATCTTCTTTCTGGGGTTCTTCTTTCACTCGGGGACGTTCATGCAGCTCGGCATTCTGATCTTCAGTGCCGCAGTTGCCTTCACCGTGGTGACACTCCCGGTTGAGTTCGACGCGAGCGCCCGGGCGATGCGCGTGCTGGCGGCCGAGGGGCTGGTCACGCAGGACGAGCTTCGGGGCGTGCGCGCGGTACTCAGCGCGGCCGCTCTGACATACGTGGCCGCCGCCGCCATGGCCGTACTGCAGCTGCTGCGCATGCTGCTGCTGGCCAACATGCGCCGGGAGGACTAACCCGGCGCGGGTGATACGGTGCGGTCCGTGGCGGCGCCGTCCACCTCCCGCGAGGTAGCGGCGGATATCCTGTGCCGAGTCGACGCCGGCGGCGCCTGGGCCGGTGTGTTGCTGCGGCGTGCGCTCGAGCGGGCGGAGTTCAGCGCGGTCGACGAGGGACTCGCGGCTGAACTGACGCTCGGCACGCTGCGACACCGGGCCGAGGTCGACTGGGCGCTTTCGCGTTTCGCACGGACGCCGCTTGACGTGCTACCACCGCGTATCCGCGCCGTGTTGCGCCTGGGCGCCTACCAATTGCTGTTCCTGCGACGCATTCCGCCACATGCCGCGTGCAACGAGGCCGTCGAACTCGCGAAGCGCGCCGGCCATGCTGGCACGGCGCGCTTCGTCAACGCTGTGCTGAGACGCGTGGCCGCGTCGCCGGAAGGGCCTCCGAACGGCGAGACGGCCGAAGCGATCGCGCTTCGGTACTCGCATCCGGGTTGGCTCGTGGCGCGGTGGGTCGAACGACTCGGCATTGCGGAGACGCGAGCGTTGTGCGACGCAAACAACACGGCGCCGCAGCCGGTGATCCGGCTCAACACGCTTCGGGGCGCCCCCGATCTGATCGCAACGCGCCTCGCCGAGCGCGGCGTGTACACGGAGCCGTCCCCGTGGTTGTCCGAGGCCCGACGGATCGCCACAGGGCGCCTACCTCGCGGAAGCTCGGGGGCCCGACAGGCGGCGTACGAGGAGGGGTGGTTCTCCCCGCAGGACGAGGCGTCGATGCTGGTCGCGCGGCGTCTCGCGCCTCGCCCGGGTGACATTGTGATCGACGCATGCGCCGCGCCCGGCGGCAAGACGACGCACCTCGCCGCGCTGATGGAGAATCGAGGTCGTATCATCGCCTGCGACGTGCATTCTGCGAAGCTCGGGGCCGTATCTCGTCAGTGCACCCGCCTCGGCGCGACGATCGTGGAGACGCACCAGATCGACGCCGCCCGGCTGGGGGAGAGGTTCCGGGGCGTGGCGGACCGCGTGCTCGTGGACGCTCCCTGTTCCGGGCTCGGCGTACTGAGGCGCCGCCCTGAGATCAAGTGGCGTGTCCGGCCCGAGGATCTCGGCACCCGGGCGGTGGAGCAACGGCGAATTCTCGAGGGTGCCGCCGCGGCATTGCGGCCCGGCGGTCTCCTCGTCTATAGTGTGTGCACATTTGAGCCGGAGGAGGGCGCGAACGTGGTCGAAGGGTTCCTCGCGGCGTACTCCGAGTTCGTTCCCTCGGCGGCCGAAGGGTGGCCCCCGGGCCTCGGTGCCGAAGCGCCGGAGCCCGGGGAAGGGACGCACGTCCCGCGCGACGCCGTGGTCTGGGGAGGGCAGGGAGGAGCGCTCCTGTTTCCGCACCGTACCGGCACAGACGGCTTCTTCGTGGCGGCACTTCGGAGGGCGACGTGAGCACGCCAGATCGCGCGACCACCCCCGGAGGTTCCGGGCACTCTCCTGGAGCCGCCGAGACGCCGGCCCGCGTGGTCGGGTGCGTCGCAGGCGCGCGACGCGCCTCTGGGCCCGTGCCTATGGCGTGGCCAGTACGCGCGTGCGCCTGGACTGCGACGGCCCAGACCGGCAACGGCGAGGGTAACGACGCGACCGAACTCCTCGGGCTCGGGGTTGCGGACCTCGAGGGCTTGGCCGAATCGCTCGGGGAGCCCCGCTACCGAGGACGTCAAATCGCCCGCTGGCTCTACGGGCACGGGGTGGAGTCGGTGGCGGCGATGACCGATCTGCCAAGTGAATTCCGCGGCCGCCTGCAGGCCGTTTCGCGCATAACGCCGCTGCGGGTGCAACGCACCCTCGACGCGCCGGACGCTTCGGCCACCAAGTACCTGGTCGGGCTCGCGGACGGGCAGGCGGTCGAGTGCGTGCTCATGCGGTTCGACGATGGTCGCCGGAGCGCGTGCCTGAGCTCACAGGTCGGCTGCGCCATGGGATGCGCGTTCTGCGCGACCGGCCTCAGCGGGTTCTCACGCAACCTGACGGCGGGGGAGATTCTGGGGCAGGCGCTGCTCATCCGGGCGCAAGCCCGCGTGCGCATCAGCAACGTGGTGTTCATGGGGATGGGCGAGCCGCTGGCCAACTACGATGCGGTCCTTCGTGCCGCGCGCATTCTCGCGTCCTCCCACGGTCTTGGGATCGGAATGCGCCGTCTGACGATCTCGACAGTGGGCCTCGTCCCGCAGATCTTCCGTCTCGCTGCGGAGCGGTTGCAGTTGACCCTTGCCGTGTCGCTGCACGCGCCAACCGACGGGCTCCGTGCCCGGCTCGTGCCAGCAAACCGCCGCTATCCGCTCGGCGAGCTGATCCCGGCCTGCCGCGCGTACGCGGCCGCCACGAATCGGCGGATCACGTTCGAGTACGTGCTGCTGGACGGCGTGAACGACGGCCCGGCGGAGGCGCGCGCCCTCGTTGAGCTGCTACGCGGGCTGCACTGCCACCTGAACCTCATCCCCGTCAATCCGGTGCCGGGTATCTCGTTTCGCCGGCCCGAGGTGCCGAAGGTCATGGCCTTTGCGACGCTCGTGCGGCGGGGCGGTCTCCCCGTCACGGTCCGGATCGAGCGCGGCACCGAGATCCAGGCCGCATGCGGCCAACTTCGCCTGGCGGAAGGCCAGGGCCGCCCGTCGCGCTGGACGCCCGTGCCGGCGCCACGAGCAGCGGGGCGCGTCCGATGATTTGGCGTTGGCGCCGCGCGGTGGGAGTCCCCGATCCGATGCCCGCCGGAAGGAGGGCCCGGTGAGCTTGCTCATGCGACTCGAGCGCCGGATCGAGGCCCTCGTCGAGGGCATGTTCGCGCGTTGGACCGACGACCGCGTGCACCCGATCGAGATCGCGCGGCGTTTGTTCAAGGCGATGGACGAGGGGGCGGTCGCCGGTTTCGACGGGTTGATGCTGCCGAACGCCTACCAGGTGTACCTGCATCCTCGGGACTTTACGCCGTACGCGGCGTTGATCTCGACGCTCGTCGCAGAATTGGAGGCATCTCTCCAGGCCCGCGCCGAGGAACTCGGCGGCCGCTTCCCCGGCGTCGTTCGGGTGACGCTCGAGTCCAGGGACGAGATCACGCCTGGAGCGATCTACGTCGAGGCGCGGCTCGACGCGACCGCTCGCGCCGACGGCAGCGCCGGGTCCCCCGTTCCAGCATCGGCGGGTACCCGCTCCGAGGATGACACGCGTGTCTACCGGCGCCGAAGTCCCGAGACTCCCGCGCTGCGATTGAGGGTACAGGCGGGGCCGCCGGGAGCCGCCGGACGGGAGTTCGCACTCGACCGTCCGGTGGTGACGATCGGCCGCCGTCCCGATCAAGATATCGTCCTCGACGACCCCGGTGTCAGCCGGGCACACGCTCGCATTGAAATCGTCGCGGGGAGCGCGGCGATCATCGACCTGGGGAGCACCAACGGGACACTCATCAACGGGCGCCCGTCGGGATCGACGCGAGTGTCGCTCCGACCGGGAGACCGCGTCCAGGTCGGCACGGTGCTCCTGGAACTGCTCGTGGAGCCGTGAGCACGTCGCTGCTGTTACCCGTTCTCCGCTACGCGTTCCTCGCCGGGTTGCTCCTGTTTGTCGCCCGGGTCGTGCGTGCGGTGCTGGCGGATCTTGACGTCCGGGCGGTGCCGGCCGCGCGCGCGCGCACGCTCTTCGTCGTGGAACAGCCCGAGGCGCTTCGGGGTCGGGAGTTCCTCGTGGCCGGAGAGGCGACGATTGGCCGCGCGCCGGAGTGCGCCATCATGCTGCAGGATGGCTACGTGTCCTCGCATCATGCCCGCGTTTTCGCCCGCGCCGGGCGCCTCTGGGTGGAAGATCTTCGGAGCACGAATGGGACCCTGTTGAACGGGCAGCGGGTGCGGCGGCCGGCCCTCATGCGCTCCGGTGACCGTCTCCAGATCGGCGACGCGGTATTGACGCTGCGCGTGGAACCCACCCCCGGAGCGTTCGGTCACACATCCGGGGCGGCGGGCCGGAACGGGCGATGAAGAACCTCGTCGCAACAGGCGCGGCCTACAGCGAGGCGGGACGGGTTCGCGAGGCGAACGAAGACCGCGTCCTGCTCGTCGACCGCGCGGGGTGCGGGGCGAGCCTCTATGCGGTCGCGGACGGCCTCGGCGGCCACGCCGCCGGCGGCGTGGCGAGCGATCTTGCCACTCATGTTCTCCGCACGGAGGTGCCCGCGCTGATCGAACGCCGGGTCCCGCCACCTCAGGCGCTGGTGCGGGCGCTTCGGCGGGCCAACGAGGAGATCCTGGAACACGGCGGCGTTCCCGAGCGGTCGGGGATGGCGACGACATGCACCGCGCTCATCGTGAACCGGCAAGAAGGTGTCGTCGCGCACGTCGGAGACAGCCGGGCGTATCTGATTCGCGGACGTGAGGTCCGCCAGCTCACGACCGATCACTCGCTCGCAGAGGAACTCCTGAGGCACGGCGACCTCGCGCCGGACGACGCCGTCGCGAATGCTCAGCGCCACGTGCTCACGCGGGCGCTCGGACTCGGAACGGACACGCAGATTGACGTCCTCTCTGTGCCGCTGCGGGGCGGCGACGTGTTGGTGCTCACGACCGACGGGTTACACGGCGCGGTGCCGCCCCAGGAGATCGCGGCGATCGTGCGCAGCACGCTGGACGGCGAGGGCGCCTGCCGGACGCTGGTGAACCTCGCGAATGCGCGTGGCGGACTGGACAACGCGTCGGTGGTGGTGGTCCGCGTACGCCCGCAATGGGCCGCGCGGCTGACGCGTGCGGTGGCGCCCGTGGCGCTGGCGCTGTGCCTCGGCGCCGGTGCGGCATTCTATCATCTGGAGCACTCCTACTTCCTCGGCGTGCGAGGCGACCGGGTGGCGCTCATGCGCGGGGTCCCGGTGCGTCTGCTCGGCATGCCCTTGTTTGCGGTGGTTCGCGCCACCCCGGTGGTGGTCACCCAGGTCGCTCCGGCATACCGCGGAACGTTGCTGCAGGGCATCCGGGTGCGCACGCCCGAGGATGCCGACACCCTGCTTGCGGATCTTGTGCGCCGGCCATGAGCGCATGAGCGAATACCCGGCGAACCCCTATGGCTTCCCGGTTGATCGCGGGGTACTGCACCGGCGCATCCGAGAGCGCGGACTGCTCGCCGGCGCCGTCGGGCTCGGCGTGGTCGGGCTGGCGACGGTGCACCTCTCGCTGTACGGCGCAGAACCGTGGGATCCGGTCGTGATCGGCGGGATTGCGCTCGCCGCTTTCCTAGTCGTCCACGGCGCTCTGTGCGCATCCGGCAGCGAGGCCGACGAGATCATGCTGCCCATCGCCGCCGCACTGTCCGCGATCGGGTTCGTGATGATCTACCGCTTGCGACCCGAGTACCTGGTCAGGCAAGCTGCGTGGACGGCCTTGGGTCTGACCGCGTTGCTCATCATCCTCGCCATCCCGCACGATCTTCGGTGGGTGCGGAGGTACGCCTACCTCTGTGCGGCGATCGGGCTCGCTCTGCTGGCGATTACCGTCATCGCCGGAGTCGAGCGGAACGGCGCACGGCAGTGGCTGCTGCTCGGCGGCGTCGCAGTCGAGCCCGGCGAGATCGTCAAGCTTCTGCTTGTGGCTTTCTTCGCCGGCGTGCTAACCGAGCAACGAGGGACGCTGATGCTCCCCGGACGCCGGCGATGGCGCGCCGAGCTCGGGCGATTGGGCCCGATGCTGCTCTGCTGCCTCGGTGCGCTGCTCCTCCTTGTCTTTCAGCACGACCTAGGACTGGCCATGCTATACTATGGCATCTTCATGGTCATGCTGTACATCGCGACCGGCCGCATGGACTACGTGGCGATCGGCCTCGCCGCGTTCGTCTCCGGCGCGGCTCTCTGCTATCTTTGGTTCGGTCACGTGCGCGTCCGCGTCGACGTGTGGGTGGATCCCTGGGCCGACGCGTCCGGCGGAGGTTATCAGATCCTGCAGGGCCTCTATGCGCTGGCGACCGGGGGGATCCTCGGGACGGGCCTGGGCGCGGGGCATCCGACGCTGATGCCGGCATCCTACACCGACATGATCTTTCCGGCGATCGGGGAGGAGCTCGGAGCGGTGGGGACGTTCTGCGTGACCGCCCTCTACCTGATCCTGGTCGGCCGGATGTTCCGCACGGCCATGCTCGCCCGCGGCGCGTTCGAGGCCCTTATGGCGGCGGGCCTCGCCACCGCGCTTGGCCTGCAGGCGTTCGTCATTCTCGGGGGCAGCACGCGGCTGATTCCCTTGACGGGGATCCCCGCCCCGTTTCTGACCTACGGTGGAAGCGCCGCGGTGGCCAACTTCATCGCACTCGCGCTGCTGCTCGGCGTCAGTGCCCGGACCGCCGGGCGGCGACATCAGGTGGAGGCGCTTCGTGGCGCGGCGGACCGGTAAGGCCGGCCGGCTCCTCGCGGGCTTGTTTGTGGTCCTGCTCGCCTATCTGGCGGGCGTGCAGGTCGTCTGGGGGCCGCAGCTGGCCAACACTCCGCAGAATCCGCGGCTCGCAATCGCCGCGGAGCAGACCCGGTGGGGGCGCATTCTCGATCGCCATCTCGCCGTGCTGGCGGACTCCGCCGTCCGGGGCGGTCTCCAGGCGCGACGGTACGTGGACGGACCGCTGTATGCGAATCTTCTCGGATATCGCAGCTCTCGCTACGGCCTCGACGGTCTCGAGGCGCGGTACGATCCGGAGCTCCTCGGTCTTCCCGCGGCCGACCCGTGGGAGACCCTGCTGGAGGCGTTCGGGCGCCCGCGGCGCGGCAACGACCTGGTATTGACCATCGACGCGGTCGTGCAGCAGGCGGCCGCGCAGGCGCTCGGCAGCGGCCGGGGCGCTGTGGTGGCACTCGATCCTCGGAGCGGAGCGGTGCTCGCCCTTGTCAGCCGCCCCACGTTCGATCCGGCGTCCGTGGATACCCGCTGGCTCGCGCTCGCACGCGACCCCGCGTCGCCACTGTTCGACAGGGCGACGTCCGGTCAGTATCCTCCTGGTTCGTCATTCAAGCCGATTGTGCTCGCTGCGGCGCTGGCGAGCGGCCGGGCGACCCAGCAGACGATGGTCGATTGCGCGAGTTCGATCTCGGTGGACGGTGCGTCCATCACGAACTTCGAGCACGAGGAGTACGGCCGGATGAGCGTGGCCCGGGCGTTTGCGATGTCGTGCAACGTCGCGTTCGTCCACCTCGGTCTTGCCACCGGCGCAGACTCGATCATCCGGATGGCGAGGGCGTTTGGGCTCGGGCGGGCGCCGGGATTCGACGTGCCTGCCGCGGCCGGTCACCTCCCTGACCCGCGCACGCTCAACCGACGCGGGCTCGCGCAGATCTCGTTTGGACAGGGGAATCTGCTCGTGACGCCGCTCCAGATGGCGATCGTGGCGGCGGCCATCGCGAATCACGGCGTCGCGATGCGCCCGTTTGCGCTCCTGCAGGTGCGTGCGCCCGACGGCCGCGTCCTTGCCGCATATGCGCAGCACGGTGGGCGCGACGTGGTGCCGCCTGAGGTCGCGTCGGCCATCGCCTCCGACATGGCCGACGTCGTCCGGTTCGGCACCGGCACCGCGGCGCAGCTGCCGGGAGTGGCCGTCGCGGGCAAGACGGGAACTGCGGAGAACCCTCACGGTCCGGCTGACGCGTGGTTCATCTCGTTCGCGCCAGCGGACCACCCGACGGTCGCAGTGGCCGTGCTTCTCGAGAACGCCGGCGTCGGCGGGCAGGTGGCGGCGCCGGCGGCGCGACAGGTCCTCGCGGCGGCGCTGCGCGCGCAGGCCGCGGAGGCGGGGCGCCCATGATCGGACGCGTGCTCGCCGGGCGGTACGAGGTGCTCGGGCCGATCAGCGAGGGCGGCATGGCCCTGGTCTACCGCGGGCGCCGGTGCGAGGATGGCCGGCCCGTGGCGATCAAAGTGCTCCGCGGCCAGTACGCGCACAACGCGGAGTTCGTCGCGCGGTTTGAGCGCGAGGCCCAGGCTGTCGCGCGTCTCTCTCATCCGCACATGGTGCAGGTCTACGATCACGGCCGTGACGGGGACGTCCATTACATCGTGATGGAGTTCGTGGAAGGCGAGGATCTCAAGACTCTGTTGCGCCGTACCGGTCCCCTCGATGAGGCTCGGGCCGTCCGGATCGCCGTGCAGGTGTGCGACGTGCTGGAGTACGCCCACGCCGAGGGCATCATTCACCGGGACATCAAGCCGCAGAACATCCTCATCGCGTCCGACGGCAACGTGAAAGTCACCGACTTCGGCATCGCGCGGGCGCTCGCATCGACGACCATCACCGAGACGGGCACCGTGCTCGGCTCCGTGCAGTATCTATCGCCGGAGCAGGCGCGCGGCTTCGGGGTCGGTCGCCGCTCGGACCTCTACTCCCTCGGCGTCGTCCTGTACGAGATGGTGACCGGCGCGTTGCCGTTTGACGGCGACACGCCCATCGCGATCGCGCTCAAGCACATGCACTCCCCGGTGCCGGTGCCACGCCGCAACGGGGAGCGCCTCACCGAGGCGACGGAAGGGATCGTGCTTCGGGCCCTCGCGAAGCTTCCGGAGCACCGATACGCGTCGGCGGCGGAGATGCGCGCCGACCTGTTGGGGGAAGGTGCGCGCTGGCGCGAGACACCGAAGGATCTCGAGTCCACGTCGGTCGTCCGGCGGCGCGACGGCTGGGACCGGAAGAGGCGCTCGAGTGCCATGCGCACGAGCGCGCCGTTTGTGATCGCCGGCGTCGTGCTGCTCCTGATCTTCATCGGAATCGCGGCCGGGTGGCAGGCGCTGAACGCCTATCTGAACGTTCCAGAGGTGCAGGTGCCCGATCTGGTAGGGCGGAGCCTCCAGGACGCGGAGAGCGCCGCGCGGACCGATCGCCTGGGGGTGCAGGTCGTCCAGCAGAGCCACAGCGCCACCGTGCCCGCGGGCGCCGTAATCAGCCAGGATCCCCCGGCTGGACAAGCGGTCAAGGTCAACCGTGTCATCGCCCTTACCATGAGCCTGGGACCGGAGATGGTCTCGGTGCCCGATGTGCGCCGGCGTTCGCTGGAAGAAGCGCGGTTTGCCGTGGAGCAGTCGCTCCTGACGGTGGGTGAGCTCAGGGAGGCCTACGACCAGACTGTTCCCTCCGGGTTTATCCTGGCGCAGGATCCCGCACCCGACGCGTCTGTGGCGCGCGGCACGCTTGTCAACCTGACGATCAGTAAGGGGCAGCAGGTTCTTGTGCTTCCGGATCTCGTCGGGCGGTCGCTTGACGATGCACGCCAGGTGCTCCAAGACCTCGGTGTGACGTTGCGGAACGTGACGCAGGTGCCGCGCGACGATCTCCCTCCGGGACAGGTCATCGCCATGGCGCCGGCAGCGGGAACGCAGATCCGCCACGGCGATGCCATCGAGGTGACGATCTCGGCCCGGCCGAGCGCCGGAGGCGGGGAAGAGCCTCCCGCGCAGCCGATCGTCACGGGCACGCCTCCGGAGCCCGCGTCGCCGTCGGCCTCGACGTCTCCATCGGACCGGCGTGTGGCGCGCGTCAGGCTCGTGGTGCCCGAAGGCTCCCCACGTCAAACGGTGAAGATCGTCGTCATTGACCAGCAGGGAGTCCACGTCGCCTACGAGGGGAACCATGCCCCGGGCGAGAACTTGGACAAGCAGGTGTCCGGGATCGGCTACACGATCGTCCAGGTCTACATCGATAGCCGACTGATTCAGGAGATCCGCCCCTGACCGGCCCGCGCGACGCGAGGCGTGCGGCCGTGCCCTTCGCTCGCCTCGTGGAAGCCGTGAGCGCGTCGGCCGGTCGAGAAAATCAAGGACTCCCGTGGGTGGGCGCATGGACATCAAGGTAGCCCCGTCGATTCTCGCGGCTGACTTCGGCCGGCTGGCCGAGGAGGTCCGCGAGGCAGAGCAGGCTGGCGCCGATTGGATCCATGTTGACGTCATGGACGGTCGCTTTACGCCCGACATCACGATGGGCCCCCTCGCGGTGCGCGCAGTGCGCCGCGCCACCCGCCTGCCCGTGGACGTGCACCTGATGATCGTCGAGCCCGAGCGTCACTTGGACTCATTCGCTCGGGCCGGCGCGACCCATGTTGCCGTGCACGTCGAGGCATGCCCCCGCCTCTACTTCACGCTCCAGCAGATCGCTTCGCTCGGCATGCGCCCGTCCGTCGCCCTCAACCCGGCGACACCGATCGAGCAGATCGAGTACGTCCTGCCGATCGTGGGAACGGTGCTGGTGATGACCGTCGAACCTGGCGCCGGCGGTCAGACGTTCATCCCGGGGATGTTGCGCAAGATCCACGCCATTGCACAACGCCGGGCATCGCTGAACCTGACCTTCGAGATTGAAGTGGACGGAGGCATCGGACCCGACACCGCCGCGGCGGCAGTCAATGCCGGCGCCACGGTGCTGGTGGCGGGGACCAGCGTGTTTGGAGCCTCGGACGGGGTCGCCATGGCGATCGGCAGGCTTCGCACCGCGGCCCGCGCAGCAGCGACGTGAACCCTGCTTCCGAACCTGCACAGCGTGACGCCGGCGCGTCCGCGCCGCCCGCGATCCTGGTCACCGATCCTGCCTATCTCAGGCACTTGACCGGGCCGCACCATCCGGAGCGCCCCGATCGGCTTCGGGCCATCGAGACGCTGCTGCGCCGCACGACGTTCTGGGAGCGCTTCCCGCGACGCGCGCCCGAGCCAGCCGACGAGAGTTACCTCGCGGGCGTTCACACCCGCGCCCACATAGAGCTCGTGCGCGACATTGCGGCGTCCGGCGGAGGCGCGCTGGACGCAGATACGCCGGTGTCGCCCATATCCTTCGACGTGGCGCGCCTTGCGGCCGGGGGAGCGCGCGCGGCCGTGGACACTGTATTGCAGGGCGAAGCGCGCGTGGCCGTAGCGCTGGTGCGGCCGCCCGGGCATCACGCGGGTCCCGGTCACAGCATGGGCTTTTGTCTTTTCAACAACGTCGCGCTCTCCGCGCGGCACGCGCGCGACGTACACGGTATCGGTCGAGTGCTCATCCTGGATTGGGACGTGCACCACGGCAACGGCACCCAGGATGTGTTCTACCGCGAGCCGGGCGTGGTCGTCTGCTCGGTTCATCAGGAACACTGGTATCCCGGTACAGGCGCGATGGAGGAGACGGGAGCAGGGCCGGGACAGGGTACGACCATCAACCTTCCTTTGCCCGAAGGGGTGGGCGACGGGGGCTACGCGCACGTCTGGGAAGAGATCGTGCTGCCGCTGGTGCGCGCGGTCGATCCAGGTCTAATCCTCGTGTCCGCCGGTTACGACGCCCACCACGCGGACCCGCTGGCCGGCATGCGCATGACCGCCCACGGCTTCGGCCATCTGAGCCGCCTGCTCCGTAACGTTGCGGGATCGACGCCGATCGTCGTCGTCCTGGAGGGCGGGTACGATCTGAACGGGCTGGCCTACTCGGTCTCGGCCACCCTCGAGGGATTGACCGGGGTGCCGTCAGGCGTGACGGAGCCGCCTGCGCAGGTCGAGGAGGCTCCGTTCGCGGTGACCGCCGGCCGCGCCCGCGAGGCGCGTCGCCTGTTCGGTGCTTATTGGCGGCTGTAGGAGGAAAGACGGGGGACGCGCTGGACTCGCCGTGTCTCGCTTCCGCCATTGCCCGGTCTTGGCCGTAACTTACCAGGGGAGGCTCTGATGTTACTAGCGATCCCTCCGCACCGCCCACGTGTGCACCCCGAGGCATTTGTCGCCCCGTCCGCGGATCTCACGGGGCGTGTCACCGTCGAGGCCGATGCGAGCGTGTGGTTTCATACGACCTGCCGCGGTGACGAGGAGCCGATTACGCTCGGGGCGGAAAGCAACGTCCAGGACGGCTGCGTGGTGCATGCGGATCCGGGGTTTCCGGTTCTCGTGGGCCGCGGGGTCACGGTCGGGCACGGCGCCATTCTGCACGGGTGCACCGTCGAGGACGGCGCCCTGATCGGCATGGGCGCGATCGTGCTGAACGGCGCCCGTGTCGGGGCGGAGGCGCTGGTCGGATCGGGTGCGCTGGTCCCCGAGGGGAAGGTCGTGCCGCCCCGGACGTTGTTCTTGGGTGTGCCGGGACGGGTTGTGCGGGAGTTGAACGACGCCGATCTCGAGCGGATGCGAGCCGGCGTGCTCCACTACGTGGAACGCGCGCGTCTCTACCGGACGCTGCTCGTCCGAGGGGACTAGGCGCATCCGGGACATGCTCGATTGAGAAGGCCCGGGGACCCAAGAATTCGCGTTGTTTGCGAATTCTTGGGGGTGGGCTAGGGTGAGGACCCGGCCATCTCGGCGACTACGCGCGCCAGCACCGAGTAATCCAATTCTCCGAATCCGCGGTTCATCGCCACTTCGTAGAGCTGCGCGGTGAGCGCGGCGCCGAGCAGGGGGACCGAGAACGCGCGTCCTGTTTCGGTGACGATCCCCATGTCCTTGTGGTAGAGTCGCGTGCGAAACCCCGGCTCGAAGTTTTGGTCCAGCATCCGCTGCCCGTGCAGCTCGAGAACGCGGCTCTGCGCGAAGCCGCCGAGCAGCGCTGAACGCACTTTGGCCGGGTCGAGGCCGGCCTTCGCCGCAAGCGTCAGCGCTTCCGCCACACCCAGGATCGTCAGCGACAGGACGAGCTGATTGCACACCTTGGTGACCTGACCCGCCCCGTGGCCCCCGACGTGGACGACGTTCTTCCCCAACTTCTGAAGCACGGGGAGGACGCGCTCGAACGTCTCCGGGTTGCCCCCTACCATGATCGAGAGCGTAGCGTCGACGGCGCCCTTTTCTCCTCCGGACACCGGGGCATCGAGCATCTCGACGCCGCGTGCCGCGAGGGCGCCGGCGATCTCCTGAGTCGCGACGGGCGAGATCGTGCTCATGTCCACCGCGACCGAGTCCCGGCGGACACCTTCGATAACGCCTTCGGGTCCGAGGATCACTTGGCGCACGTCGGGCGTGTCGGCCACCATCGTGATCGTGATGTCGCTGCGCGCAGCGACGTCCTTGGGCGAGGTGGCCGGGTGGGCCCCGGCCCTCACGAGCGCGTCGGTCTTGTGCGGTGTTCGATTCCAAACGGCGACGTCGTATCCGGCGTCTAGGAGATGCTTGGCCATCGGCCGCCCCATGATGCCGAGCCCGATGAAGCCGATGCGGTCTGCCACGCGTTCACCCCGTTTCGGATGGCGTCGCGGTCGGGCACCCGGCGCAACCGATCCCGGTCGGCCCGATCGTTCGTGCACGTTGTATCCGGTGCCGCCCCCGTGCTTTCCTCTGCCGATCCGGCGCCCT
>DASPUZ010000185.1:0-2921 GCA_035622635.1 bacterium | reverse complement strand
CCGGGAAGAGCTCAAGCGGCCCGTCCACTTCCATGATGTGGTAGATGCTGAAGCGGTGAACGGGACCTGCCGCGATGTCCTGAGGAGAGAACGGGAATGCGAGATTGCCGGCGGTAGAACGTCGTCCAGGAAAGCCGCAATGCAGGATGAAGGCGTGCACGAACATGCAGATGCTCGATGCCTGCTCCTGGGCCGGAGCGATCACTTCGATGAGGAGCCCCAGTTCGTGACCATGAAACGGTTCGGCTTCCAGCGGACCCATCACAGCGTTCTTGCCGTACACGTGGAAATGGAGCGACCACTCATCGGCCGGCAGATCGCTGAACTGCTCGGCAGCTCGCTGCCGCGCCTGGTCGAGGAGATCATCGAGATGCTCGATCACCCCCGGATCTCGTGTGCCAGCCATGCAGATGGTGCGGTACCCGATGAACTCTGCGCCTTCGAGCTTGATGTGATAGATGCTGTCCGCTTTGAACTCGCTCCCCGTAACCCTCACGCTTCTGTCCGTTTCCGCATCGAACGAGACATGCTCGAGTTGGACGACTCCGCCCGGTTCGGGGAGGTGCCATGGATCCGACGCTTCATACAGGCTGTGCGCTGCCACGGACCTCACCGTGCATCTGCGGGCCGGGTTCATCGGTTCCACGATGAAGTGGTCCCTTGTGAGGGTGCCGAGCATGACATCGCTGCCGCTTCCTGGATCGGATGCGATGGCACCGCACTCCAGGATCTTGCCCATGTGGATCGCCAAGCCATGGTCGAATCCATTCAGGATGGGTAGTGCCGCGAACATGCTAGGGTCGCTGGCCCGGCCGGCAATGATCACTTGAGCGCCCGACCGGAGCGCTTCGACGAACGGCTCGACTCCCATCTGAGCGACGATTCGCACGGCACGCTCGACATCCAGCGTGGTGAGATCAGGAACAGGTCCGAGCGGCGTGATCTTGCCGTCACGAAGTTTCTCGCGGACGATCGCCGGGTCGATCTCTGCCTGGATCGTGGCGAGGCGGAAGCTCAAGCCGTCTTCCTGCGCGATCCGCTTCACGAGCGCGGAGATGCCCGCTACGTGCAGGTTGCCCCCGGCACCGCCTGCCGATCCGATGATGAGGGGTATTCCGGCGGCGACTGCCGCGCGCAGCAAGGGCCGGAGGTCAGCGGTCATCGTCCGAGCGAAGTCGGTCAGTGCCCCAGGCTCTCCTGCGTGGCCACCCACGTTCGGTGTTCCGAGGAACTGTGGACCGGCATCGGTGGAACCGGCATCAACGGCTATCGCGTGCGGCTTCCGGCTCATCCCTCGTTCGAGTGAGTCGGCGGGGAAGCCATACCCGAGGATGGCCGTGGGCGAGAGGATGCGGATTTCTTCCATCTCAGACCCTCCATCGGTGGCTGTTGCTCCTGACGGAGGTGATCGCACGGTCGCACCAGCCGACGACCGCGTCGACGAAGGTCAGGCCGTAGAGATGGACGAGACCCGGGCCGAAGACCGTTTCGTCATGGCCATGGTTATCACGGCGTGCTCGCGGGACGATGGCGCGCAGTGCCTCCCGAGCCGCCGAGTAGTTCCTTCGACGCTCCTCCAGGAGATCCAGCAGCGCACCGGGGCCGAGCTGATCAGCGAACAGGATTTTGACGAGGTTCTCGTCTCTCATCTGCAGCGGTGCCGACGGTGCTCGAAGCCATCCATGCAGCGCGGCACCCCCGTCACCGGTGAGGCGCCACACTTGGCGCGAGCGCGGCCCCTCCGGGGTACCGACCGGCTCGATCAGACCGCTCTGGTGGAGTTCCTGTAGTTGAGGGTAGAGCTGCCCATCGCTGATCCCCCACACCAGACCGACGGTGCGCTTGGCCACCTCGCGGATCTCGTAGCCGCTGCGCTCCTGTAGCGAGAGGAAGCCCAGGATGGTCCATCCCGTCGGCGACAGATTGAGCGTCACGACGAGAGTATACCTCTGGCAGAGGTATCGACAAAGTCCCGCCCCGCCGGAATCTCCGTCGCGGCGCTTGCACCACCGTTCGTTCGGTACACGTGGGTTTGCGGGTAGACATGGGACGTGGACAGGCTGCGGGAGTACCGGGGGAAGCGGGACGCCGCCCGCACGCCCGAGCCGGTGCCGCAGGCCGCGGAGCCGGCCGGGGGGTCCGAGGCAGGCGGGTCGTTCGTCATCCAGGAGCACCACGCGCGCCGGCTGCACTGGGACTTCCGGCTCGAGCGCGACGGGGTGCTCGTGTCCTGGGCGCTGCCGAAGGGCGTGCCGGACGATCCGGCCGTCAACCACCTGGCCGTGCACGTCGAGGACCACCCGCTGGAGTACGGCGGCTTCGAGGGGACGATCCCGCGGGGGGAGTACGGCGCGGGCGCGGTGACCATCTGGGACCGCGGCAGCTACGAGACGCAGAAGTGGACCGATCGCGAGGTCAAGGTCGTGCTGCACGGGCGGCGGGTGGCGGGCGGCTACGTGCTGTTCCAGACGCACGGGAACCAGTGGATGATCCACCGGGAACGGCAGCCGCTGCCCGCCGCGATGCGCCCCATGCTCGCCACCTCCGGGACGGCGATGCCGCGCGACGCGCAGAACTGGGCGCTGGAGATGAAGTGGGACGGCGTCCGCGCGCTGGCCTTCGTCGAGCGCGGCCGGGTGCGCCTGATGTCGCGGACGGAGCGGGACATCACCGTCGCCTACCCCGAGCTGGCCGGCCTGGGCGCGGCCACCGATCACAAGCAGCTCCTGCTCGACGGGGAGGTGGTGGTGTTCGGGGCGGACGGGTGGCCCGAGTTCGAGGCGCTCCAGCCGCGCATGCACGTCACCTCCGCGGCGCAGGCGTCCCTGCTCGCCGGGCAGACCCCGGTGACGTACCTGGTGTTCGACCTGCTGCAGCTGGACGGGAGGCCGCTGCTTGACGTCGCGTACCGGGAGCGCCGC
>DASPUZ010000184.1:0-24134 GCA_035622635.1 bacterium | reverse complement strand
TCGCTCAATGATCGAGTTGGTACTGACGGTCGTCCCGTGCATGACGTAGACCGGCTCCTCTGGAGCCGAGTGCATCGGGGAGAGGACCTCCTCGAAACCGGCCTTAAGGGCGTCGGCAAGACACGGCGGCGTTGATGGCGCCTCGGTGGTGAAGACGCCGCGGTCCCCTTCACGCCATGCCGCGAAATCCGTAAAGGCACCGCCGATGTCGACGCCGACCCTCAACATCCGGGCACCGTCCGAGCGCTCGATTTCGTACGGCGCCATGCCATGAGGGTTACCTCCCGGTTCCCCATATGGAAAACAGCAGGCCACGCCTCTCGCAACACGACGTGGCCCCCTGGTCCCTCGCGTCTATGAGCCCACTCCGAAAATTACACGTTCTGGCTGGGCCGCCGGTTCTTCTTCACGAGAGCAGGAGCGCGGGACGCTACGGTTTAAGTTCATCCGCGACAGCGGCGGGGGAAGAGGAGTGTCGGGGGATTGCCAAGGGTGACGGAGTTACGAGTGCGGACGGATGCCATAGGACGGGTGGCGCTGCTGGCCGTGCTCGCCGAGGATCCGCGCGCGGTCATCGCGAGCGCGACCGGCTATCGTGTCGTCCTGGGCCAGGTCGGCACGATGGACGTGCAGAAGATCATCGCGGCCATCGAAACGGCGGCCAGGCGGGAGCAGATCATCGGTCCCGAGTACTCCGAAGAGCATGCACTGTACCATGCGGCGGTCGAAGCCCTGTACGGAGTCACCCGGGGCCAGATCGCGCTGGGCACAATGCTGCGGACGGTCGGATTGCGGTTCGCGCTGGTACGAGGCCCGCGGTTCTCCGGGGACGAGACGAACTGGATCGCCGTCGCGGTCTACGGCACGATCGGGCAACCCGTCAAGGGAATGGAGCATGAAGCCGCCGGGCTGGGGATTTTCCACGTTTAGGCTGCGCGTTTTAACCTAAGAGCGGGATCGTTGCGGGCCCAGCCCTTCGCACGGAGCGGAGGTGGCCAACGCTCGGTCCCCCGGCACGACGATCAGGGATCGAAATCGGCGGCAAGTGCGCCGAGCCCGGTCATCAGGCGAGCCCGGCGTGCGCATGGCCGAGAGGACTGTGTGTTGTCGAGGCGCCGCCGGGAGCGCGGACACCCATCGAAAGAAAAGGCGCTGCACGAGGACGGCCCGGCACCGGCAGGCCAGGGCGGTCGTACTGTCGAACAAGCTGCCCTGGAGTAGTCTCCGAGTGGAAGAGAAGAAAGGAGAGCGTGACAAATGCGTATCCAGCGTTTCCCGAAGACGCTCGCGCTGACGGCGTGTCTACTGCTTCTCAGCGGGCTCGTGTATCCTGGCGTGTCACAGGCGAAGACGGCGGCGGAGATCGACGCCAGCGTCAACGCAGCCCTGGCGAGATTTGACACGCAAGTCACGGGCGGTGCCAAGCTGCTCGCCAGGTCGAGGGGCGTCCTGGTGCTCCCGGACGTGGTCAAGGCCGCCTTCATCGTCGGTGGGCAATACGGAGAGGGCGCCCTCCGTATTGGAGGCCGCACACGCGGGTATTACAGTATCGCGGGCGGTTCGTGGGGGGCTTCGCTCGGCGTCCAAAAGAAGGACCTCATCATCGTGTTTCGGGACGCCGCGGCGCTCCAGAGTTTCCAGAACGCCTCGGGCTGGCAGGTAGGAGTCAACGGTGCCGTCACCCTGATCAATGTCGGCGCCGGCGCGGACGTCAGCACGATGCAGATCAACCAACCCATCATTGCGTTCGTCGTCGGACAGAAGGGTCTGATGTTCGACCTCTCCCTCCAAGGAGCGAAGATCACAAAGCTCGCTAGGTAGGTTGGAGTCGGGGTGGGAGCCCGCGGCCCACGGCGGCGTGCTCTCGCCCCGCGACTCGGGTAGGTCTTGATGCCGCCCGGGCCAGATGCTGCGGCCAACCGCAACAGCGCAGCCGAGAACCCGTCGCAATCCGTCTCGCCTGCTCCATGGGACCAACGAAAACAGCTCCTGCCCCGAGTTGGGCAGGAGCTGTCAGCTCAGCAGCCAGTCAAACAGTAGGCAGTGACCGCGCCGCGGGGCGCCCTTTGTATTGGTGCGCGCTCTACGCCGCCGTCGTCTCCACCCGCGGCCCCGCCTGCACCAGGTCCTTCGGGCAGCCCTCCTCCATCAGCTTGAAATTGGCGATGAAACGCGCGGCCAGTGCCTGGTACTTGCGCAGATAGTCTTCTTTCTGCGGCCAAGTGTTGGCGGGATCCAACACGTCCGAGGGCACGCCTTCGCACGCCGTCGGGACCTCAAAGCCGAAGACCGGATCCCTGCGGAACGGCACCTTGGCGAGGCGGCCGTGCAGCGCGGCATTGAGCAGGGCGCGCGTGTAGCCGATACTGATGCGCTTGCCGACGCCGAACGGCCCGCCGGTCCAGCCCGTGTTCACCAGCCAGCAGGTGGCGCGGTATTTCAGGACCCGCGCCCTCAGCATCTCCGCGTACGTATAAGGGTGATGCACCATGAATGGCCCCCCGAAGCAGGTGCTGAACGTGATTTCCGGCTCCTTGCCGAGCCCGATTTCGGTGCCCGCGATCTTGCTGGTGTAGCCGGAGATGAAGTGATACAGGGCCTGCTCGGGGTTGAGCCGGGCTATCGGCGGCATCACGCCGCTGGCATCGCAGGTCAGGAAGACCACGTTGTCCGGGTGGCCCGCCATCTTCGACGGCAGGCAGTTCTCGATGTAATCGAGCGGGTATGCGCCGCGGGTGTTCTCCGTGAGGATATCGTCGTTTAGATCCAGGTGGCGCGACAGCGGATCGAGCACCACGTTTTCCAGGATCGTGCCGAAGCGCCGGGTGCAGGCGTAGATCTGCGGCTCCGCGTCGGGCGACAGCCGGATGACCTTGGCATAGCAGCCGTCCTCGAAATTGAACACGCCGTTCTCGCTCCAGCCGTGCTCGTCGTCGCCGATGAGGCGGCGAGACGGGTCCGCCGAAAGCGTGGTCTTGCCGGTGCCGGACAGACCGAAGAACAGCGCCACGCCGCCATCGCTGCCGACGTTGGCGGAACAGTGCATCGGCAGCACCCCTTCCAGCGGCAGCAGGAAATTCAGCACCGTGAAGATGGTCTTCTTGATCTCGCCGCCGTAGCTGGTCCCGCCGATCAGCGCCAGTCGCTCGGCGAAATGAATGACGATGAACGTCTCGGTGCGCGTGCCGTCGATGAGTGGTGACGCGAGAAACGAGGGCGCGCAGATGACGGTGAATTCCGGCACGTGCCGCTTCAGTTCCTCCGTACTGCGAATCTTCATGAACATGTTGCGCGCGAACAGGCTGTGCCAGGCTTTTTCGGTGATCACGCGGATGGGCATGCGGTAGTCCGGGTCGGCGGCGGCGTAGCAGTCCTGCACGAAGATGTCCCGGCCCTGCAGGAAGCCCACCATGCGGCTCATGAGCGTGCTGAACTTCTCCGCGGTGAACGGCCGGTTGTACTCGCCCCACCAGATGCGGTTCTGGGTGGTGTTCTCGCTCACGACGAACTTGTCGGCGGCGGCACGCGCGGTATGCTTGCCCGTGGTCACCACCATCGGCCCGAGATGCGAGATGCGCACCTCGCCGCGGAACACGGCCTCCTCGTAGAGCGAAGGCGTGGGCAGGTTCCAGTAGACCCGGTGCACGTTGCTCAGCCCGTGGTTCGCGAGTCCGTAAACGCTGGCCAGCTTGCCGGCCTCCGACTGCGCTGGAGACGGAAGATCGAGATATGGGTTCATTGCCAGTCCCTCACCAGTCTGCGTTCGCCCAGGTAGAGCTCATTGGGCGCGCTGGGGTCGAGCGCCCACTGGATGCGCTCCATGCCTTCCGTGATTTCCTTGATCGTGCCGCAGAAGCTCACGCGCAGATGGCCCTCCATGCCGAATTCGCAGCCCGGCACGGTCACCACCCGCACTTTGTCGAGCAGGAAGCGGGAAAGCTTCTGCGAGTCCTTTTCGTATGCGCTGAAATCGGGGAAGGTGTAGAAGGTGCCGCCGGGTTTGGTGACGTGCACCCCCGGAAACGCGCCCAGGCGCGCCATCAGCACGTTGCGGTTGTTCTCCAGCGTCAGGCGCAGGCTCTCGATCGACGACTGCACACCGTTGAGCGCACCGACTGCGGCCCACTGCGACGGCGCCGCCGGGCCCGACGTCTGCTGCGACTGGATGTTCGTCATGGCCCGGATCAACTCCCGGTTGCCCACCGCCCAGCCGATGCGGAACCCGGTCATGGCGTACATTTTCGAGACGCAGTTGACGACCAGCAGCTTGGAGCTGTCCAGGTTGTGGGCCTTGCTGTAGTGGTAGCAGTTGGTGGGTGTGCGGCCGTCGAACACCAGACGGTTATAGGTGTCGTCCATGATGAGGTACAGGTCGTGCTTCTCGCACAACTCCACCACCCCGGCAACGAACTCCTCGGAATAGACCACGCCCGACGGGTTGTTGGGGCTGTTGATGATGATGGCCTTGGTGTACGACCCGACGGCCTCGGCGATTTCCTCCACTGTGGGCTGGAAGCTGCCGTCGCGCGCCTCCACCGGCACGGGCACGCCGCCCACCAACTTTACCATCTCGGGATAGCTCACCCAGAACGGGACCGGGAAAATGACTTCCTGCTGTGGATCGAGCACCGCCTGCAGCGCCACCATGATGGACTGCTTGGCGCCGCTCGAAGCAATCACGTTGTCGGCCCCGACGATGCGCCCATAGTGCTCCTCGGTGTAGCGGATAATGGCCTTCTTCAGCGCCGGAATTCCGTCGGGCGGCGTATAGCGCACCTCGCCCGTGTGGAGCAGCGAGGAACAACTGACGACAGCATCGATCGGCGCCCTGCCTTTCGGCTCGCCACCGCCGAGGTGGATGACCGGCTCGCCTTTCTCCCTGAGCAGGGCGGCTGTTTCGTTGAGCTTCAGCGTCACCGATTCACCGACAGATCTCGCAATTTGACTTAGACTCATCGTTTGGGTTCCTTCGTGTATACGAATCCGAGGAGCAGGGATTCGGGTGGATGACCACCTTGTATGTACGGAGATTTCTGCTTTGACGCCTGTAACCCTCTCATCATGGCCTCTCGCCCGGCTTTCTGCATCCAGTGCCCTTCCCCAGCTCCGCCCCTCCCGACTTGGTGGCTGTGCCCCGCGGGGCGTTCGGCACTCCACCACCACGGAGCGTCCCTTGCGGGTGCGCGCTCACTCACTCGCGGGCGACACGCACCAGGAGCTTGCCAAAGTTGCGTCCTTGGAGCAGTCCGATGAAGGCTTCGGGTGCGTGCTCCAGCCCTTCGACCACATCCTCCCGGTACTTGATGCGGCCTTCACTGACCCACGCCGACATGTCGCGGAAGAACTCGTCCCAGCGATCGCCGTAGTCGGAGACGATGAACCCGCGCACGGTGAGCCGCTTGGTGAGGACGGACGCCAAGCTGGGGCCCGGCCTCGGCTCCGCGTCGTTGTACTGGGCGATGAGCCCGCAAACCGGCACGCGGGCGAAGTCGTTGAGCAATGGCCAGACCGCCTGCTGGACAATGCCGTCCACATTCTCGAAATAGACGTCGATCCCGTTGGGGCACGCGAGGGCCAGCGCGTCGCCCAAGCCCGCCGCGCGATGGTCGACGCACGCGTCGAAGCCCAACTCGTCGACCACGTATCGGCACTTCGCGGCCCCGCCGGCAACGCCGACGACACGGCAGCCCTTCAGCCGGGCGATCTGCCCGACCACCGAACCCACCGCACCCGACGCCGCCGACACCACCACGGTGTCGCTCGCGCGCGGCCGGGCGATATCGAGCAGGCCGACGTAGGCGGTCATCCCCGGCATCCCGAGCACTCCGAGCGCGGTGGACACAGGCGCCAGCGCGGGATCGAGTTTCCTCAGGCTCGCCGCCGGAAGCGCGGCATAGTCTTGCCAGCCGCCCGGCGCAACGACGATGTCCCCGGGCACGAAGCGAGAATCACGAGACAGGACTACCCGGGACACCGTGCGGGCCACCATGACGTCCCCGAGTGGCACGGAAGGTGCGTACGACTTCCTGTCGCTCATTCGCCCTCGCATGTACGGGTCCAACGAGAGCCAGAGCGCGCGGGTGAGGACCTCGTGGTCGCCCGGCTCGGGCACCGGGCTCTCGATCATCGCAAAATTCGCGCCGGTCGGCATCCCCGCGGGATAGCTCTTGAGCACGATTTGCCGGTTCTGGACGCCGGTTGGCATGACGATCCTCCCCGAGCACAGCCTGGCGCTGGCGCGGAACGGTGCGGTTCCACGAGCCGGTGCCCTAGAGTGCCGAACCGCTTTGCCTGGTCGGCCGCCACATTCGCTTCGTGCTCGGTCGGTGACCGCCCTCTGAGCCGCGCGAGGTCCGCCACGAGTCGCTGTTCCCCGACCGCCTCTCAATCAGAACCATGGAGACATGGCGATGCTGGCAACGCGAAACCCCCTGCGACCGACCCGGTGCTCTCACTTGGTGCTGCCCTGCGGCGGCAACGCAAGATTGTAGAATTCCGCACCCAGCGGTATTTGCAGGTCGCGTATCTCGTGGACGATGCCCTTCTGCTGCGCCCACTCCGCGTCTTTGGTCGCTTGCCGCCGAAACAGGGCCAAAGCCTCACCGCGTGCGATCTTCGTCCTGTCCGCAATGATATCTATCATCTTCCTTTGGCTTGCCTCCAAACTTTCAAGTCGTTCAGCCACCACTTTCATTTCCAGCCTTGATTGTCCGCCCACGTCGGTATAGAGCCCGTGAAACATGAACCTGGCGATTGGCGAAGCGTACCGCTTCGCGCCCGCCAAGAACAGCACGTTGCCCATCGAATCTACGTTGCCAACGTTGTGGGTGGTGAGTTCAAATGGCATTCCGCGCAAGGTGTTGTACATCGTGATACCGTTGTCTACCGAGCCACCGCCCGTCGAAACGAGCAGGTACAGAGAATCGATTCTCTTCGCGACCAGTTGTTCGCACGTGTTCAAGACCGCCTGCATCGATTGAGCGTTGAGCATATGCGCAAAGGAGATGTAAACGGTTCCCGGCATCTCTTGGCCCCCGACTGAAGTCGTCCACCTCATTATAAGGATAAGGCGATCGATCCCCTACGGCGTGACTGCTCGGAGGCGAGCGGGAAGCTCGCGCCGAGGGCCATGGGCTCTCGCACACGCCTGCCCGAGATTGCTGCCCAAGCCGCTGGACTCCGACCGCTTGGTGGGTTCGCGGCGGGTTTGTCGCGGCTTTTTCCCGCAATATCGGATGTCCACCCGATGTGCCGCAGATGGAGGCGTGCTACGCTCTGTATGACGCATTGCGTACGTCGTCCGCCGACAAGGTGAGGATTATGCACCAGCAACCAACGGCATGCGAGCGATGCGGTCTTCGATCGGTGCGTCGTGAGTTGGAACGCAACGGCATCATTATGCGGTTCTGCGACGAATGCTACTGGGACGAGGTGGGCTTGGAACCCGCGCCCGAGGAACCAGCGTCGGAGAAGACGCGCACACCCCGTCGGACGCCATAGAGGCCCCTCGCCCGTCGAGCGTCGCCGCCGGGCCAGCGGCCCGAGCACGCCGGAAAGCTGACCGCCGTCCCCGGTTGCCACGAGCGTGTGTTTGAGGTCCTCCGACGCAAGTCCAACAGGAGATGATCGTCCGCGAAGGCCCCGCGGTCATGCGCTTCCACCTCACCAAGACGACAAGGCCGCAGGACATACGCCTGCGGCCTTTGGCTGTGGGAGCGTTCTGTTTTCAGGCGGCCATACGGACGGCGCAGATGTTACCAGTGGTGCCGGTATCCTGGGCCGAACACGATACCGATGCCGAACCAGAAAGGCGGTCCGTAGTAGTACGGACCGTAGTACGGGTAATAGGGAGGCGGCGGGGGCACCGCCGCGGCGACGGCCACATCAATTCTGGTAACCATGAACTGATTGCCGTTGGCGATTAGCCACGCGGTTGCCGGCACGCCGATGTACCGCCGTAGCGCGCACAGCGGGACATTCGCGGAATTGAGCAGCACAGCGGTGTAGGGTCCCACCGTGAGGGTATTCTGGCCGCCCGATCCGCTGAGCGTCAGGGTCTGCGCCCGGCAATCCACGCTCGAGATCGTCCCTTGGAGCTGCAACGGTCCTTGCGCGCTGCCGATGCCGGGAAGCATCAGCACGAACACGACCACTCCCAGGAGCATTGCCGCCCACGTTCTCATCTTGCGATCCCCTTCGCGGCCCGCGCTCTACTCGTCAATCACGCTGCGCAGCTGGAAGCCGCACCGGCTTCGCGAGACTGTTCCTCTAAGATGGTTCGCCCTTATTCTAACATGCGGGAAACCCCAGGGGATTGCCCGCTAGCCGTCCGGCTCCTGCCCTGCCCCGCTTGCCAGCGCCGCAAACGGGCTCTCGAGGCGCTTGCCGGGACGGCTCCGGACGGGACAAGCGGGGTGCACCTCCTTGGCCGGAGGAACGCAGCCGCGAAACCGCAAGTGTCCGCGCAGACCCAGGGGGAACCGCGCCATTGGCGGTAGGCGCTCGTGGCGCAGGCGCGAACGCTCGACCTCGACCGGGACGCTGACCGGCCGGAACGGTGGAGTTTCGCCTTCAGGGCGCTTGCCAGATCCGGTGGAATTGTCGCACGTAGGCGCCAGCCAGGGCCGAGCTGTCAATCACGACGAGATTCTCCCAATTGCGGTCCTCGGCCGAATACGTCCAGTTGAAGCTGCCGGTCAACACCTGCCGTCCGTCCACGACGGCGAACTTGTTGTGGACGATGCCGGATGCGCCGTCGAGGCCCGCGTGGAGTCGGACATGCCCCCCGAGCGCGTCCGCGACACGCATATACTGACTCCCCCGCTCTCGTGTCGCGCTTCGGTCCATGATGACCCAGACGTCGACACCGCGGCGGGCCGCGTCAACGAGCGCATCCGCGATGTGGGACTCGGTGAACTCATAGATCACGACGAGAATCTGCCGGCGGGCGTCAGAAAATGCCCGAACGACCTCGTCGCCGGGGTGGTCCTGAGGCGTGAAGTAGACGCCGACGGTGGCTGGCGCGGTAACCGACTGAGCCCGCACCACGACAGCCGGAGCGACCACAAACAGGCACACGCCGAGCAGGACGCACGACCACGCCCATCGCATACGGTTCCCCCCTCTCGTCACACGCAGCGGCGCGTCAGGACGCCGAGCAAGCGCCCGAACAAGCGGTGCGCTCCCGCGGGGCGGCTCGGTGCACAGGTCGCGGTCGGGCGGGCGCTCGCGCGCAAGCAGGAATCGCGGGAACTCCGTCGCACCGATTCTACGTGCGGCGGGTCGGATTTGTCAATACGTGCGAAGGATGATACACTCGGAACATGACGAAGGCTGGCAACGGATGGCGTCAGACCGCGGGGCGAAAAGGCGGGCTGAAACGACGGCGCATGGCCCGAGAGCGGCGGGTCGAACTCGCCCGGCAGGCGGCCGTTGCCCGCCACCAACGCCTGACGTCCGAGGAGCGGTCCGCCATGATGCGGGCGGTGGTGCGGGCGCGGTGGGCGAAGGCCAGGCCGTCAAGAAGCCCGTCGAAAAAGGCATGACCCGGAAGGCAACACGACCGCCAAAGTGGGTGACCCAGGATGCGTGACGTCGTCAAGGCCCTTCCGGTGAAGTAGGCACGTAGGCGCACTGGGTGACGCGACGCAGAGGAGGAAGAACGGGATGGTGCGCTGGCTGCTCGCCATCACCTTAATGGGGGTCCTGTTCGGCGCCACGGTCGTCACGACGCCTGCCGCGACGGAGGCGGCCCAGGCTGCCAAGGAGACGATCGTGCTGTTTCGCCATGGGGAGAAACCCGAGCACGGCTTGGGACAGCTCACCTGCCAGGGACTGCGCCGCTCGCTCGCCTTGCCGAGCGTGTTGCTTGCCCGATTTGGAAGACCAGATTATCTCTTCGCGCCGAATCCCGGCCACCGCATGGTTGATTATGACGGAACCTCGTACAACTACATACGGCCGCTCGCCACGATCGAACCAACCGCGATTCGGCTCGGCATGCCGGTGAACACGGATTTCGGTGCCGACCAGATCAACGAACTTCAAGCGGAGCTACTTCGCCCCAAGTACGAGAACGCGTTGATCTTCATCGCCTGGGAGCACGAGTGGGAGGACAGGCTGGCGAAGCACCTGGTCGCATGGGGAGGTGGCAATCCGGCCACGGTGCCTGAATGGCCCGGCGGCTACGATACGCTTTTCATTGTGCAGTTCTCGCGGACGGCCACGGGCGTGTCGGTGCTGTTCTCACAGCAACGCGAGGGGCTCGACGGTCTGCCGAAGACCTGCCCGGAATAGGTCGGCTGCTTGAGGAAGACCGCCAAGCGCTTCGAGTCCCCCGGCATGACCTCAGGCGAAGAGGTCTTTACCCAGACGAGGCGCAGGTGATGCGGCGGAACCGACCCTGACCAAGGCCGGCGCAGCGCCGGCAGAGGCGCCCGTCGGGCGGTGCAGGGATCGCGGGCGGTTGCGGATAGCTGCCCTCCCTGCGGACTGGCACATCCGTTGACGTTGGTGCATGCTCCGGCAGGACTCGGTTAGACCCCGCTTCTCAGCGAGTGGACACAGGAGATCGCGGCAGCCCGGGGTGGCGGTTTCGTCGCGCTCTTTGGACAACGGTGACGGCGGTCGCGTGCGCTTCATGCGGTACGCGGTCGCCGCACGCCGTCGGGTCACGCCTCGTGCGAGCGCGACGGTCCTTGAAATCCTGCAGCCGCTGACGGTGCCGCGTGTCCCCACGCTGCCCGGGCCGTTGATTCACGAGCTCTCGCGGGTCCCCCCGGATGAGCCGGGTTGTTAGCCGCGAGTCGCAGTGTCATCAACGCTCAGCAACGGCTTACCAAGTGTGCCCGCATCCACCTCGATACCCAGACCCGGCGAGTCGGGCGTCACGCCGAAGCCCGCCCGCGACCGCGGAGTGTGGCCTGCCACGTGCTCGCAGACCCAGTCGTTCATGAAAGATGCCGTGAACAGCATCTCCGGCCGCGTACTGCTGGCCAGATGGCTGATCGCAGCCGTGACGATATCCCCGCCCCACATGTCTTCCACCGTGACTCGGATGCCGAGGGCTTCAGCCAGATCGCGCATCAGCCGGGCGCGCGTCAGACCGCCCACTTTGGCGATCTTGAGATTGATGGCCTCCATGCCGCCGGCCCTGGCGGCGCGGAGGAAGGACGGCACGTCCGTGATGACCTCGTCGAGTACCATCGGGAGCGTCGTGTGCCGGCGAACATGGAGGCATTCCTCAAGGGAGGAGCATGGCTGCTCCAAATAGAGCCGCGGCGAAGACGTGAGCATGCGGACCGCGACAACGGCATCCTGGAGGGTCCATCCACCATTGGCGTCGGCGATGATGAGGTCATCATCGCCGGTTGCCGCGAGGACGCGCGCGACGCGCTCCGAGTCGGCACGGGGATCGCCACCGACTTTCAATTGAAATCGGTGGATCCCCTGCGCACGGTAGGCACGGACGTGTTCCGCCATCTCCTCTGGCGATCCCATCGGCACCGCAACATATAGTGGATACTGAGACTGGCAGCAACCACCGAGCAGGGTCGAGGCGGGATAACCGGAGGCTCGGCCGAGTACGTCCCAACAGGCTACATCGATGGGGCTTTTCGCGTACGCGTGGCCGCGCAGGACGGTCTCCATTGTATGATGGATGAGTTCAAGGTTTGTCGGATCCAGGCCGAGCACGGCCGGCGCTAGCTCACGGAGCGCCGCCCGTGCCCCTTCCGCAGACGCCGGCAGGTAGGTGCTGCCGAGCGGGCACACTTCGCCCCATCCGGTGGTCCCGTCGTCCGTGGTGATCCGAACGACGGTGCTCGGTAGCGCCGTAACGGTTCGACCACCAGACATGACGTAGCTTCCGTGTACGTAGTGCACATCGTACCCAAACACATCCACACGGGCAATCTTCATGCTGACGGCCCATCCCCTCCTCATCCTTCAGGCGTCGCCGGATCCAGGCCGCAAATCGCGCGGCAGCGCTGCTCGGCATAACTCCACGCGGAGAACTTGAAGTCGCGGTCGACGCCATCGACAACGACGACGAATGGATCGTCGCCGAAGCTGGTGTAGTAGTCGTACAGAGTTTGGGCCGACATGCCGGGGCGATAGCACTCCTGCAACGATTGATCAACGATCCGGCGGCATGCCGCCAGTGCCTCTTCGGCGGTTTCGTAGACTCCTTGTTCCGAGCGTTCCTCGGGGTCCTCGTAGTGGAAGTTGTCATCGACCATCACTTTGTAACGCGGCATCGCACATCCCCTCCGACCTTCCACGTCATCTCCGCCCGGGGGCCCGCCCCCGCCGACCTCGATGCGGTGTGCTGCTTCAGAGATCTGCACACCGTCACAAACAGGTCGTCCCCGTGTGACGAGGACGCCGCCGGCGACCGGCGGCCGACTCTCGTGCCCGAGCGCGACCGTGTACCGAGCGATAATGGTGGCACCCCCGTCACAGACGGCGAGGACCGGTCTCTCCCATCACATCGCGATAGACGGACTTGCTCATACCCGAGATCGTACCACGTCCCGAGAACGAATGGGCCCGCGTCCTGACGAAGCAACGCAGCCCCTGTGTCCGTTAACGGAGTCTATCGCCGTCGCAGACTGTCCACCGGGCTCGCCCGCCGGAACTTCCGCCGCACGTCCCTCTCGGTCAATCGCGCGTACTGCGGGCTCACGTGGAGGGTGCGGTGCCAGCGCGTCCGCCGGGTACGCGCGGGAACTGCAGCCGGCTGGGTCCGGAAGCCTCTGCCTCGCGCTCGAGCAACTCAAGAAGAAGCTCGCCGCCGAGGGCCTGCTCGATCCCCAAGAAGCGACCGTTGCGATCCTGCGGCGGGTTGCCCTCGTCACCTCTCCCACCGGGGCCCCGCGCTAGTCGACCCGGAGGACCGCCTTCCCTGAAATCCGGCGGTTCTGCAGCAACGCGATCGCGTCGGGAAGCCGCTTCCACGAACCGCGCCACGTGATGTGGGGATCGAGCGCACGCGCGGCGACAAGACGCGCGAGGTAGGCGAGGTCGGTACCCCTCGTTTCGCCTGGGAGCGACGGCGTCCAGCCGGAGCCGTAGGCCACGAGCGACTTGCGCGGCAAAACTGTCGCGTATGGAGGGAACGTCGCCGGGCTTCCGGCGGCGTACCCGATCGAGATGAGGATCCCTCCCGGGGTTAGGCGATTCCACGCATCGACGAGGGTAGAACCGCCGATGTTCTCGAGGACGGCGTAGACCGGCGCCGAAAGGTGCGCCAGGTCGGTCACGACTTCGCTCGCACCGGCCTCACGCAGCTCCTCGCGCTTCGCCTCGGATGACGTGAGTGCGACGACGTCGGCTCCTGCGATACGCGCAAGCTGCACCGCGAATCTTCCGACCCCGCCCGACGCTCCGGTCACGAGCACTCGGCGCCCAACGATTGCTCCCAGTATGCGGACGGCGCACAGGGCGGTGATACCCGCAACCGGCAGCGTGCTTGCCGCTTCCGCGTCGACCCCCTCGGGCAGAGGCGCCAGGTCCGACGTCGCCACGGCGCGCCGCTGGGCCCAGGCCCCACCCCATCCCCAACCCACAACGCGCGTCCCAACGCTCGGCCCGCCGCCATCGGCAGCCGCTGTGACCACGCGCCCCGCCGTGTCCCACCCCGGAACAGTCCCATTGGTAGAAAACACCCGTCCCGGTAACTCGCCGTGATTGAGCGAAAACGCTTCAACCTCGATCACCGCTTCGTTGGGCGCCGGGCTCGGCTCGGAGATCTCGGTGAAGCGCACACCGAACGATTGGTCATTGTCGACAACATAGGCTTTCATCTGCATTCCTCCTTTCACAGTATGAAACTACTGACCCGCTGGGCGCATTCCCGGCCGCAATGAATCGCGATGGGATGGATCGGACGTAACGCACGACCTCCCCTCGACCTCGGCCACGAAGGACTCCTTCGGGGAGTTCACGAACCGTGTGGCGCACGTGGCAGTAGGAGGTACGCTTCCGAAGGGGGAGATGGTTGATGCGACATGGTGGTAAGCAGCGAGGTCTGTCGCGCCGCGAGCTTCTCAAGACGCTCGGCCTGGGCGCAGCCGCAGTGGGCACGGGGGCCGCAGGCCTCAGGGACCTGATGCGTCCGGCGCGAGTCGCGGCCGCCGGGGCGGGACCCGACACCCTGGTCGTCGGACAGGACCTTTCGGTGCAGACTCTGGATCCGCAGATCGTCTACGACAACACCCTCCGCATCACCCGGGGTATATACGAAGGGCTCGTGACACTCCGGGGCGCCACCTCACAAATCATCCCACGCCTGGCAACCTCGTGGCAGAGCTCGCCGGACGCCAAGGTCTGGACCTTCAAGCTGCGCTCCGGAGTCAAGTTCCACGACGGAACGCCGTTCGGGTCGGACGCGGTCAAAGCCACGATCGAGCGGCTGCTCAAGATCAACCGCGGCATGGGGTACGCATACAAAGGCGTCGTGTCGACGATCGAAACGCCGGATCCGATGACCGTCCGCTTCAATCTCACGGAACCGGATGCGGCATTCGCCGCCAAACTGGCGGCCGTTTCGGGCGCCATGATGGTGAGCCCCGCCGCCCTGACCGGCCACGCCTCCGGCACCGATCTGGCGCAAGGCTGGCTCGCCGACCATGAGGCCGGCACCGGACCGTACATGCTCGAAAGCTACGACAAGGGCGCCGGGGAGGTCGTGCTAGCGCAGTTTCCCGGGTACTGGGGCGGGTGGCAAGGCCAGCACGTGAAGCGCATCATCTTCAAGATCACGCCCGAGGTGTCCACTCAGCGCCTGATGCTCGAGCAGGGGGACGCGGACGTCCTGACGATCGTGGCGCCGGACATCATCGACGCGCTGGCGAAAGAGCCCGGGATCAAGGTCCAGTCCTTCCCGACGATGCGGATCTTCTATATCGCGATGCAGTGTCAGCGTGAACCGCTCAAAGACGTGAAGATCCGTCAGGCGTTGTCGTACGCGTTCGACTACGAGGCCGCCCGAACCCTGATTTTCAACGGCAACCTGCAGCCGCTGTACGGCCCCCTGCCCAACGCGGACCCGGCGCACCTCTCGGCCTCCGACAAGCCGTATCATCTCGACATGGCGAAAGCCAAGCAGTTGCTCGGGGAGTCGAGCCACCCCAACGGCGGGTTCACGCTGAGCCTGTTCCTCTTCCAGGGCGACCCCACGTTCCGGAAGGCTGCCGAGATTCTCCAGAACCAGCTCAAGCAACTCAACATCACGGTCGATATCCAGGAACTGGCGTCGTCAGTGGTGCTCGACAAGGCGGGTAAGCTGGACACCGCTCCCGACCTCCTGCCCGTCCGCAACTATCCCGACTACGCCGACTCCTCGGCAATGCTCGACGGGACCTTCGGCAAAGACGCGTGGGGCTCGGCCGGATGGAACTTCAGCTACTACGCAAACGACAAGGCGGAACAGCTGATGAAGCAGGCGAACGAGATGACGAACCAGCGGCAGCGGATTCAGCTGTTCAAGGATGCCCAGAAGATCATGGTCAGCGAGGCGCCGGCGATCTTCATCGGCACGCTTGTCTACCGCGTCGCGATGCGATCCAACGTCCAAGGGTACGTGTACAACCCGGCGTTGGGCAACACGTTCGACCTCTACGCAATCTCGAAGAGCTGACCCGGGCGTGCACGGATGCAGTCCCCGGCCGGGCCGCCGAGTGTCCGCTAAGGGCGACGCGCGGCCCGCGGGCGCGGAAGGCCGGCCGGGGTGCCGCAGGTGACTCGGTACGTGCTACGGAGGCTCCTCCTACTTCCGCCGCTCCTGGTGGGAGTGAGCCTGCTCCTGTTCGTCCTGACGCACCTCGTGCCGGCCGATCCGGCCAAGCTGATCGCGGGCGAGCACGCAGGCCCCGAGCAGCTGGCGGCGGTGCGCCACACATTCGGCCTCGACCGCCCGCTTCCCCAGCAGTATCTCGTCTTTCTGGCAAGGCTTGCCCGCGGCGACCTCGGCACTTCGATGCTGACCAACGGCCCGGTGATGGGTGATCTCGCACAGTACTTCCCCGCCACCGTCGAACTCGCCGCATCCGCGATGCTGCTCACGATCGTCCTCGGCATTCCGATCGGTGTGCTGTCGGCGGTCCGGCGCGGCGGGATGACGGATCTGCTCGCCCAGGTCCTGAGCCTGAGCGGCCTCTCGTTTCCGGTCTTCTTCTTCGGGATCCTGCTGCAGCTGGTCTTTGTCCGGTGGCTCGGATGGCTGCCGCTGTCGGGCCGGCTTGGCATCACGGCGGTTCCGCCGCCGCACATCACGGGCCTGTACGTCGTGGACAGCCTCCTCACCGGGAAGTTCCAAGACCTGGGGAGCGCGCTGTCCCACCTCGTGCTGCCTGCTCTCACGCTCGCGCTTTCGTCGCTGGCCCCCACCGTTCGCATGACCCGCTCGACGATGCTCGAGTCGCTGTCGCAAGACTACACGCGGACCGCCTGGGCGAAGGGAATCGCACCGCTGGGCGTCCTCGTGCACCATGCCCTGCGAAATGCCCTCATCCCCGTGATCACCGTCCTCGGACTGTACACGGGCGGCCTGCTCGGGGGCGTGTTCCTGGTGGAGTTGGTCTTTACGTGGCCCGGCGTGGGCCTCTACAGCGTGAACGCCATCACGGCGCTCGACTACCCCGGGATCATGGGGGCGTCATTGCTCCTGACGGTGGTGTTTGTCCTGGTGAACCTCGGAGTGGACGTGTTGTATGCTGTCGTCGACCCTCGAATCCGGTACTAGTGCTCAAGCGGGCCGGGGCACCACCTACCTCCAAAGGTCATTCCGTCTCCTCTGGCGCGCCCCGGGCGCCTGGATCGGACTGGCCATCGTGACGCTCTTGGTCCTCGCCGCCCTGGCCGGCCCCGCAGCGGCGCCAGTGGACCCGTACCACATCTCTGCCGCGGAGAAGCTCGAGCCGCCGTCCGCCAGCCATTGGTTCGGGACCGACGATCTCGGCCGGGATCTCCTCAGCCGTGTGCTGACCGGGACGCGCATCTCGCTCTCGGTCGCTGCCGTGGTGCTTGCGCTCGCCATGACTCTCGGGGTCGGCCTGGGGCTCGTTGCCGGGTATTGGGGCGGATGGACGGACGAGGCGCTGATGCGCACCACCGACGTGTTTTTGGCATTCCCGCGCCTGGTACTCGCGATCGTGATCGCGGCAACGCTTGGTGCGGGCCTGTCCAACACCGTGTTGGCGATCGCGCTGTCCTGGTGGCCCTGGTACACGCGCTTGGTCCGCGGGCAGATCTTGTCGCTCCGGGAGCAGGAGTACGTACAGGCCGCCGTGTCGATCGGCGCGGGACCGCGCCGTATCCTCGTCCGCCACCTCCTGCCCAACGTCGCTACGACGGTCGTGGTTCAGGCTTCAATCGACATCGGATTTGCCATCCTGGCGACGGCCAGCCTGAGCTTCATTGGGCTCGGGGCACAGCCACCTACGCCGGAGTGGGGCGCCCTCATCTCCCAGGCCCGCAGCTACATGGTCGACGCCTGGTGGTATCCGACATTCCCGGGGCTGGCGATCTTCTTCGCCGTTCTCGGCTTCAACCTGCTCGGGAGCGCGATCCGGGACGCGTTCGACCCGAGGCTCGGTTCCGTATCGTGACCGCCGAACCGGACATGCTCGCATCGCCGGGACCGAGAATCCTGATGGGTGTCCGGACGACGAGAAGCTCTCCGTCATCATCACGAGCCAAAGGAATCCTTCGGGCCGGGGATTCCGGGCCCGTGGCCGAGACGAAAATCGAACGAGAAACCGCATAGCGCAAGGCCTACAACGGTTTTTGGTTGGCACGCCCGATGCCCAGAACTGTGCAAAAACGCCGTTCTTGGACGGCACTTTTCGTGGGGAAAATCCTCGGGGGAGCACTTAGCCGGCGCGTACGATTACGTGGAGGCCGCGCCGATCACGAGCGTGCCGGAGCTTGAGCCACGAAGAACGGGACGGTCGAGTAGGTGTCCACAAGCCTACGTGCAGACACCGAGCACCGAGATATCAATACCCGGCAGGGTTGGCGTAGAGTTCGGCAGCCCGCTGGAGCAGCATCGAGCGATCCGAATCGAGCAGGTAACCGGCCGCGATGAGCCTGTCGACAGCGGCGGCGTAGGCGCGGACGTACCGGTCTCGTGACCCATAGCGTTGCGTAAGCTCCGCGGCGGTCATCGGCTGCCATCCGCCGAAGTTGCCGCAGACGCGGCTGATGGACGTCGTGACGACGGGAGGCAGCGATACCGGAGTGGGCTTCCCGACCGGATCTTCGACCTCGGGAAAACGCACGCCGCCTTTCGGCTGCGCGTCGGCATCGACAAGGGGCACTCCAAGCACGGCGCCAGCCAACAGATTAAAGTGTGTTGTGTCGGTCGGCGCGGGGCCGAGCTCGAAGAGCGTCGACGGAGGCAGGGCCGGCACCCCGGATGCGGCCCGCGATCCCACGCGTTTTGCCAGTTCGAGCACCAGGGCACGGGCGTACGGACTGTAGCTGATCGGATTCAAGGGTATCGGAACGCCGCCGTTGCAGTGCAACGCACGGAACGCGTACGGCGCGGTCTCATGGCCGCCCGCGACGTGCGGGGACGGCCAGTCGTAGCGGCGCATGCCGACGGGAAGCTTCGTTGTGTCGGTGACGCTCGCGTGAAGGCGATAGAAGTCCGTGTAGTTCGCGACATCGACGAAAAACGGATCGCTCTTCGGACGCCGAAGCAGCGTTGCGGCGGAAATCGGCTGTGGATCGGTCGGATCGAGATACGGTTGCTGCGGAGTCCCATGCGCCTGCGCGAACTGGTTGAGCGCGAGCCAGTTTCCCGTGCCGTCGATTGCAATCGCGCCAGCGTAGACCGCCGTTCCGTCGACCGGGTTCTCGTTGAACCCCTCGGCGACGAAGGTTTCTACAAACCAACCGCTCTGGCTGATCCCGCCGATGATTCGCGTGCGAAAGCGGTTCGAGAGCCATCGTCCGAAGTCGCGAACGACGATCTCGCCGACGCCTTGCGCCGATGCGGGAATGCCGGCGGCAATTCCCGTCTGCCACTGAACGCGCGCGTAGGCGATCCCGTGCCGAAACAGAAACCCGTTTCCGAAGCCGGACGGGTATTTGACGGTCGCGGGGCTGCTCCCCGACGCGGCGAATTCACTTACCATCTCGAGCAAGGCCGGTACGCCGCGATTCTCTGCCTCGACGATGACCGTGTCACCACCGGTCGCCGGTGCGATGATCTCGAACTGCGACGCGTACTCGTACTGGCCGGTCGCATTCTTCGGCAGCGCATGGAGGCCGACGACCCGCTCCGACGGGGAAACGACACCGTGCAGCGTGCCCCATGTCCGGATGTACGGCGTGTTATCGAACCGGCCGATGCTCTGCGTCGCAGCGACGTCGACGCCCGAAACCTGGGATGGCGCTACGGCGGCGTTTCCGCTTGCTGCGGTCCCGATCTGCAGCAGGAGCACGACGCAGAAGGCGTGGCGTGCCCGTATTGGCATGGTTCCCTTTCGCTCTGATTGACCCGTCGCTGCTATCGCGGGACCCTCGTCACTTCAGCGGCCGTTGGCTCTTGGCGTTCCGGCACCGTATCCTATTCCTCGCCGGAGCCCGCGGCACCTCGGCTCATGCTGGCCTGTACCTCACCGCGGTGCTGGTGCGCCTGTCAGTCCAGCCTACGCACTACGGTTCGGCAACATTCCCGCTGACGCTTTTCAACGGGCGAAGATCCTCGTCGACGAACAACAACTGGCCCTCATCGCTCCCGATGCGCTTCGGATGTTCTTCGCGGCAAAGGAACGCGCACGCTCGGGCTCTCCTGGATAATGGTCGCAGGCGATGACGTCCCTACGTCGGATGATGAAGGAAATGGCGGACGTGCTGTATCCGCCGAGGGGAGCGGTTGTTGATGGTCACGAACCCGACGACAAGCATTTCGTGACTGCTTGTGGCAGTTTCGTGCGAGAGTGGACCGCGAGTGACCAACGTGCTGTTCTCGCAGCCCAAGTCGAGGATATCGGCCGTAGAATCGACGCCCTTGAGGAACTTGTGTCTAAGGGCATCCACGCTGTCGTTACACAGCGAGAAGTCGAGATGTGCGTTGTCCATCTCTACCTCCTGTTCGCCGGTTTGTTGGCGATGCTGAAACCAGAGGAACTCGCGGAACTATCAACTCCTGGGACATCGGAGGCCGCGCCCTGATCGACGCGGCCCCTTTCTTGTGAGTGATGTCGCTTAGCAGATTGGTCGAGGGGACTACCTGGGCTTCGCGTAATCCTTCATCCCGGTGATGTCGATGATGACGGCTGGTTCGTTCCCAACAACCCAGGCATCGTGTCCAGCGGGAATCATCGAAACATCACCCGGGCCGAACTCCGCCTCGCTGCCATCATCCATTCGTACGCGGAGTCGTCCGGAGATGTGATAACTGAGGTGTTCTTGCTGACAACTATTGGTCTTCACAACAGGCTTGATGGACTCTGACCACTTCCAACCGGGCTCTACTGTCATGCGCCCAAAGGTGAAGCCGCCGAGTGACACCAGGGCAAGTTTCCCCTTTGAGAACGTGCGCGTTTCGTCCGGAGAGGCATGATTCTTCTTCTGCATGGACGCCATGTCATTCCCTCCTCCCTCGTTGGGGGAAGTACCTTCGTGAATCCGCTTTATGGACATCTTTATTCGACCATGGATGAGAGGCCGCGCCTGATGTACGACGCGCCCCTCTCGTTAGAGCAATCTACTGCCCTGGAACGCGATATGAAACCGACTTTCGGGCGGCCTGGTCTATCTCCTCGGGCGTTAGGAGAGCAGTCGTCTTGATTGCCACCGCGCCCGCAGCGTTCACGGCTAGCGAGATCGCCGCTACTGTAACGTTGTCTGGCGCATCGACAATCACGTAGACGTCGTCGTTCCCAAAGGCGTAGTAGAATGCCTCCACCTTTCCTCCAGCACCGTGCATCATCTCTTCTACGGCTTTCCTGCGTGCGGTACCGCCTCCGCCTTTAACGAGCCCCTTTGTCCCCTCCACGCCATAGTTGCCCGTGATCAGATACTTTGGCATCCCTTTACACCCCCTCGAAGAGGTCTCGTGGTGCCGTGCCTTCCTGGCCGAATGATATGTAGTGCAGACGGGCAGCAGATTGTTACGGCGAAACAGGAGTCGAGAAGGAACCCTGAATGCGGCCCGATGTTCGCGAGGCCTGTTCCAGATTCCTCCTGATGCGGCTGCGACAACGACGAGGCCGCGCCCGACGTACGACGCGCCCCTCCCCTGTTTTTCTTGGCCGTACCTGCGAAGCTAACGCGCTAACGCCGCCCCAGGTGATCCATCGGTGACGCCCGGCGAAACTTTCTCAGCACATCCATCTCGGTCAACCTGGCATACTGGAGACTCATGTGGAGCGTCCGGTGCCGAAGGGTCTGCCGGGTCAGTGCCAAATCCCCGCTGATCTTCAGCACGATCGCCCCGCAGTAATGCCGGAGCTTATGGGGCGAGACAGGGTGCGGCAAACCCGCCCGGCGGCTGATCGTGCCGAGAATATGGGTGACGGTATCCGACCGGATCGGGTGCCCTGTTCGTAACAAGGTAGTCGTCGGGGAGTGTGTTCCACCGATACTTCCGCAAGTACTCGCGCAGCCGGACTGCGCTATCCTCGCCGAACGGCCGATGTCGTCTACCTCGCCCTTGACGGTGATATTCAGCGTGTGCGCGGCGAGGTTCACGTTGTGTTGAGCGGCCTGAGGGATTCGAACCCCCGACCCGCTGCTGAGAAGGCGTCGGATTCGTGTGGTCCGTTCTGTCTTGACTGCTGGTCCACTCGGCGCTTCGTTCGTCGCCCAACCGAAAGGAGCGCAACGCAACAAGACTTCAACACAACGATCCAGAAGTACTCAACCGGCCGGATGGTGTCAGCGATTTTGTCCCTCCCCCCGTTCTTCTTTGCAAAAGCGCCTCATACGTCCCCGCTATCGTAATTGGCTATATCATCTCGATATATCCGCATGGGCACTCTTGCGCGCACTTCTGACACCCGTTGCAGAGCTCCAGCTTCACCGTGTAGTGCTCACCCTTCGGCAGCTTAACGAAACAGTTGTTGGTACAGTACATCCAGCAGGTCTCGCAGTCAAAGCACATGCCGCAGGACATGCACCGCTTGGCCTCGTCGAACGCCGCCCCTTCCGACAGCCCCTGCTCGATTTCGGTCTCCATCCCACGGCTCTCCACCGGAACGTGCGCGCGCTCGTGCCGCGGAGCGTCCGGATACCAGCCGAGCTTGATCCGGTCGGACTTGATGATCGGAAGCTCGGTCGGCGGCTCAAGCGTCCGGCCGCGGAAGCGCGCGTCGATCGCCTCGGCCGCAAACCGGCCCTGGGAAATGGCGAGGATTGCGAGCCCGATCTGCACGTCGTCTCCGCCCGTGTAGATACCGTCGAGCCCCGTCGCGCCCCATCGGTCCGGCGTGATTCCGTGCCCTCCCTGATGAAGTGCATCAAGTCCGTCAAACTCCGGCGCCTGGCTGACCGCCGCAATGATGGTGGAGGCAGGGAGATTGAATTCCGTCCCCGGCACCAGCAACGGCCGCCGCCGCCCGGACGCCTCCGGCTCCCCGAGTTGCGTGCGAATACAGCGCAGGGCGCTGGCTTTCCCGTCGGTCTTCACGACCGCGACCGGCGCCACCAGGTACTCGATCCGGATGCCCTCTTCGAGCGCGCCCTCAACGTCCAGCGGAATCGCGGGCATCTCCTGCCGGGTCCGGCGATAGATCACCGTCACCGAGGCACCCAGCCGCCTGCTGACCCGCGCCGCGTCCGTGACCAGCCGTTTGCTGACCCGCGCCGCGTCGATGGCTGTATCTCCGCCGCCGACCACGATCACGTGGTCGCCCACGTCCACCGCCACACCCCGGTTGATCTGGTTGAGGAAGCCGGTCCCGGTCAGAACATTGGGCGCGTCCTCGCCCGGAATACCGAGCGTCAGTCCCTTGTGCGCGCCGATGCCGACAAAGATGGCGGGGTACTGGCGGCGGATCTCCTCTAGGTCGATGTCCTTGCCGATGATCGTGTTGCAGCGGAGCTCCACCCCGAGGTCCAGAATCCGCTGGATCTCGGCGTCCAGCACATTGCGCGGCAACCGGTACGCGGGAATGCCGTAGCGGAGCATCCCGCCCGGCTGGCTGAACGCCTCGAAGACGGTCACTGCGTATCCCCGACGCGCGAGCTGGTAGGCGCAGGAGAGGCCCGCCGGACCAGCACCAATCACGGCGATCTTCTCCGGATGCGCGGTCTCAGTCAGCCTGCTGAGGCTCAACCGCCGTTCGATGCCGAAATCGCCAACGAACCGCTCCAGCGCGTTGATTGCCACCGCGCCATCCTTGTCCTTCCGATTGCACGCATCCTCACACGGATGGGGACACACGCGGCCGCACACCGCCGGAAACGGGTTCCGGTCAGTGATGATCCGCCACGCGCGATCATACGCCTCGTTGTGGGTCCGGCCGTACTCCGCCGCCTGGGCGATGGTCGTCACCCATCCCCGGATGTCGATTCCATTCGGACACCCCCTGATGCATGGCGCCGTTTTGGGCACATACCGTGGCCGGGAGCCGCTGACCTCCGCGCCCGCCGATGCCGGTTTGATGACGGGCTTCTTGACTGGTTTGAACAATGGCATAGGGCTTCTCCCCCTTGCACGTCGAGACCAGTCCTCCCCTCCAGCGTTCCCGGCATATCGGAAGAGGCAGCGCGAAGGGGGGAAGGGCTCACGCCACGTCCCGAGGCGCCGGGAACATTGGAGAGGAAGGTCGGTGTAACCGCTACATCGCCCGCTAGCCCGGCGACCCGGATGTGCCCCCCTCCTGCTCCGGAAGCGCAATGACGCTCCCGCCGGAGTATCTGTAGACGCACCACCCCGAGTCGATGAGCTGACGGATGGTGTATTTGCAATCTTCCGTGCCGACCTCTGCCTCGCCGAATTTAGCGATTGTGGCCTTGATCACGCCGCGTGCATGCCGTCCGGAGCCCCGGAATCACCGCCACTCCCATTCGATGAACCCCGGCTTCACGTCCGTCATTGCGTTGACGATGAGTTCCACGAGCCCGCCGTACAGGATGCGTTCCTTCTCCCACAGGTTGTGGAAGGCGAGCATGTCCCG
>DASPUZ010000183.1:0-18803 GCA_035622635.1 bacterium | reverse complement strand
CCTCACCGGATCACGACGACACGCGCCGCGAGTCCGATGGGAGTGGCACCGTCAAGAAGCGGAATGCCGTACACGACCATCGGCTGGCCCGACACGGCCTGGGACAGATCGGCGCGCGCGCTGTCGCGGAGAACGTACGTGTCGGCCGAAGTCGAGATCATCGTCTGAGCCACGACGAGACCACCGAGCCCGCCGATGACCTGCTCCACGGGCCCTGAAACGCGGGCGGCGTCCGGCGCCGAGAAACTGATGTCGATTCGCGTGGCCGCGAGGCTGCCGTCCGAGTTGAGCGGACCGCCCACCTCGAGGACGTCGTACGGGGCGACCGCCGCCGGCGGCACAGCCTGCCCGTTCACGCGAATGACCGTCGCCCCCGTCACGATGATGCTGCGCCGGCTTCCGGTGCTCGTGAGCAGGTCGATCATCGAGCCGGAACGCCCAACAACCACGCCCGCACGGGAGACAGACCCCGAAGGTACGGCAGGGGTGGTCACCCGCGGCGACGCGATCTCCACGATGACACCGATGAGCTGCATGTCGGGCTGCGCCACCGCCCAGAGCATCGCGGGCAAGCCCGGCCGAATCGCCGCGAGCGTAATCCCGTGCCCTCCCGTGTCAACGATCAGCGTCGCGGGAAGCAGGCGGAGCCTGCGCGTACCGGCAAGCGTCTCGCGTCGCCACGCTGTGCCACCCTGAAACCAATCCACGTGGCTCTCGGGGGCAAGGGCGAAGGTGAGCGTGTTGCGGTCCCGGTCGACCCCGGTGATCGTGCCCGATGCTACGATGCGGCCCCACCCTTTTGCCAGCGGTGACGGGCCACCTTGCCCTGTCACCCCGGGCACCGGCGCACAGATCCAAACGAGCGCCACGATCATCCCAGCAAGCGAACCTGCGCGCTTCCACGTCTTCTTCATCTCGTTTTTCAACGCCCCCGTCCTCTTCGGTCGCCAACACGTCTCGACTCAGACACACCCCCGCTGGCTCATCCGGCCATTTCCGCAGACGAATGCGCGCGTTTGAGAATCACAGACGCGCCGGCGACGACGCTTCACGGATCCGTGCCTCAGTGCGCGGGCAAATGCGGGCCGACTGACGATGCCTGATTGAGCGCATCGCGCACGGTCCCTTGGAGCGCATCCGGGGTCATGCCGAGACTCTGCGCGAGCTGCGCGGTGGACAGAGTGCCTTGCAAGAATTGGACGGCCGTCGGGACATCGACCGCCAGCCGCTGCGAGAGGACCACCGCGCGCGCGATCTCCGGAAACGTTAACCCCTGTCGGCGCAGCCGGCTCACCATCTCCGGATCTACCGCCACCTGCGTGGAGACCGAGTGCGCGAGCGCCTGTTCCTGATCCGAGACCAGCTGGGCCGCGATGGCCATTAGGGTGTCGGTCGGCATCGTACCCACCGCCGTCAGATGCAAGCCGCGCTCCTCCCAGATCAACACGCGAAAGTACCCGAGGTCGACGAAGCGCGCGGGACGGCCCGCCACGCGGACGTCCTGTCCAAACGCGGGCGCGCCGATCGACCCGGCCGGCGCCTCGAACAGCGACAGCAGGTTCTCGCCGTCGGTGTATCCCAGGTCGACCGACGTCAGGCTGCCGAACCGGCTCATCGCGCCACCGTTGAACGTGTATCCCTCGGGCAGGATCGGGGGAACGAGCACGGTGAACCCAGCCTGCCGGCCGAGCGCCTCCGGGCTCGCCGATTCCTCGGACGGCGAAGGGATCTGGAACACGCGCGCCCCCGCCGGCAAGCGAAACTTGAAATACGCCGCCGGGAGATTCAGGCTGAAGCTGATGCGAGAGAAATACGTGGTGAGCACGACCCCGCGCGACGGATCCCGCTCCTCGGTGCGCAGCACGGTTCCGGTCGCCTGGTCTATCCACAGCTCGCGGCTCACACCCGGGCCGTTCGGCTCGAGCAGGATCACGCACGCCTGCCGTCCGATGACCTCCTCGATCCCGAGCCCCGTCACATGGTAGTTGCGATGTAGCAAGCTCAGATCGCCACGGAGCAGGCTCTCGTTAAGGCTCGGGCCCTCAAACGCCAAGTTCAGGCGCGGTTCGTAGTGCCAGGCGGTGGCGCCGTCGTCGACGATCAGCCGCCCCGAGACATCCTCCGGCGACAGGTACTCCAGGCGCGTCATGTTCGGCCGCTTGTGGAACTCCGCCGCGGTGACCGTCTCGGCATGCCCGTTGCGCAACACGGTGATGATCTTCGTGCCCTCGTAGTCGATAAGCCGCGGGGCATCGAGCGCGAGCTGGAGCACGCGGTCGGGAGGCACGGGCAACTGCATCAGCGGCGCGGCGACATTCGTGCCCGCGGTCGCCAGCACGACCGCCCCCGCGACGACAAGGACGCGGACAAGCAGGGCCCCGTTCATCGTCCTGCCGCTCCCGCCGGCGGCGCGTCGCCAGCCAGCACCAGGTCGGCGTCGCCCGTCGTCAGCCCCAGATACGCGCGGTCCGTGAACGGCTCCGAGCCCATGGCCTGTGCGTGTTGCCGGACGTACAGGTCGACGCCGATCTCCGACGCGTGCAGGCGGTCAATCGTCCCCTTGACCAGCGGCATCGCCGCCAGGACCAACGCCATGATGACAGCCGCGGACGCCCACGCCAGCCGCCGTCCGAAGATCAGACGAGGCCACGCCGCGCCGGGGGCTCGTGCCAGTCCGGGCGAGCGCACTGCCGCCCAGAACCCCGCCGGCGGCTCGGCAACCGGCAACTGCCCGAGGAGCCCCTTCGTGACTTGCAGCTCCTCGTACGCCCTGCGACATTCCGGACAGTCGAGCAGGTGCTCCTGCACCGCAACGGCGTCGGCCGGCCCGAGCTCCCGGTCAAGATACGCGGACAACAACTGGCTCGCCCGATGGTGGTTCAGCGTCATCGGTCCCACCCCCGCCGCCTGGCCTCCACGTAGGGCCCGAGCCGCTGCTGCAAGATCTGCCGGGCGCGATGGAGCCGGGACTTCACGGTCCCAAGCGGCACGTGCAAGAACATCGCAATCTCCTCATACGAGTAGCCTTCGACGTCGCTCAGCACAACCACCATGCGCAGGTCCGGACTCAGCGTCCCCAGCACCCGCTGGATCGTCCCGTCCAGTTGCTCGCGCTCGATGATCGCTTCCGGGCTCGACGCCGGATCCGGCATCTCCCGCAGGAGCTCGCCGCGCGGAGTGTCCACGGGCGCGTCGATCGACTCGACACGCCCGCGCGGACGCTTGCGCAGCAGGTCGATGTACAAGTTGCTGACGATCCGGTAGAGCCAGCTTTCCAGCGGCGCATCGGGCTCGACCCGGCGCAGCGCCCGGTAGACGCGGAGAAACGCCTCCTGCGACAGGTCCCGAGCGTCGTACTCGTTCCCCGTCATCCGATACGCAACGTTATAGACATGGCGGGCATACCGCTGGACAATCGCCTCGTACCTCGCGAGTTCCTCGGTCGTGTACGAGACGGCCTGCGAGGCGTTGGGTCGCGCCATCGACACCACCGCGGCCGGCCTGCCCATTTACCTTGCTACAACGCGCAGGACCGGCAAAAAGTTCGTGCCGTTCGCTACCGCGCGACGACGTTGACCAGTTTTCCTGGCACGACGATGACGTCCTCGACCGATTTGCCGTCGAGGAACTTGCGGACCTTGTCGCTGCCTAGCGCGGCATCGCGAAGATGCCCCTCGTCCAGCCCGGCCGGTACCGTGACGCGGTCGCGGACGCGTCCGTTCACCTGCAACACGAGCGTGATGCTGTCTTCGCGAACGGCCGCTGGATCCCACGCGGGCCATGGCTGCTGGTGGACGCTGTACGGCCCACCCACACGCGCCCACAACTCCTCCGCGAGGTGCGGGGTAAGCGGCGCGAGCATCAGCACGAGCGTGCGCAGGGCCGGCCACCACTCCGCCGTGTCCGCGCCCCCCTGCTCGCGAAGCCGCCCCAAGGTGTTCACGCACTCCATCAGCGCCGCGACGGCGGTGTTGAACCGGAACCCTTCGAGGTCGCCTGTGACGCGCCGGAGTGTCTGGTGGATCGCCCGCCGGATCTGGGTCGGCACCTCAGGTGATGGGTCCCCCACGGACGGCGGGGCGGTCACGAGATACCAGACGCGCTGCAGGAACCGGTGCACGCCTTCGATACCCTTCGGGTTCCACGGTCCGCCGCCGTCCCACGGCCCGATGAACATGAGGTACGCGCGCACGACGTCCGCGCCCATCGTCCCGACGTAGTCGTCGGGATTGACGACGTTGCCGCGCGACTTGCTCATCCGGTTGCCGTCGGGGCCAAGGATGATTCCCTGGTTGAACAACCGCAGCATCGGCTCATCGAACGGAACCAGCCCGAGATCGCGCATGGCCTTCGTGAAGAAACGCGTATACATGAGATGCAGCACCGCATGCTCGATCCCGCCGGTGTACAGGTCCACCGGTCCCCAGGCGCGGACCTTGGCCGAATCGAACGGTGCGCGGTGGTTGTGGGGATCGAGATAGCGGAACTGGTACCACGACGAATCCACGAAGGTGTCCATCGTGTCCGTCTCGCGCTCGGCGGCGCCCCGGCACTTGGGGCAGGTCGTTCGCCGAAATGCTTCGTTGTGTTTGAGCGGCGACTCGCCGGTCGGCAGGAACTCCGCATCCTCGGGAAGCACAACCGGCAGATCCTCGTACGGCACCGGCACCGTGCCGCACGTGGGGCAGTAGACGATCGGGATGGGCGTACCCCAGTATCGCTGGCGGCTGATCAACCAGTCCCGCAGGCGATAGGTGACGGCTGCGCGGCCCCGCCCGGCCTGCTGGAGCGCCGCGGTGATCCGGCGCTTGGCCTCCTCGCTCGACAGTCCGTCGAACGGACCGGAATTCACCAGGATGCCCTCTCCGGCGTAGGCCGCGTCGAGCGGTTTGCCGTCCCAGTCCGGCGGCGCCACCACGACCGGGGTCGCCAGACCGTATTTCCGGGCGAACACAAAGTCGCGGCTGTCGTGCGCCGGGACCGCGTGGATCGCGCCGGTCCCGTACGTCAGGAGCACGTAGTCGCCGATGTAGATGGGGATCCGAGCGTTCGTGAGCGGGTGCCGCGCGTACGCCCCGATGAACACGCCCGTCTTCTCACGGTCCTCCGCGAGCCGCTCGATTTCAGACTGGCGGCGGGCCCGATAGACGTACACCATGACGTCCGCGCGGCGCTCCGGCGATGTCAGCACCTCGACGAGCGGATGCTCGGGCGCGAGCACCAGGAACGTCGCGCCGAACAGCGTGTCCGGGCGCGTGGTAAACACCGTGATGGGGTCGCCCCCCTCGGTCGTGTAGACGATCTCCGTGCCCTCGCTGCGTCCGATCCAGTTCCGCTGAAGTGTCTGAACGCGCTCGGGCCACTCGATCTTGCTGAAGTCGAGCAGTTCCTCGGCGTACTTGGTGATGCGGAAGAACCACTGCTCCAGGTCTTTCTTGATCACCGGCGTCCCGCACCGCTCGCAGACACGCTCCGCCCCCACAACCTGCTCGCGCGCCAGCGTCGTGTTACAGTTCGGACACCAGTCGACGGCGGCCATCGCACGATACGCGAGCCCGGCCTCGTGGAATTTCAGAAAGAACCACTGGTTCCAAACATAGTACTCGGGGTTGCAGGTGACGACTTCACGCGACCAATCGAACATCGCGCCCATCGAGCGCAGTTGACCGCGCATCCGCTCTATGTTCGCCATCGTCCACTTGTACGGGTGGATCCCGTGTTGGATCGCGGCGTTCTCCGCCGGCAACCCGAACGCGTCGAAGCCCATCGGGAACATCACGTTGGAGCCGCGCATCGACAGGTATCTGGCCTTGGCGTCCGACGGCGTCATCGCATACCAGTGTCCGATGTGGAGATCCCCGCTCGGATACGGATACATGGTCACGAAGAGGAATTTCTGGCGCGGCGCGTATTCATCCGTGCGATACAGGCCGTCGGCGGCCCATTTGGCCTGCCACTTGGCCTCGATCGCTTTCGCATCGTACTGGTCGCTCATGTGGCGCTCCGGTCTCCCCCATTTCGGCGGTCCAGGCGAACCACTCCCTCACATCGCCTCGCACCGGCATTGTCCCTATGATACCGCTCCGTGTGTCGAACGGCGAGAGGTGCCGCTCGGGTTACGGTACCGCGTTCCGCGCGATCACATGACCTCGCGCAACCCCGCCCCGAGGTACGCGGCGGCCACGATCAGAGCGACGCCGGCGAGCGACAACGGGAGCAGCGCCCGGCCGACCGAGTTGCCGGTACGCCACCGCCAGAGGAAGTTGACGAGGTATGCCGCGGTCGCCGCATACGCGGCCCAACTGTGGAATTGATGGCGCATGACGAGCGCGGTGCCGACCCCCTGCGCTTCCACCGCAAATAGGTCGGTCCAGCCGAGCGCGATCGATGCGGCCGCGCCCAACAGGCCCAGGCCGACGAGCCAGTAGGCCGTCCGCCGGTAGTACGAATCCGGAGATCGCCACGCCAAGATGTCAAACAGGAAGCTTGCGAGCCAAAGCGCGATCGGGAAGTGCACCACCAGGGGATGAATCAGCATGCCCGTCCGTTCCCAGCGGAACGCACCAATGTACTCGCCCGCGCATGAACCACCGTTTCTCCCCCTGCCGCCGGCCCGGCGGGCGCCGTCGCGTACGCGGGCTCCGGCAACGCTTCACTCTTACTCCCACGTGCCGGCCCATCCCTGCCCGAGCCCGCCCGGGTCGTCCGGGTGGCGGCGCACGGGAGGCAGCGGCCCCGGTGGACAACCCCGGGGCCGGACGGTCAGAGCCCCTCTACTGCGCTTGGCTGAGATCCTGGGACGCTGCCTGGAGGTGACGCGACACAACGAGCACGAAGGGCTGGGCCTCGTTGATGTCCTTGGAGGCGAGCGCCTGCTTCGCCAGATTCTCACAGATCATCGCTTCCTGGAGCGCCGCCTGGGCGCCGGGCAGGTTGTGCATCATAGCGACCCGGAGATCTGGGATGATGCCGTTGCCCTGTCCCTGGCACGGGTTGCCCGCCTGCGGAAAGAAATCCGGCCCCGACGGCCCCTCCAAACAGTTGAGCACGTGATGCGTGTGAAGCTGCACCGCGGCCAGCGCGTTGGCCCTTTGAGCGAGCTCGCCCGCGTGGAACATCGCCGTCTTCAACTGCGTCTGAATCTGGTCTGGCGATCCCGCCATCATGGTCTGCGCACTTCCGACCAGCGGCATGCCGAGCACCGCCGCGCACATGAGCGCCACCGCTCCTGCTCCGATCGTCCTCACGTGACCCTCCCCCGAGGATGTTTTTTGAGTTCCGTCCGGCCCATGATCCCCGCTCAATGTAACGGAGGTATGTCGCCACTCTCGCAGGTCCTCTTCCGGGGCGCCCATCTCGGACCGCCCCGGCCGCCCGGCGACGCGGCGCTTCCACTCCCGAGTGCCGCCGGGATCGGGAAAGCGATCCGGCCCGCGGCCGCGACCCCCTGTGTCATGTAGTTGTCATCGTCGCCGGGTACGCTGGAACCGACCGGCAGACGATGGCGACAGACAGCGAGGAGGTCGGGTACCGTGAAGGACGAACACGAGATGACCGAGCTTGCCGTGACCGAAGCGCAACTGCAAATCGTGCGGATGAAATTGCGCGAGTGGCACAAGATGCAGCGCCGGCTCGAGCGGCGCGCGCGCATCCTCCGGCGCGTTCTCGGGGCGAACCGAACGATCCACTGACCGCCCCATCCGCCCCTTCGAAAGGAGGGGGAACCAGGACGCGCACCCGTCCATCCGCCCGCCCCGGCAGGCAACTCATCCTTGCCGGGAGAAATGAGAGCCGCTCGCCAAGGAGCCGTTCGGGATCGCGGCGTAGTTATGACCATCCCGGAAAAGGAGCGAACGGCCATCATGGAGTGGCAGGTCACTGCGGCCGGGTTTGGGCCGTTGTCGTGGGAAGCGTGGACCGCGATCGGAACGTGGTTCCTCGCCGCCGTGACTGCGGCGGTCACGTGGACCATCGCGCGGAGATCGCAGCGCGACGCCCGCGCCCAGATCGAGACGATCCGCGACGCGGCCACGGCGCAGGTCGCCGCCGCGGAACAAGCCGCCCTCGAACAACGCGACGTGACCGAACGAGCGGCGCAGGCCCACATCGACATGATGCGCGAGGATCTGCGGGCGCGCCTGCTGCTCTACTACGCGACGCAGTGGGACTCGGCCCGGATGATCGAGGAGCGGAGACGTTTCGCGGGCATGCTGATGTCGTCCGCCCAGTCGTCCTCTCCGGACGGCTTCAGTGGCGCCGGCCACGACGTGCCCAACTTCTTCGAGTCGCTCGGCCTCTTGCTCGAACGGGGCCAGGTGGACGCGGAGATGGTGTGGCACACGCTCGGGTACCACGCGGCGCGGTACGGGCGGATACTCCGGGGATTCTTCGTGAAGGAACGTGAGGCCCACGGTGATCAGCGCCTGTGGAGCGCCGCGCTCGAGCTGTTCGCAGCGCTCCGAAAAGTGGAAGAGACGCACACGAAGCGCGCCCCCCTTGAATTCTCGCGCGAGGAGCTGATCCGGTTCCTGCGGGAGGAGACGCAGGGGGCCCCGCTCTCGGCCTCACCTGCACCCGCTCCGGCGCCGGCCCGGTCACACCGGTAGAGCCACCGCGGGAGCCGGCGGCGTTAGGCGCGACGTGCGGCCGCAATGGCAGCCGCGAGTCGTTCCACGCCTCTGCGCAGCACTTCCGGCCGAACCGCCGCGAAACCGAGCGCAAGACCGTTCGCGGCGTTTGCGCGGTGCGCGAAGTACGCCGCGAGCGGCGCGACCTCGATCCCGCGCGAGGCCGCTTCTAGCGACACCCTGGTGGCGTCGGCGCCGTTGAGGTCGGCGATGGCGTGCAGGCCCGTGCGCACCGCACGCAGCCGGAGCACACCGCAACAGAAGCGCTCGACCGCGTCGGCCAGCGCCTCGAGTCGCTCGCGATACGCGGTCCGCATGCGGCGCAGGTGGCGGACAAAGTGGCCCTCGAGAATGAAGTCCGCGAGCACGGCTTGGTCGAGCGCCGGGGGATGCTGGTCCGTCGCGAGGCGCGCGGCCACCAGTCGCTCCTGAAGACCGGTCGGCACGATGAGAAACCCGAGGCGCAGGGCCGGAAAGAGCGTCTTGCTGAAGCTCCCGACATAGATCACGCGGCCGTCGGCATCGAGACCGTGGAGGCACGGGACAGCCCGAATCGTGTACCGGAACTCGCTGTCATAGTCGTCTTCAACCACCCACGCCCGTGCCTTGCGCGCCCACGCCAGCAGGGCAAGCCGCCGTCGCAAGCTCATTGGCACTCCAAGCGGATACTGGTGGGACGGCGTCACGTAGACGAGACGCGCGTCGCCCGCGCGGCGCGCGCCCGCCTCGACGTCGAGGCCTTCCGCATCGACCCGCACCGGTACAATTCGGGTCCCGGCCCCGAGCAGGGCGTGGCGCGCGCCGGGGTAGCCGGGCTCTTCCAGCCACGCCTGGTCGCCCGGGTCGAGCACCAGGCGGCAGATCAGATCCAGACCCTGCTGTGCGCCCGCGACGATCACAACTTGGTCGGCGCTGCACCGGGTTCCGCGCGCGGTCTGCACGTGATCGGCAATCGCCTCCCGCAGAGGTCGGAGGCCCGCTGCATCGCCGTAGTCGAGTTGAGCCGCCGTGACCGATCTCAACCGGCGGTTGATGAGCCGCTGCCAGAGCTTGACCGGAAAGAGATCGACTCCGGGCGTGCCAATGCGAAACGCCCGCGGCGGACCGCCCAACCGCCGAGCCCCCTGCAGCACCGCCGAGAGGGCTGTGCCGCGGCGCGATAGTGGAAGGCACTTGGGGATCGAGACGGGGTCGGTCGCGCGTGCTCGCGGGAGGTCGTCCGGGAGGTCCTCGGCGACGAAGGTGCCCGCGCCGCGGCGCGTGACCACATATCCCTCCGCCAATAACTGCTCCAGAGCGAGCACGGTGGTCGTGCGGCTGATACCCAGATCGTCGGCGAGCGCGCGCGAAGACGGCAGACGAGCTCCGGGCGTGACGACACCGGACAGAATCGCACGCCGGATCTCCCCATAGACCTGCTGCTGAAGCGTTCCTCGAGCGCGGGCGTTGACGCGTATCAACAGGCGCGTGGCCAACCAGTCTCCCATTGCCCCATCCACCATGCCCCGTCCGCCAGGTGGCCTTACGTACAACGACCAATGGCGCAGACCCATCATACCGGGTTCGGAGGCTCGTGTCGCTGCCGAGTGGCCTTATCGTTTTCTCCGGCGCTGGCCCTTCACCGGGCCGGTGCCCGCGACGAAAATGGGCGGTGACAACGATGCCCCGACGCGACTAGCCGGGGGTGACGATGCGAACGAGGCGATGGAGTTGATCCCGACTGGATCCCCGGCCGGGGAATATGCCCTCGGGCTCTGGCAGGGTGTCGCCCTGTATGTGGGTGCGGTATTGGGGACCGGCGTGCTCGTACTGCCGGCGGTGGCCGCCGAGACGGCCGGTCCGGCCTCACTCGTGGCGTGGCTCGCTCTGGTGGGGATCTCGTTTCCCCTGGCGCTCACGTACGCGGCGCTCTCGCGTGACCAGCCCGACGCCGCCGGATTCTCCGGCGCGATCGAGCGCGCCTTTGGTCCTCGATGGGGCGCGGTCGCGGGGTGGTTGTTCCTGGCGCAGGTGCCGACTGGAACCGTCGTGGCCGCGCTCATCGCCGGTGAATACGGCGCGAGCCTCGTCGGGGGCGGGCGCGGGACCGTATTCGCGTTCGGGGGCGGGCTGATCGCCGTTGCGTACCTGCTCAATGTCGCGGGCCTGCGCGCGAGCACCCTGGCGCAGATGCTCTCTCTTGCCGCGATCACGACTGGAATAGCTGTCATCGGCGGGCGGGCCCTCGGCCATCTCGACGCCTCGACCTTCTCACCGTTCGCGCCCCACGGCATCGCGGCCGTCGGCATCGCCGCTGTGCAGTTGTTCTGGGCGTTTGTCGGGTGGGAAGCGATTACTCCGCTCGCAGCCGAGTTCCGGAGCCAGAAAGACATCTGGCGCGCCAGCTTTCTTGCCGTCGTGATCGTGGGGGTCCTCTACGTCTCGCTCGCGGTAGCCACCGTTGGAACCCGGGCGTACGGTGCCAGCCTCGGGTCTGAGGCTCCCCTGGTCCGTATGGCGGCCGACACCTTCGGACGATCGGCCGCACTTCTCGTCGCCGCCGCGGGATTCACCCTGTGCTTCGCGCCGGTCAACGCGTACGTCGCGGGCACGAGCCGCCTCGTGTGTGCGCTCGGACGCCGGCGGCAACTCCCCGGCTGGTTGGGCGTCGCATCGTTATCGGGCACTCCACGACGCGCCCTCGCCGCCCTCGGAACGTTGTGCGCCGCCACGGCTATCGTCGCCTACGCGACGCGCTTGAGCATCACCGCCCTGCTGCCGCTGTCGACCTCGTCGTTCATCGCGACGTACGTGCTGTCGATGGCCGCAGCCGTGCGTCTGCTTCGCCCGCCGCTCAGGCATGCCGCGGTCGTCTCGCTCGCCGCGTGCGTGATCGTATTGTTCTTCGTCGGTCCGTTGCTCGTCTGGCTCGCGGGAGTGGCCGCATGCTCACTCGCGTACCAGCAACTTGCTGCGCGCGCTCCCCGCCCGCATCCTTCTCCAGTCCCGTAGCACGGCCACGCCGCGTGACACGACCGCCATGCCCCCTGGAAGTCGCACCGGCCCCACCGTCCGGCACGACATCGCACCCCGTGCCGGCAGTACGCCGGCTGATCCGAGGTCACGACCTGGCATGTGAGACCACCGAGTAGGCTGCGCCCGGAACGAGCGCGCCGGACGAGGGTGTGGCGCGGATCCGAGGTGACCGTCGCCAGCGAAGACAGATTTCCCTAAGCAGGCGGCCGCGGGTATGCCGGACCGCCATGCGAAACCCATACGGTCTAGCGAATCAGCGCGCGAGCTCGCCGCGTTCGATCATCTTCGCAACGCGCTCGATGCGGTCCGCGAAAATCCGCTCACCCAGCGCCCCGGTGGAGCCCCGCGCGTCACCCAGGATCCCGGTCGGGCTCATCTCGTCCATCGGGGGCGGCACCTTCGAGCGCCACCGAATCGATGCGTCGCCGGTGAATCCCTCGCACGCCTTGTCCATCTGGACGAGGTCGGGCCGGTGCGCCAGCATCATCGACGTCTCGCCCTGCCCGGCGTGGACACCCAGGCGGGCCATGTCGAGCCCCTCCTGTGCCGCGAATCTTTTCGTGCTCTCCAGCCACTCGTCGAAATCGGTGATCGCCGAGATCCGGACGGCTGCCAGCTCCTTGCGGAGTTGGGGAAGGACGTGTTGCAACGCGTGGTAGTTGCCACCGTGGCTGCACAGCACGATGATTTCCTCAAACCCGTGCCGGGCGAGAGACCGGCAGACGTCGAGGATCGTCGCCTCGAGCACGGGCTCCTCGATGCTGACGGTGCCCGCCATCGGCAGATGGCCGGCCGAGTAACCGAGACTCACGACAGGCGCGACGAGCGCGTCTCCGAGCCGGCGCGCCAGCCGCGTGCCGGTTGCGTAGCCAAGGTAGGTGTCCACCCCGATCGGCAGGTGCGGACCGTGCTGTTCCATCGCGGCAAGCATCACGATCACACGGCGCTTGCCGCCTGCGATCGCGTCCCGTACCTCGGGCCACGTCATCTCCTCGATCAGAACGGTGTCGCGCATCTCCCACCTCTCCTAACGCCGTATGCGGCGCCATCGCGGCTTCGAGCCGGAGGATGGCCGCGCGTTGATTCTGCCTCATCGCCGGCAGGTGCCGCCTCCGCCTCGGACTACGCGCGCGCCGAGTGGTCGCAGAGGAACGCGCGGTTCAGGGCATGACACGTGCCCCGGCGGACTCGCATCGGCCGGCTCGGGACCGAACGGCGACGAACTCCCTGACCGTGGCGATGCTTGCGCCGTCTACCGAAGGTTCGCGTTGAACTCCTCGAGGGCCTCGGCGCCCGGGCAAAGCTCTTCGTCGCCCAAATGGTTCAACGGCGCCCCGACGGTATTGAGGTCGTCGTGGAGGTCGTGAGGGTCCCGGACCACGTACAGCAGCCCGGTGACGATCTCGCCCGCGGTGTTGTGCTCTTCCAAGTACTTCATGGCCGCGATCCGGTCGTACGGGTCGTACTCGGGCGCGAGCTTGCGTAGCCTGAGGATCGTGCCGTCGTGCTGCACGACCTCCTCTACCTCGCCCGGAGCATAGTCCGCGACGATCTCGGCCCGCTCGAAAATGACGTCCAGGCGGTTCACCGCCGTGTTGTACTCGCGCGCGTAGTCGAAGCCTTTGGTCGACCCGGCATGGTTGTTGAAGGTCACGCACGGCGAGATGCAGTCGATCAATGCCGCGCCCCGGTGACGAATCGCCGCCTTGATGAGCGGCACGAGTTGCTCCTTGTCGCCCGAGAAGCTCCGCGCGACGAACGTCGCCCCGAGGTGAATCGCAAGGCTCGCGAGGTCGATCGGGGTCTCGACGCTCATGGCTCCCCTCTTGCTCGTGGAGCCCCGGTCGGCGGTCGCGGAGAACTGGCCCTTCGTGAGGCCATAGACGCCGTTGTTCTCGACGACGTACACCATGTTCACACGGCGGCGAAGACAGTGCGCAAACTGGCCAAGGCCGATGGAGGCGGAGTCGCCGTCCCCGGAGACTCCGAGGTAGACCAGCTCCCAATTCGCAAGATTGGCTCCGGTCAGGAGCGACGGCATACGGCCGTGCACCCCGTTCAGGCCGTGCGACTGGTGGAGGAAGTAGGCCGGAGTCTTAGACGAACACCCGATGCCGGATAGCTTCGCAAGCTGGTGTGGCGGCAGCGCAAGCTCGAAGCACGCCTGAATGATCGCGGCGCTGATCGAATCGTGCCCACAGCCAGCGCACAGCGTCGACACCGCGCCCTCGTAGTCCCGGCGCGTGTACCCCAGCGCGTTGGCCGGAGCGTCCGGGTGCCGGAACGCCGGCTTCGGCAAATAGGTCATCGCACACCCCTCCCGGCCGGTACGCCGCGCAGGACCGCGAGCCTTGCGGTGATCTCATGGACAATGAAGCGCGCGGTGATGGGTGTGCCGTCGTAGTGGAGGACCGACACGAGCCGCGACGGGTCGATACCGCACTCGTTGACCAGCAACATCTTCAGCTGACCGTCCCGATTCTGTTCCACGACAAATACCCGATCGTGTTCGGCGACGAACTCGGCGACGCTCTCGTGGAAGGGAAACGCGCGAACGCGCAGGCAGTCGAGCGCCATCCCCTGAGCCTCCAACACCTCCAGGGCTTCGCGCATCGCGGGCCCGGTCGAGCCGAAGTATATCGCACCGAGGCGTGTCGTGCGTGTCGCCGTCTGCCGGACCGGCATCGGAACGAGTTGCTTGGCCGTCTCAAACTTCCGCAGCAGCCGCCGCACGTTGTCGACGTAGACCGACCCGTCCTCGGTGTAGCGGGCGTACCGATCCTTCGTCGATCCTCGGCTGAGAAAGGCCCCGCGTGTCGGGTGTGTGCCCGGATAGGTCCGGTAGGGGACGCCGTCGCCGTCGACGTCGAGGTACCGGGCGAAGGGGTGGCCGGCCTCGAGTTCGGTGAAAGTCACGACCTTCCCGCGATCCATGCGGCGGGCGTCGTCCCACACGAGCGGGGCGCAAAGCCACTCGTTCATCCCGAGATCGAGATCCATCATGACGAAGATCGGCGTCTGCAGGCGATCGGCGAGATCGAACGCCAGCGCGGCGAACTCGAAGGCCTCGTGCGGATCCTCCGGGAAGAGCAGCACGTGTTTCGTGTCGCCGTGCGAGGCGTACGCGCACGCGAGCAGATCGGCCTGCTGCGTCCGTGTCGGCATGCCGGTCGACGGGCCCGCGCGCTGCACGTCGAAGATCACGGCGGGGATCTCCGCGAAGTACGCAAGCCCGAGGAACTCCTGCATCAGCGAAATCCCCGGGCCCGAGGTCGCGGTGAAGGCACGGGCGCCGTTCCACGCCGCCCCGATCACGATCCCAATCGACGCGAGTTCGTCCTCCGCTTGCACGATCGCGTAACGGTGCTTGCCAGTCTGCGGGTCAACGCGATACCGTCGGCAGTGCCGGGCGAACGCGTCCACCAACGCGGTGGACGGAGTGATCGGGTACCACGCGGCGACGGTCGCCCCGCCATAGACACAGCCGAGTGCGGCCGCGCTGTCGCCTTCGAGAAAGATTCGATCGCCGACGGCCGAGGCGCGCTCAACCCGCAACCCGATCGGATAGGGCACGCGCGCGAGCACATAGTCCCGGCCCATGCGCAGTGCGCGAAGGTTGGGATCGATCAGGCGCGCCTTGCCGCGGAACTGCGTGGAGACCAGCGCCTCCAGCTCCACGAAGTCGACGCCGAGCAGGGCCGACAGCGCGCCGACGTAGACGACATTCTTGAAAATCTGGCGCTCGCGGGCGTCCTCGTAGGCTTCGTGGCACATGTCACCACACGGCACGCCGATCGCGGTGACGTCGTCGCGGAACTTGGAAAGCGACAGCGGCTTCGTGGAATCGTACAGCAGGTAGCCTCCGGGCTCGATCTCTGCGACGTCCTGGTCCCACGTCTGCGGGTTCATCGCCACCAGCAAGTCGACCCCGCCGCGGCGGCCGAGATGCCCCGCCCCGGACACCCGGACCTCGAACCACGTGGGCAGCCCCTGGATGTTCGAAGGGAAGATGTTCCGTGCCGCCACCGGCACGCCCATGCGCAGAATCGCCTTCGCGAAGAGCCGGTTGGCGCTCGCGGAGCCCGAGCCGTTGACGTTGGCGAACTTCACCACGAAGTCGTTGACGGCATTCATCGGCGTGCACACGCGGGAGCCTGTTCCGCCTGCGCCATCTCGAGCAGGAATTTCTTCATGTCCCATGCCCCCGTGGGGCAACGCTCTGCGCACAAGCCGCAGTGGAGACACACGTCCTCGTCCTTGACCATCACCCGCCCCGTCTTGAGGGGCTCCGAGACGTAAAGCGCCTGCGCCAGGTTCCGCGCCGGCGCACGCAGACGGGAGCGCAGGTCCTCCTCGTCACCGTTGGTGGTAAAGGTGATGCAGTCCGTCGGGCAAATATCCACGCACGCATCGCACTCGATGCACCGAGGGCCCGTGAACACCGTCTGCACGTCGCAGTTGAGGCAGCGTTGCGCCTCCAGATACGCCAGCCGTTCATCGAACCCGAGCTCGACTTCGACCCTGATGTCCTTGAGCGCAACCTCCTGCGCCCGCAACGGCACGCGGTACCGCTCGTCCGTCGAGACACTGTTGTCGTAGCTCCATTCGTGGATCCCCATCTTCTGACTCACCAGGTTGACCGACGGGGGTGGCCGGTCGGTCACATCCTCGCCCTGGCAGAACCGGTGGATCGAGATCGCCGCCTCGTGCCCATGGGCCACCGCCCAGATGATGTTCCTCGGACCGAATGCAGCATCGCCGCCGAAGAAGACGGAGGGCAGCGTGGACTGGAAGGTGGCCGGGTCGAGCACCGGACGGTCCCACCGGTCGAAGGCGATGCCGAGGTCGCGCTCGATCCATGGGACTGCGGGTTCCTGCCCGACCGCGATCAGGACATCGTCGCAGGCCATGTGGACCGGCGGTTCGCCGGTCGGAACCAGGCTCCGTCGCCGTTGCGAATCATACTCCGCACGGACCTTCTCGAACCGCACGCCGGTGAGCTGCCCCTGCTCGTGGGTGAACTCCTTCGGGACCAGGTTGTTGAAGATCGGGATGCCCTCGCGCATGGCGTCCTCCTTTTCCCACGGGGACGCCTTCATCTCGGCAGAGCCGCTGCGCACGACGACCCGCACGTCTTCGCCGCCGAGGCGTCGCGAGGACCGGCAGCAGTCCATGGCCGTGTTGCCGCCTCCCAGCACGAGGACCCGCTCCCCAATCCGATGCACATGCCCGAAGGAAACGCTCGCCAGCCAATCGATCCCGATGTGGATGTGCGCCGCTGCTTCCCGGCGCCCCGGAATGTCCAGATCCCCGCCCCGTGGCGCGCCTGTCCCCACGAAGATGGCATCGTACCCTTCCCGTAAGAGCGCGCGCATACTCTCGACGCGCTGCCCGAACCTGGTCTCGACGCCCATGTGGAGAATGTAGCCGACCTCCTCGTCGATGACGGTCTCCGGGAGGCGGAATTTCGGAATCTGGCTCCGCATCATGCCGCCACCCTTCGGGTCACTGTCGAACATCACGCAATGATACCCGAGCGGCACGAGATCGCGGGCCACGGTGAGCGAGGCGGGGCCTGCCCCGACGAGCGCGATGCGCTTGCCGATTTTCTCCCTCGGGGCCCGAGGAAGCAGCGGGATGATGTCTGCTTTGTGATCGGCCGCCACACGCTTGAGGCGGCAGATCGCCACCGGCTCCTTCTCCACCCGGGCCCGGCGGCATGCGGGCTCGCACGGCCGATCGCAGGTGCGTCCCAGGATTCCCGGAAAGACGTTCGACTTCCAGTTGACCATATATGCATCTGTATACCGGCCGGCTGCGATGAGCCGGATATACTCCGGCACCGGCGTGTGCGCGGGACACGCCCACTGACAATCGACAACCTTGTGGAAGTACTCGGAAACGCGAATATCAGTAGGCCGCACCTCACGACCCCTTCCAGATCTTCACGTTCCTTGCCGGTCCGTCTTTCGCGAGCTTTCGGCAAGGGCACCTCGCCAGCGACTGGCGCATCCCCGCAGCCCCTCCGAAAGCCGACCTGGGCACCCCTATAAAGGTGACCGAGACCGTCAAGTTTATAGAGGAACTCTAGCATATCGATCTGACGATGAGCAAGACGCTCCGGCCTTTGACTGCGCACGTCGACTGGTCGTGAACCGTCGACGGCGCACTCGAGCGTGCCAGCGGCAAGCTGAGCCGGATCCTCGGACGGCACGGGACTCTCATGCCATGCGCGGCTGAAGATCGGACCGAGGGTGATGAAGATCGACTTCACTGGCGATTCGCGATCGAGACACCTCGCCGCCCGGATCTCCCTGGCCGCCGGAACGCCGGCGGCAACGGCGTAGGTCGGCGACCCGGTTTCGGACGGCCGCCAGTTGGTATACACTGGAGAGGGGAGGCTCCACAGGAACGCCTACTTTCGCGGGTGTCCATGTCCACCCGCGGGGCGTCGATTGTCTGCAGTCAATGGTCGTCATATCGGTTGGTTCTCCGGGTTCACCGTTACCGACTGTCCCGCTGCGCCGGCCAACGGCATCTGCATCCCGGCGCACCTGCACGTCCTCTACCCGTGGTCCGGCCATTCCCCGGTCCTGGGAGCGGCGGTCATGACGGCTGTTGCGTCGCTGAGCGGCCGCGTCGATCGCGACGCCTCACCAACGAACAAGTGGGTCGTGGCCATGACGGTGCTCGTCGGCGGGTTGGCGAGTTCGATCAGCGGTAGCAGCGTCAACGTGGCACTCCCACACATTCAGGCCACCTTTGGCGTCAACACGCAGCAGGTCACCTGGGTGGCCACGTCCTTTCTCACCGCGCTGGTCGTCGTCATGCCGCTGACTGCGTGGCTGAGCTCGGTGCTCGGCCGGAAGCTCATGTACCTTCTTGCCCTGTCGACGTTCACGCTGGCCTCGGCCGGGTGCGGCCTCTCCCAGACGTTTGGCGAGCTGATCTTCTTCCGGGTCGTTGCGGGGCTCGGCGGCGGTGCGATGCTCCCCACGTCGCAGGCGATCATGCGGGAGACGTTCCCGCCGGAGGAGCAGGGGCAGGCGATGGGCATCTTCGGCATGATCGCCTTCCTGGGCCCGGCGGTGGGACCGACGCTGGGCGGCTGGCTGACCGACAACTACACGTGGCACTGGATCTTCTTTGTCAACCTGCCGA
>DASPUZ010000182.1:0-2269 GCA_035622635.1 bacterium | reverse complement strand
TCACGGGGGAAGGAGGACGCACCGATGTTTCGAGTGATCAAGGATGGCGCGGTCACGACGCACGCGACGAGACCCGACGCCGAGCGGGTTGCGGCCCGGTATCTCGGCGCGTATCGCTACGTCGAGGTGCTGAACGAACGCGGCACGCGGGTATGGTACGCGCAGCGGTCGCGGGATGACCGCGAGGTGCACTTGTACCGCAGCGGTTCCTAGGGTTCGACGGGTCCGAGGACGCCGAGGCCGAGCGGCGTCTTTTCATTTCCTGCGACGGCGAGCGATCCACGGCACCTCAAAGATCGCCTGCCACGGGGCCAAAATCGTCGGCATGACGGCCTTGGGCTCGTTGAGCAGTTCCGCGTACTTGTTGGCGACGCGGATGACGGCCGCAGTCGCGAGACGCAGGTCGCGAAACGTCAGCCGGGTAGGCGGGCGGTTCGTGCCGTGGTGGGTAATGTAGGTGTTCGTCCAGTCCACAATCCGCTGCGTGCGGTCCCGCAGGTGTCGTTCATCATCCAAGACCATCTGTCTCGGGACTTCCGCGTGGCGCTTTCCCCTGACGAGACGGTTGAAGTTGCGGTTTGCGACCGGCTGCATGTTCACGTCCCACTCGGATACAAACTACGCACGCGTCAGGACCCCGGGATGATCGCGGATGGAGATGAGCAATCGTTTGAGCGATACCGTGCCCTTATCCGTATCGACCATCCGACGGACCGCGACCGCGCCGTAGGTGGCATAGGAACGCCGGAGGGAGTCGTGTACGAAGCCGCCGTAGCAGGCAATCGGGTGGCACTTTCCGCGCCGCCGTTCCAGCACGCGGATCGTTCCCCCGAGGATCGTGCGCGTGATGAGGAGGTCCAGCAACTCACCGCGCACCGCGTTGTACTCGGCCTTCCATTGTGTCACGAGCGCCGGGGTCGGATGCACGGCCATCGTCTCATCTCCACGTAAGGAGCCGCGTCCGATCCCCGAACGCGGCGCCGTCTGCAATTCCGTGAACAGCACTTAGTGCCGCTTCAGCCGATCCAGCGGGCTCGTCCGCTGATACTTCTGCAAGACGTCGGTTTTGGTCAACCGGGCATACTGGAGGCTCATGTGCAAGGTGCGGTGCCGCAAGAGTTGCCGGGTGAGTTCGAGATCGCCGCTCGTCTTTAGCACCGCGCAGCCAAAATAGTGCCGGAGTTTGTGGGGCGTGACCGGACGCGGCAGTTTCGCCCGCTTGCTGATGTTGAGGAAGACGCGAGTGATCGAATCGGCGCGGAGCGGTCCGCCCTGCGCGTCGGTGATCAGGTAGTCGTCCGGCGCGGCATTCCACCGATGCTTCCGAATGTACTCGCGGATCAGCCGCGCCGATTCCTGCCCGAAGGGTTGCAGGTCGTCGCGCTCCCCTTTGCCGACGATCCGAATTGTCCGCTGGCGCAAGGTCGATGTCCGAGAGGCGCGTCCGCAGGAGTTCGGTGAGCCTCAGCCCCATGTCCATGAACAGCGAGATCAGCAGCGTGTTCCGCGCCCCGTAGAAGCCTTCGCCCGCGTGCTGCAAGAGGAGGGCAATCGTCTCGTCGTCCGGGGTGCGCGGGAGGGTGCGCGGCACCTTCATGCGGATGCGCAGCGGACTGCGCCCGATTAGCCCGGCGTCCGCTGCCCACCGGAGAAACGCTTTGATCGCCCGATAGTGCTTGTGCAGGGTGCTGGCGCTCAACGCCTGTTCAACTTCGGTGCCGTCGCGCAGCACGATGATGTGGCGTCGCTGCCGGAGGAAATCGAGATACTGTTCGACCAACGGCGGCGTGATCGCCGACAGCGGCGGACTCGACGGCTCCGTGAATCCGCAGATCGTCCCGCGAGGTCGTCGGCTGTAGCGGGTGCTTCACGATCCCGGCGAATCGGGAGAGGCAGGTGTCGTAGTAATCGAGGGGTTGCCGGGTCGCGTTCCCGACGCGCCGGGAGAGCAGAAACGCGTCAATAGCCCCTTCGAGCGTCATTCTATCGGTGTCGAGGTGTCCGGGGGACTTTTCCGGCATTTTTCGACCCCTCAAATCGCCGCTAGGCCTTGATTTATAAGGGTTGGTGGGCCGTGCAGGACTCGAACCTGCAACCTTGGGATTAAGAGTCCCCTGCACTGCCAGTTGTGCTAACGGCCCGGGGTCATTTTACCATCCGCGGCGGCGGAATGTGAAGTAGGCGACGCAATGTGCCGAGTCCGTGAGGTCTGCCCACGTTGACGCACGGCGCGGCCCAACGTAGAATCGAACCGCAAACACGACTCAAG
>DASPUZ010000181.1:0-40699 GCA_035622635.1 bacterium | reverse complement strand
GACCGGACCCTCGCGCACGTCGACGCGTGACGGTGCCGGGTGCAGCCGTGGCGCTTGAGGGCGTCGGCGTCCGATTCGCCGGCCGCCGTGGCCGAGCAAAGACACTGCGGCCGGACGGCCGTGCGAAACGGCGCGTCGCCCGTTCCCGCGCGCGGACTCCGAGGTGAAGATCCGCCTGATACAGTTTGCGGTCGACCCGCTCGGCAGTGGGGTGCACCACTGCGGGACGTCCAGGTTACGACTCTGACCAGTTACGAGGGAGGGAACCAGCGATGAGGCGCTGGGAAGACGACCTATCGCCGGACCGGGCGTGGTGGGACGTGGAGTGGCTCATCGAGCACGCCCCCGAGCGAATCAACAGTACCCTCGACGAGCGCCGCGCGGCCGAGTACTTCCGAGAGGCGCTGACCGTGGCGGGGATGCCGAGCACGATTCATGAAGTTTCGGCTTACGTCAGTGTACCCATCGAGGGCGCCTTGCGTCTCACGAGCCCGCATGACGAGGTGATCCCCTGCGCCCCGTGCGCCCATATCCTGTCGACGCCACCGGACGGCATTGACGGCGACCTGCTGCCGGTCGGCGCAGGGGGGGAGGAGGAGTACGCGGCGTGCGACGCGGTCGGCAAGATCGTTATGGCCGATGTATCGTACACGCCCCCCACACCCGAGAAGGGCCGCTTGGCCGCGCGCCACGGCGCCCGCGCGCTCATCCTCGTGAACTGGGGGGACCCGAACAGCCAGTTCATCACCCGGCGCGCGATCAAGGGAGTGTGGGGGAATCCGACGCCGTCGTCAATCGGCGAGATCCCGCAGATTCCGGCACTCGGGATCGCGAGGTGCGACGGCGAGCGGCTGCGCGCGCTCGCGGCGCGGGGACCGGTGCGCGTTCACCTCGTGGCTCGCGCGACCCGCGAGTGGACGCACCTGCCGCTGCCGGAAGGTCGTCTCGACCTGGGGGATTCGTTCGTGCTGGTGGGGGGACACTACGACGCGTGGCGCCCCGGGGTCAGCGACAACGCGACGGGCAACGCCGCCACCCTCGAGTTGGCCCGCGTCCTCGCCCGACGCCGTGGCGAGTTGAGGCGTGGGGTCCGCTTCGTGTTCTGGACGGGCCACGAGATCGGCGACATGGAAGGCTCGAGCTGGTATATTGACCGGTTCTGGGACGAGCTCGACGCTGGTGCGGTTCTTTACCTAAATCTCTCCACGATCGGCATGATCGGCGCCGCGCGATGGGGGGCCTATAGCTCGGACGAGATCGCGCGCTGGCATCAGGGCGTGGAGCGGTCGCTCCTGTCGGTGCCGTGCACCCGGACGCCGCTCGCGCGCACCGGTGACCAGTCATTCTTCGGCATCGGTGTGCCGTCGCTCTCGGCGCGGTTCGAGCACAGTCCCGAGCAGGTGGCAGCCTGGCATGGGGCCACGCTCGGCTGGTGGAACCATACCGACCAGGACACCGCTGACAAGATCGACCGCCGGCTGTTCGCGGAGAGTCTGCGCGTCTACCTCGGGTACGTGGTGAGTCTCGCGACCAGCAGGATCCTGCCGTTTGAGTTCGCCTCGGTGGGCGCGCGCATGGTGGACGAGCTCGCCGAGATCGCCGTTGCCGTGCGCGGGCACCTCGACCTCGACGAGCCGCGCGCCCGCGCTCGCGAGGTGGCGGAGCTGGCCGCGCGCCTTGACGCCGCAGCGGCCCAGGACCTCCCCGACGACGTAGCCGCACAGATCGACGTCGCGCTGCGGCGGCTCAGCCGCATTCTCACGCCGATCCGTCGCACGGCATCGGGCCGTTGGAGCCAGGACGCCTACGGACTCACGGCGCTCGGACGCCCGTTTCCCATGCTCGCCATGGCTCGCGCCCTGCCGGCGCTTGGCGGCGAGGAGTACGAACTGTGGCGGACACAGCTGGTGCGGCATCGCAATCAGATCGCGGACGGCCTGCGTGAGGCCGTCCGCGTCCTGCGCGCGGTGCTCGCCGAGGTCGGGGCGTAATCGGCACAGTTCGATATTTGGACGTCAGCCAACACCCGATTCGCCTCGCCGGAGGTCAAGTTGTAGTCCTCTACCCAAAGAACGGTGTCCTCCGAGCGGTTCGGTGATATTGGTCGGGCCGGAACAACCGCCGGAGGATGCTCCGTCATCCTCGCCGTCTCCGTTCGGCTACCGGCTCGGCCGCCGCTTCGCCCCGGGGCCGTGGGAAACGGTCACGATTCCGCCGACGTCATCCTGTGTTTCCCGCCGATCCTGCTCGCGATGCGGGTCGCCGGATTTCTCGGCGCGGGCGTCGCGCACCTGATCTTGATCATCGGGTCCTTGTACCTGCCGCAGTTCAGCTGACTGGCGTTCGCGCAGACGTTCGCCATCCGCCAGGCGGAGTTCGTGGAGGCAGCGCGAGCCGTAGGCGCATCCTCCCTGCGCATCCTCCGATGCGAGATCCTGCCGAACATCGTGGGACCGCTTGTCATCCGGGCATCGCTGTCCGCGGCGTCGGCGATGCTGCTGGAGTCCGGGCTCAGCTTCCTCGGCGTGCTCCCGTCCGCGCCGTCGTGGGGGCTGGAGATCGCAACGGCCCGGAACTACATGTTCCAGACCCCCTACTACGTGCTGTGGCCGTCGCTGGCGCTGAGCGTGACGATCCTCGGCATCAACACGATGGGTGACACCTGGCTCGAACTACCTCGATCCCCGCGGGCGCGCCGGGTGAGATCGGGAAACGCGGGCCGCATTCCGGCGTGGCGCAAGGAGCGCCTCCGTAGGAAGCGCGGCGGACGCTCGGGGCTGCGGCACGCTACAATGATCGCCGCAGGCACACAGAAAAGCACACACGAAATCAGAGGAGTGGAGGTTTCGAAGATGCGCTCGACACGTGATCTGGTACAGCAGGCGCTTGCCGACGGACACGGTATCCTTCGCCTCGAACCGGCATGGGTCGCACGCGATTTTCTGCCGCCCGGCAGGCGGCTCGGGGTGATCGACGAGCGGTACGACTTGGGCGACCGGGGAGCGATTTGCGAACGCTGGCTCGCCTCGACAACACGGGCTGACAATCGGATCGGACCTGTTGACGAGGGCTTGAGCTATTTGAAGCTCGATGGCCCCGAGCGGGTCACCCTGAAAGAGGCGGTGGCGTGCGAAGCGACGATGATCCTGGGTACGACGTACGCCGCCACGCACACCGGATTGGACCGCCTAGCCAAGCTGTTCGACAACGGCACCCACGTCCCGTACCATGTCCACCCCCCACGGCGGATTACCGCGTTGGTAGGCCGCAACCCCAAAGAGGAGGCGTACTACTACCCGCCGGGGGTGGACATGGGCCCTCATCCCGAAAGCTACTTCGGGGTGCACAGATGGATCGTCGAGGACAGGGCGTACGACACGCTTCTGCCGTACTTGGTCGACTGGAACAGCGACTTGATCCTCCGGCATGCCTTTGCCTATCGGCTCGTTCCCGACGACGGATTTCATATCCCATCGGGGATCCTCCATGCGCCGGGGACCGCGCTGACCGTGGAACTCCAGGAGGACAGCGACGTGTTCGCGATGATGCAGGCGTTAGTCGCCGGGCGGATCATCTCAAAGGAGTTGCTGTTCAAAGACGTGCGTCCTGAGGACCGGGCGCGCGAGGGCGAACGTTTCATCTTGAGAATGATCGAGTGGGAACTCAACGGCGACCCGTACTTCTACGAGCACCGGCACACGCCGCCACGCCCGATCGCAGAGACAAAGCAATCGGGGGGTGAAGAATACTGGATCTTCTACAACACGTTGAAGTTCAGCGGCAAGAAACTCGTGGTGCGGGGTCACGAGACGTACCGTACGGTGGATCGTGGCGTCTACAGCGTTTTCGTGTGGAGCGGCAGGGGGACATACGGCGGGCACGAGATTCGCGGCGGAGTGCCCGGCGAGGACGAGTTGTTGGTCAGCCACGATCGCGCGGTGACGCCCCTGACGGTGGAGAACACGAGCGACCGCGAGTTGGTCATCCTCAAGTTCTTCGGGCCGGACATCAACCCGGACGTTCCGATGCTTCCCCGGCGCGCCGGGGTCTCCGTGCCCCAGTTGTAGCGTGCGCGTCGCCGCGCAGTCGGGGGGCACCGAGTGCGAGGGCGTGTGGCAGGGCACGTCATTGGAAAGAAACAAGACCTCAACCCGTCGAGCGAGCCGGCGAGGTCGGCCAGTCTCGGCGGGGGCGCCCGTCTTGTCGAGGCCGCAGAAGAAGCAGGCGCGCTGGCCGCCGTGGAAGAGCACGACGGGTGTCGTAGACTGGGGAGTGCGGTGCGCGATGCCACCGCGTTCTTCGATCGCGTGACGATGGCGCTGGTCGGCATCGGCGCCATCGAGCCGTCCCGGCTGCTCGCGAGCAGCGGGAACGTCTTCTCGCTCGAGGAGATCGAGGCGCTCCGCCGCCATGGGGTGGTCGGAGACATCTGTCTACGGTTCTTCGATCGTGCGGGCGTTCCGCTGGTCACGACACTCGACGGGCGGACCATCGGCATGACGCTCGAATAGCTCCAGAGGGTGAGGCGATCCGTAGGCATCGCCGGCGGACGGCCAAAGGTTGACGCCATCTCCGGAGCCCTCGCGGGTAGATGGATCAATTCACAGACTCGACCCGTGCAGGCGCCAGCGGCCCGATTCTGTCGACGCCGGCGGCCGCAGGCACCGTGCCACGGCGCCACGGTGGCTCCCGCGGGAGTGGGCTCGCTTACGCGGTCCGCCCTCGAAGTTGCGGGTCCGCCAGATCGCGGAGGCCGTCTCCCAGGAGGTTCAGTCCCAACACCGCCACGAAGATCGATGCCCCCGGGAACACCGTGATCCAGGGAGCGATTTGCATGAACGTCCGCCCTCCCGCGATGATCGTGCCCCAACTCGGGATGTCGGGCGGAAGCCCCACGCCGAGGAAGCTGAGCGCGGCCTCGGCCAGGACGGATTCCGCGAAGATGAAGGTGGCCTGCACGATCGTGGGGGCCAGGCAGTTGGGAAGAACGTGGCGAGCCATAATGCCCGCGTCCCGGGCGCCGAGGGCGCGTGCTGCCTGAACATAGTCCAGTTCGCGCACCACGAGCGTGACTCCCCGGACAACCCTCGCGACCCGCGGGGTAAACACCACCGCGAGCGCGATGATGACATTCGAAAGCCTCGCCCCCAGGGCGGCCATTAATCCGATCGCGAGCAGGATCGCCGGGAACGCCATCAATCCGTCGAGGAGGCGCATCAGTATTCGGTCGACGCGATCGGCGTAGCCTGCAAGGAGCCCGAGGACGATCCCGGCCGCGGCGGAGGAAGTGACCACCAGGGCGCCGATCACGAGCGAGACGCGGGCGCCAAACACCACGCGGCTGAAGACGTCCTGGCCGATGTCGTCGGTCCCGAACGGGTGCAGGTGGCTGGGGCCGAGGAGCCGATTCGACACCTCCATCTCCTGAGGTGAGTGGGGCGACAGTGCCGGCGCGAACACGGCGACGAGGACGAGCGCCAGCACGATACTCCCTCCCACCAGCGCGGAACGGCTGCGGCACAACATCCGCGCCGGCACCCATCGTCGGCGGGCCCCCCTCGTGCCGGTAACCCCCGCGGGAGGCTCCGGGCCGGTCGCGGAGTTCGTCGGGCGCGCCTCACGCATATTTCACGCGGGGATCCAAATAGAGATAGAGAACGTCGGTGAGCAGGTTCACCAGCACGTACGCCGAGGCCGCGAACATGAGCACGCCCTGGACCACCGGATAGTCACGACGCAGGATGGAGGAAATGACGAGACGCCCCACCCCGGGCAACGCGAAGACTGTCTCGGTGACAACCGCCCCGGCCAACAGGCCTCCCAGGGCCAGGCCGATGACCGTGACGGTGGGGATCATCGCGTTGCGAAGCCCGTGCCCGTAGATGATGCGGTGCTCCGGATTGCCCTTGGCGCGGGCGGTGCGGATGTAATCCTGGCCCAGGACGTCGAGCATGCTCGAGCGGGTCATCCGGGCGATCAGGGCGGACCCGGCGAGCCCCAGGGTGAAGGCAGGGAGCACCAGCGACTGCAGCGCTCCGGCAACGGATTCCCCGAGGGACACGTACCCGGACACGGGGAAGAGCCCGAACTGGACGGAGAAGATCAGAATCAGGTTCAACCCCAACCAGAAGTTCGGCACCGACACGCCGAACAGGGCGAACGCCATCGAGGCCTGATCCACCCACGTGTTGCGGCGCACCGCGGCCGTCACTCCCATAGGCACCCCGATCACGCACGCGATCACCAGGGCCATCAACGTCAGCAGCGACGTGGGCTCGAGCCGCTCCTCGATCGCCCGAAGGACGGGGCGTTGCAGGAAGATCGAGTACCCAAGATCACCCTGAAGCGTGCGACCGTACCAGCGCAGAAGTTGGACCACCAACGGCCGGTCCAACCCCATGAGCTGCCTGAGGTGCTGAACATCCTGCGGCGACGCATCTGCCCCCAGCATGACGGCGGCGGGGTCACCGGGGGTGAGATGAATCAACAGGAAGCCCACCGTGGCCACGATGAGCAGCACAGGGACCAGCGCAATCAACCGGTTCAGTACATACGATGTCATTCCGCTGTCGGGACCGCCGGTTCAGTCGAGAGGCGCCGGCGGGGGAACTGCACGGTTCCGCCTCGGCGCGATCCTCCCCAAGCTCAGCGCGTCGCGAGCCAGGCGTTCCACCACATGTGCGTCGGGACGCCCTCGTACCCTTGGAGCTCCTTGCGGTACAGGTGCAAGACGAAGTAGTCGCCGAACTTGATCGAGCCCACGTCCTCGTACCAGAGCTTCTGCATCCGCGCCCAGATATCGTGCCGCACCTTCGGGTCGTCGTGCCGCCGCAGCAGCTCCATCATCGCGTTCATGTCCCGATTGTCGTACCACCCCGGCCAGGAGGGCTGCAGCGGGATGAGAAATACGGGATCGGGCACGAAGCCGAACCCCGTGCTGAACACGTCCCACATCTCGGGATGCGCGCGGCGGGCTATCACCGTCGCGAAGTCGAGCACCTGTACGTCGACCACGAATCCTGCTCGTTCAAGCATCGGCTTGACGACCTGTGCGGCGGTTCCGAACTCCCGATACTCCATCGTCGTGATCCAGCGCACCGGTTCGCCTTTGTACCCCGCTTCGGCGAGCAGCTGCCGGGCCTTGGCGGGGTTCTTCTGGTTGACCAGCTCTTTGCCCGCGTCCGTCCACATGTAGTCTTCTTTGGGGATCAGCCCCGGGTCAATCCGCCAGAACCTCGGGTTCCCAAACGCCGCCCGCATCACGGCCTCGTCGTCGATCGCGGCTTGGAACGCCTGGCGGACCTTGAGATTCGTCATGATCCCCTGGCGGTGATTGAGCACCGCTGGCAGCCAGGCCGCAATCGGCCAGATGTAGGGGACCAGACTAGGATCGGCGCGCAGCCGGTCGTACAGGTCGGGCGGGATGGTGCTGGCGTATTGGAACTCACCACGTTGCACGCCCGCGATCCGCACGGCGACGTCCGGCACCGGGACGAAGTAGATCGAGTCGAGATAGGCGCTCTTTCTCCCCGCGGAGCCGTCCGGCTGCTCCGCGCGGGCGGAATAGCCGTCGAAGCGGTCGAGGCGCACGTACCGGTCCGGAAGGTACTCCACTAGCCGGTAGGGACCGGTTCCGATGAAGCGCTTGAGGGGCCCCGACCCCGCCTCGTCGATCGTTTCCTTTGGGTAGATGGCGGCGGCCTGGGCGGGCATCGCCAAGTCCGTAAGCAGCAACCCGTATGGCTCCCGGAGCTTCAGCACCACGGTCAACGGATTGGGCGCCGTCAGCGACACGACATTGGCAAACACCGCCTGCCCGCGCGAGGAGAGGCGGCCCCATCGCTCCAGCGACGCCTTCACGTCGTCGCTGGTCATCTCCTTGCCGTTGTGAAAATGCACGCCGGACCGCAGCGCGAAGGTGTAGGTCAGCCGGTCCGAGCTCACGGTCCACTTATCGACCAGCATCGGGCGCGGCTCGAACTTGTGGTTCAGCGCGAACAAGGTCTCCGTCACCTGGTACATGATGTCGATCGTGGTCTGCGCGGTCGTCATGTGCTGATCCAGCGTGGGCGGTTCGCCGGTGGTGGCGATCCGCAGGACGCCACCCCGCCGTGGTTGCTGGGCGCCGGAGGGGAACGATGGGACCAACATGAGGATCAACGCCACAGCGACTGCAACGGTACTGCCTCGCACGAACGTCATTCTGGCCTCGCCTCCCTAACAGCCCTGCGCCTAGCGCGTCACGTCGGACGGGGAGCCCGTGTGCACGTCCGCACACGCCGTGTGGCGTCTCCGGGCCTTAAGACATCGACAGAAATCCATCCTCGAGGATCCGCTCGACAAACGCGATCCACATCCCGCTCGTGCGGAGGAATTGGTTGGCGATAAGGCCTTCCGACCTGCCCCAACGCACGCCCGGCCGCTTCGGCGTCCGGCGCCAAAATCCGACGGAGGCATGCCCTGGGGAACGCCAATCACCCGGGCCGCCAGTGCACCTGCCGCGGGACCCGAGACGGACACTCATGCACTCAAGCACCTCAGCCGCAGACTTCGCGGAACACCCGCAGGTAGTTGAGGCCGAGGATCTTGCGCAACTCATCCTCGGTGAAGCCCCGCTGGGCCAGCGCCACGGTCAAGTTCGGCCAGTCACCGAAGGTCTGGTACCCCCGCAGAACGTGGTCGCCCGCCAGCCGGTGCTCCTTGGGCCGGAACCCCGACCAGTCGAACGCTCCTGGAGCGTGGCCCGGCAGCGACGGTGGATACTCGACGAGCGACTCCGTCCCGGGCCCCGGGCCCATCTTGTCCGTACCGATCCCCACGTGGTCGATCCCGCAGACGTTCACGAGGTGCTCAACGTGGTCGACGAAGGCATCAAGCGGCACGTCCGCGTGGTTCGAGAGGAACCCTGCAATCACGACGACGCCGAAGTAACCGCCGCGGTCCGCGACCGCCTTCGCCAGCTCGTCGGTCTTGCCGCGGTCGTGGTAGCAGATCGCCTTACTGGCGGAGTGGGACACGATGGCCGGCGCGGTCGAGACGGCAAGTGCGTCCCAGCCGACCTGCTCGCTGCAGTGGCTCACGTCGACGAGAATCCGCGTCTCGTTGAGCCTCCGCACCAACTCCCGACCGAAGTAGGAGAGGCCGCCCTGGGAGGTCTCCGTGCATCCGTCGCCGACGAGGTTCCGCAGGTTATAGGTGAGCTGGACCATGCGCACCCCGAGGCGGTAGAAGTGCTGTACGCGGTCCAGATCCTCCCCGAACGGCGTAGTGTTCTGAAAGTCGAGAAGGATACCGTGCTTCCCCTCGCGGTGGACGCGCTCGATCTCGTCGGCGTGGCGGACGATCTCCACCGCGCCCCCTAGCGCGTCCGCGACCCCGTACGCCCATCCGATCGACTCGTTGGCGCTCTCGTATGCGCCTGTGTATCTGTAGACATCCGAGAACGTCCCGCAAGCAACGGTGACGCCTGAACGTTCCCACAGCGCGAGGTACTGCGCACGCGCCTCCGCCGACGTCTGGAGCTCTTGCACCGTCAGCGTTTCCATCTTGGGGGCGATCTCGTCGCGGGCGGTCAGGCCGCCCCGGAGGTATTCCTCGAGCGCGCGCCGCATCCGCGGCGTGAACAGGGCACCGCTGATGATCGGCGGCTGCTGGGTATCAATAACCAAAGCGCGATGGTGGAGCGCGCGGGCCTCGTCGGGGGTCAAGCTGGGTGTACGGATGAGGACCACCGACCGGGAATTTCAGTTCTGACGCTCAGTTCTCCTTCCACATCAAGAGCGTCACCCAGCTTTCCCCTTCCGGGTCGCTCCCAACGCCGCCGTGCGGGGCGGTCGACGGAGGTGGCGCGCGACATCTGGGCGTGCATTTGCACTCGAACCCGGGACTGCATCGCCGCGCCGTCGGCCGGGGCCGGCAAGTCCACATCTCCCCGCGGCGACCTCAAACCGCGGCTTCCGCGGGCGCAGCACGTCCGCTCGCTCGACGGCGTGCGTGCCGACCTCGCCCGCCGGCACGCGCTGGCTCGTGCGGGAGGCCCTGGCTGTCGAGCTCCTCGGTCGCGAGACGGGAGGCCTCTTCGGAGGCGCAGGTCGCGGTCGCGCTGGCTCTTTCCGTTCGGTCACGCGCGGATCTTCGGCGAGACCCTTGAGGACGCTCCTCTCGTCAGAGAATCACCTCGTCGATAAAGCACCACCGCCAGTCCTCGCCAGGTTCAAACGACTGGATAATGGGATGGCGTGTCGCATGAAAGTGCTTGGTCGCGTGGCGGTTCTTCGAATCGTCGCAGCACCCGACGTGCCCACAGGTCAGGCATAACCGGAGGTGCACCCAGGTATCGCCTATCGCCAAGCACTCCTTGCATCCCGTCCCCGATGGGGTCACCTTGCGGATCTGATCGAGGTGTGTGCAGGCCATTGGTCTCCTCCTCTTTGGCGTGAGGTGCGGTGATGCGTGCACGGGATCACCATGCAGCCCAGCCGGAGGGCGGAGGGTTGCGTTCAAGTCCCATTCCCTACTCCCTCCGTGACGGACGTCACGTGACGGCACTTGCGCCACAGCGGGTCAGCTGAGACGACCCGCCCGCGCGTCGGAGTCGCCGGCGCGCGGATCCCCGCGGCGTTAATCGCCGACCCGACGAGAAACAGCGCCGCACTGATCAGCATGGCAAGATGATACGCTCCAGTCGATGCCGAGCGCACGGCGTCCCGCACGCCCCCCGGCACACCCGGCGCCACAGGATTGAGGGGCGCGATCTGCTGACGTACGGCGGCGGAGGAGATGTCGAGGCCCGGGGCGTGGGCTGCCAGCGCGCCGTAGAAACTGGCGGTGATCGCGATGAAGATGAGGGCTACGGCGAGTTGGGGCCCGACATCAGAGATCGCCGTGTTGATCGCGGACGCGACCCCCGCGTGCTCGGCCGGGACCGAGGCCATGACGGTCGCGGTAAGGGGCGCGACCATGATCATGGCGCCGAGGCCGAATAGCACGAACCCGGGGAGCAGGTCGGTCGCATAGGCGGCCGGGGGCACAAACGTGGCGAGTTCCCCCGGGCGCATCGTCCAACCCGCACTCTGTGCGGGGACATGGGCGAGCCAGGCTGCGCCCAGAGCCATAAACACCGGGCCCGCGGTCATGAACCAGCGCGCTCCGTAGCGCGAGGCGAGCACGCCGAACTTCGCCGAGAACAGCGCCATGAAGATCGCGCCGGGGACGGTGGCGACACCCGCGGCCGCGGCCGTGTACCCGAGGGTCCCCTGCATGAAGAGTCCGGAATAGTAGAAGGTCACGGCCAGGGCCGCGTAGATGACCAAGGTCGAGAGGTTCGTGACGGCGAAGTTGCGCGACCGGAAGAGCGCGGGCGAGACAAGGGGATGGGCCGCCCGGAGCATCCGGATCGGCAGCAGCACGGCGGCGGCGCCACCGACGCCCAGCGCCAGAAACGCCCCGAGCCCGTGCCAGCCGCGCTGCTGCCCGGAAATCGTGCCGGACACCAGCCCGCCGACCGCAAGAGCCGACAAGATCGTGCCCGTGATGTCGAAGCTCCCCGACGCAACCTCGTCACGACTCTCTCGCACGAATCGTTGCACCATCCACCACGTGAGCACAACGAGAGGGACGTTGATCAGGAACACCGCCCGCCACGAAACCGTATCGACGAGCAGTCCCCCAACAAAGGGGCCGATGATCGTCAATCCGGCGGAGGCACCCGACCAGATGCCGAACGCACGGCCCTGCTCCTCGCCCGTGAACGTCGCGGTGATCAGCGCCAGCGATCCGGGCACGATCAACGCACCGGCTACGCCCTGCAGCACCCGGAACACGACCAGCCACTCCATGGTGGGCGCCAAGCCGCTCAGGATCGACGCGGCGCCGAACCCCAGCACACCGGCCGAAAACACCCGGCGCCGCCCGTAGAAGTCGGTGAGCCCGCCGGCCAGGATCAGCAGCGCGCTCTCCGCCAGCAGGTACCCGTTGTAGACGTAGGACTGCCCTTCCAGAACGCCAAACACATGGGCCGGCAGGTCGCGCCCGATCCGGGGCAGGGCGACGGTCACCACGCTCGAGTCCAGGAACACCACGCAGGATCCGAGAATCGCCGCGATCAGCGTGCCGGTCTGGCGCCTCACGGCGTAGGCGTGGACGCTCGGGCCGGAGCCACCATCAGCCGCCGCGGGGATGCGTGTCGACGTCCCGTTGGCCGATTCCGCCGCGCCCGGGGCGACAGGCGCCTGGCCTCAGTCAAGCGCGCTCCAGATTCTCGCGATCCCATCGTCCCAACGTTGCGGCCGCCTCGTACGTACTCTGCAGGAACTCCAGCACCATCCCGCGCGGATCCACCGCGGCTCTGACGTCTTCGTACAACAGCAGGAAGTTCGAGAACTCCGCACTGTAGAACGCGGACGCGGGCCGGACCCGCGCGTTCTTGAACCCGGAGGGTTCGGGCGCCGCGTAGGAGTAGAACGCCGGCCCTGTGAGGCTGCCGCTTCCGGGCCAGAATCCGCAACTGCTCACTTCGTGGGAGTAGCCATCCCGGGTGATCGCATCGGCGTCTTCGCGCACCGGCGCCCGGCGGCCGGAGAATCGCGTCACAGCCAGGTCGAAGCTCCCCCAGAAGAAATGCACGGGGCTCGCCTTTCCAATGAAGCGCGCGCGGAACTCCTTGAGAACCGCGTCCGCCTTGAGCAGGATCCGCCAGAACCGATGTGCGAAGGCCGCATCGTACGAGGCGTGCACGCGGTCCTCTGTAAAGCGAATCGGTGCCGGAACTTCGACCGGCATGGGCCAGATCCGGACATCGACGGCAAGCCGCCGGAGCGTCGCCATCACCTCGTGGTAGAAATCCGCCACCGACTGAGGCCGAAGTGGAATGGCGTCGGCATGTCCGTCGTTCGTTTGGAAGATCAGCGCGTGGTCGATAAAGTCGAACGTCGCGTCGAACGTGCCCTCACCGGCCGGGATCGGCGTCGTCGTCAGGCCGCGAGATGTCAGGTAGAACGGCACCTGCCACCAGTGGTTGAGGTGGGGCGTGAGTTTCAGCCTGATCTTCCCGACGATCTGCGTCCACATATGGAGGGTGTCGCAGGTATCCTTCCACGCTGCCAACGGCAAAGCCGGCCATGCCTCCGCGTCGCCGTGCATCGTCAGCCTCCTCCGGCGGGTGCGCGCCGCTCGGCCGCGTGAGGCAAGTAACCAACCTCGGCGCGGCCGTCGCCGGGTACGGGTCCGGGCTACTCGTTCCCTGGAGGTGCGAGCCCCACGGCCGCCTCAGGAGTCAGCAGGAGGAATGTGAAGGTCTCCTGCAGGTACAGGCTGACCGTGGCGTTCGTGTGGTTAAGGTAACCGACCGAGACATCCTGGCCGATGTGAAGGCCAAAGTCGCCGCCGCGGGTCGTGAGAACGAAAGCTCCGGCAATGGCTGGCGCCCAGATGATCTCGCCCTCCACGAGTCGCTTCACGTGCTGAAGCACCGGGTACCCATGGTCGCTGGCCTCGCTAATGCTGGTATAGACGTCGGCGCTCAGCACTACGGAATATGGGCCGTTGACGCCGGCGAGACGCAGCTGTGCCAACGCCCGGGAGATCACCTTGGGATACTCGCGCACGTCGGTGGGCAGGGTCATCGTCGGGCTGCTGGTTCCCCGACGAATGCCGTCGATGCCGCCGGGCGCGAAGCCTTCGAAGACGGCGCGGTCCTCGACAAACGCGATCTTGCGCGCGGCGTCCTTGACCGGCTGCCAGTCCGAGTCGTTGGCCCCGCGTTCCACGTCATCGATCGCCTGGCGATTCAGTTCGAACGGAACGCGCAATTCCACCAGCGCCTTCGCCTCGCGCAGCCAGGCGTGAACACCTTCTCCCGGCACTGCGACCTGCCGTAGGTGGCCCGTACCAACCGCCGAGAGGGTGACGCCATCCGGTCCATGAACGTCGACCACACGTCGTCCGGCGAGATAGCGCTTCAGTGTGCGCGACGCTTCCTGCTCGATCTGCCCCCACGCCGCCTCGGAGATCGGGGCGAGTTCGCGATGTAGATTATCCATGCTGGGAGTCTCCTTTGAGGGAACCGATATGGAGCGAGCCATCGCTCCGTGGTGATGCCGGCTCGGCTGCGGGCTGCGGGAGTGGCACTGTGCCCGATGGCGTGACACCCGGGGCCGCTGCAGGTTCGTCGACCGCTACGTTTTCCAGAAACGTCGCGGACGGCACGAAAAAGAGGGTCCCCGTGACAGCGCGACTGAAGTCGAGCAACCGGTCGTAGTTGCCCGGCGGCCGGCCGACGAACATGTTCACCAGCATCTGCTCGATCCTGCGAGGCGAACGGGCGTAGCCGATGAAATACGTGCCGAACTCCCCCTTCGCGACATTGCCGAATGGCATGTTGTCCCGGAGGATCTCGAGCTGCTTCCCGTCTTCCACGATTGTCGTCAGCGCGTTGTGCGCGAACGTGGGTTTGACCGCGTCGTCGAGCTCGATGTCGGAGAGCTTCGTACGGCCGACGATGCGCTCTTGCGCCTCAGTCGATAGCGCATTCCAGCCGCCGAGGTCGTGAAGGTACTTCTGCACGATCACGTAGCTGCCGCCGGCAAACGCGGCGTCCTCGTCGCCGATGATCGTGGCCTCGATCGCGGCTTCGTCTATGGGGTTCTCCGTCCCGTCGACGAACCCGATGAGATCGCGGTCATCGAAATAACGGAACCCATGCACCTCGTCCACGGGCGACACCGCGTGACCGAGCCGTGCCATGATCTGTGTCGCCAGCTCGAAACACAGATCCATCCGCGTGGCGCGGATGTGGAAGAGGATGTCGCCCGGGGTGGAGACAGCGCGGTGCGGTCGGCCATGGATTTCCCGGAACGGATGTAGCTCGGCCGGTCGCGGCAGCCCGAACAGCTGGTCCCACACGTCAGAGCCAAACCCTATGACACAGGAGAGACGGGCCTCGAGGTCCCGGAATCCAACCGCGCGCAGGAGCGCGCCGAGATCGCCGCAGAGCGAACGTACCGCCCGACGACTATCGGTTCCTGGGTTCAACGTCACGACGAGAAAAATGGCGTCTCGAGTCAACGGCGCGTCCACTGGCTGCGAGATAGCACGTGACCTCCCTTCCCCGCCGCTCAGCATGCGGGCCGTCTCCATCTCGTGACGCTCAAGCGTGCCCGGGGACCACGCTCACCCGCCCACGTTTCGTTTGCGATAGGTCGTCCGTGATCCCGCCGACGTTGCTGAGCGTAACGCTCGACCGTGAACGTGTCGCGAATCTGTGCGTCGTCGAGGTTGCGACGCGCGTCCCGAAGGGCGCGTCGCCGGTTCAGGTCGCCCCAGCATTGGTCGAGGGTGGCCTCGATCCGCTTGAGCCGCGACCGGTCTTCTGCCGTCGCCTCGCCTTGCGATTCTTTCTCCGACAACGCGTGTTTCTCGTGGGCCAGCTGGTCGATGTGACCGAGTGCGTCCGGGTCCTGCACGGGTGCGTCTTCCACATCGGTTCCGACGTTGCCTCCCGTCCCATGCAACAACGGCAGCACCGTGCCATCCAACCGCTCGTCCCGGCACGAACCGGTGCGCGAGCTCAGGGAACATGCGGACGTGCCTTCTGCCCAGGCCCAGGGGGGAGGCGGAGAACCGGGAGGCGCGCTTCGAGCATCTGACGGCGGGGCTCGAGCCACGGCGGCAACTGCAGTTTGGCGCCGAGCACCTCCGCCGGTTCGTCAACGGTGAACCCCGGCGGGTCGGTCGCGATCTCGAACAGCACCCCGCCGGGCTCGTGAAAATAGATCGACCGGAAGTACCGGCGGTCCCGGACCGTCGTCACGCTGAGATACGCCGCCACGAGTCGCCGCCGCCACGCCTCCTGCGCCTCGTCCGTCGCCGTGCGCCACGCCACGTGGTGCACCGTCCCGACCGCGACCTGGCCGGACGGGGCATCTGGAGCGATGACAACGTCCACTTTGGTGGCGAGACCTCCATCACCGACCACGTACCGGCGCCGGTGGCCCACGGCTTGTGCAAGCCGGAAGCCCATGACCTCCGTCAACAGCTCCGCGGTCCCGTCGTGCGTTCTCTCCAGCAGAGCGACGCTGTGGAACCCCCGGATCGCCTGCGGGCTTGGGACGGAGGCACCCGTCCACGGCTGGCCAAGATCCGTCCTGGAATCCTCCACGAGCTCGAGGTGCAGCCCGTCCGGGTCCGAAAACTCGAGGACGGGTTCGCCGAACGCCGACTCCAATCGCTCGAACGGTATGACGAGGCTCCTCAAGCGCTCCCCCCAGAAGCCGAGCGAGTCGGGAGGAACCGAAAACGACACCACGGTGGCCTGCCCCACACCGTGGCGCCCCCGGGGCGCGCCAGGCCAAGGGAAGAAAGTAAGAATGGTGCCGGGCCGGCCGAGCGCATCTCCAAAGTACAAGTGGTACGTCCCGGGATCGTCGAAATTGACCGTTTGCTTCACCAGACGCAAGCCCAGGATCCCCGCGTAGAACTCGACGTTTTGCTGCGGGTCACCCGCGATGGCCGTAATGTGATGAACGCCACGCAGGTCCCCGGAGTGGGGGCGGGGGGTCGGGTGCTCCTGCCTGCGGTCCCGCATGTCGTTCGAGTTCATGCTGCCTCTCCTCCGACTCAGGGGATCGGCTTGCCGCCGTTGCCGATCTGGAGGGCACGCACTCCACGCATGTCCACCCAATACCGGCCCCTCACGTGTGCCAGGGGAATGAGCGCAGTGTCGCACGAAGGACAGCCCACCACCGTCCCCATGCCGTGCACATATGCCGTGAACGCGCCCATGGCATCCGTTCGTCCGCATCCGGCGCAACTGGCAAGGACGCTCGTCATTTCAAATGGGAAGATCTCACCGAGGATCCCGCCGACGACGTTGCCATCCAGCCGGCTCTCCATCATCCTCCTCCTGTCGGTCCGAAGCGCTCGGTCTTGACGCGGATCGGGTCATACCCGAGCGTCACGAGGCCGGTCGCAACCGTCTCGACGAACTGCGTGGGGCCGCAGACGTAGGCGAGAGGACGAGCTTCCGCCGGCCACGCCACGTCCCGCAACAGGTCGATATCGACGCGGCGAGCATAGCCTGCCCATCCCGACGGTTGTCTCCGGGTGAGCGTATAGATCACCTCCACCCCCCCGTCGCTGCGCGGCAAGCCCTTGAGTTCGTCTCGGTAGAACACCTCGTCCTCGGACCGAGAAGAGTAGAGCAATCGAGTCGGCGCCGTGCCACGAACGGCCTGCCGGTGCCGGATCATCGCCATTAACGGTACAATCCCCGATCCGCCGCCGACAAGGAGAAGCGGCCCACCCATCTGGACTTCCCAGACGAAGTGCCCGCCAATGGGGCCCCGCAGCTCCAGGCGGTCGCCGAGCCGGACCTCGTCAACCAGGTAGGGCGAGACCTCTCCGTCGCCCAGGCGTTCGACCGTGATCGTCACCCTCGGTTTGTCCTCGGGAGGGGAAGCGATGGAGTAGCTCCGTTCCGCCTGGTAACCATCTTCCGCGGTGAGCCGCACGTCCACGTGCTGGCCGGGCCGGTGCCCGGGCCACTCCGGCACTGCGAGCGTGAGGCTTCTCGCGCATGCGGTCTCCATCCGGGTCTCCACGACCGTGCCGAGCTGCCAGGTCAGTCGCCGGCGTATCGCTGTTCCTTCCATGGATCACCCAGGTTGTGGTAGCCGAGTGTTTCCCAGAAACCCGGCTCGTCCTCGTCGACCAAACGTAGCCCGCGGACCCACTTCGCGCTCTTCCAAAAATACAGGTGCGGCACCAACAGTCGCGCCGGCCCGCCGTGCTCGGGCGGGATCGGCGCACCCTCGTACGCATACACGATCCACGCCTTACCCTCTGTCACCTCATGGCGTGGCAGATTCGTGGAATAGCCACCGTCGCAGAAGGCGACGACGTAGCCGGCGGCGGATTCCACCCCCGCCAGCAACGTGTCGACGGACACTCCCTCCCAGTGCGTGTCCAGTTTCGACCACTTCGTCACACAGTGGATGTCGGCGGTCACCGACTCGTGCGGCAGGGCGCGCAGCTCGTCCCAGGTCCAGCGCTTGGGCCGGCCCACGCTGCCGAGCACCGCGAAATCCCATCGATCCAGAGGCGTGTAAGGGGTGGGACCGGCCGACAGCACAGGGAAACCGCGCTCGAAGTACTGTCCCGGCGGCAGGCGTGCCGTCACCTCGTCGGGGGGACGACGTCCCCGAAACGCTCGTGAGACGAAACTCTCGGACATCGTACCCACCTCCCGGTAGGCGCTGCCGCCGGCGTGCACCAGAGACGCCGTGATCTTGTTTCGTTGCTCCAGGTCGGTCGTGTGCTGGTCCCAGAACCACATCATCGCATCACGCCGGCGGGAGCAACCGGCTGCGAATTGATGGTGGAACTCGGTATCGAACGCGTTGGTAATCGGGTAGAGTAACTGCTGCCGGATGGCGGGGCCGCCCCGCGCTCCTGCCAACAGTGTCACGGCGGCAGTCATGTCGCCGCCAACGCTGTCGCACGTCACCGCGAGGCGTTCCGAATCCAGGCCTTGCTGCAGAACAGTTGTTTTGCTTTTCGCCGCCTTTCGGAATGTTCCTCGTCGGCAAGGCTGGGGCGTCCGCATCGGACAAGACGCGGCTAACTCAGCCCCCGCCCCGGACAAGGCCCCGCGTTGTGTCCATTCGTAATTGTGTTGCGTACCGATCGTGTCACAGCATCACACAAAGAACAGCGGCGGTGTTGCCTTTGAAGAAGGCGCTCCCCGCATCAAGGTGCGCTCCGCAATCCAACGCTTCGCGCCCAAATTGAGGAGGTGATAGAATCACCGGTTTGCAGACGGCGCCATTGCTCAACGCGAGTCTGCGCGCGTACGCGGACGACGTGATGCTCGCGATCCCATCGACGCCAGGCGCAGCGTCGGTGCTGCCGCCGGCACCCACGATTGCATATCGGCGGGACGGTAGCCCGTCAGGTCGGGGCCAGCCCCCAACTCCGTACTCGAGTTGGGACAATCCGGAACATCACCCGATTCGGTGGCATCGCGTTGCCTCCCCACAGACGGGCGAGCTCCGGGTGGTACTTTTCCAGCAGCGCGTGGACGAACTCCAGGCGTTGAGCGGACGCCGGGAGGAACTCGGCCCACCCCTGAACGATGACACCTTGAATGCCCGCCAGGCTACCACCGTCCGCGGCGACGCAGACCCGCGGGTCGCGGCGGATGTTCCGAATCTTCTGCGTATCGGCCTCACTGATCATGATGAGGTCGTCGGAACGGTGCAGGAACCACACAGGCATCGCGAGAGGAGAGCCGTCCGGCTGGACCGTGGCGAGCACGACGACTTCCCTGGTCGCCAGGAACCGTTGGATACGCTCGTCTGCGAGCCGCTCCATCACCGGTAACCCTTCTTAGGTGTTGCGGACTGACCAACCAGGAATGCGTTGCGCGTACGCGTTCTGCGTTCGTCGCAGAAATCCCTGGTCGTGCGTTCGGGGATGCGGTCGAGCAAGCATGTGATGTCAGCCAGGCTTCAAGGTGTGGAGCACTATGACGAGCTGCGCCGGCAGACGTGCAGCATGCTCAGATAGTGCTTCCGGATCCGTCCTTCGGGCCGCCGATTGATGATCCGCCGGACCTCGGCGGATAGTTTGTCGCGCTTCCATTGAGGCCACGCGATGTGGCTGGAATGAGTGTTGAGCTCGTCAATGTAGGACTCCGCCGAGTATTCGACGGCCCACACGTATCGCTTGACCAGGACGAGCGTGAACAGCCCGGAACGCTCAACGTCTGCACGATTGTCAGCCACCTGGTCCGGTGTCGGCGGCGGCCACGCCGACCTGGGTTCCCCAAGCTGCTCATAGCAACTCCCAATCTCAGTGAAAAACGGGTCAAATCCTTCCGGGAACGCATGCTTTCCACTGAGGATTACGAGAACGCCCCTCGGGTCGAGTACCTGTGCTGCCTTCTCAAATCGGGTGTGGGGGTCGAGCCAGTGCCACGACGACGCCGCGAATACCATGTCGAAGCGCTTGTCTCGAGAATCCCACGATTCGAACGCGGATGTTATGACTTCGACGCGGGGGAACTGGGCGAGGTTGCGACGGGCAACATCCGCCATGCGGGGCCCGAGCTCCAAACAGGTGAGGCGGCACCCTCGCGCTGCAAGGACGCGCGACGCCCGGCCGGGGCCGCATCCAATTTCCAAGACGGTGGCGTTGGGACGCAGATTGACCAGAGCGAACAGGTCATCAAAGATCCGCTCAGGGTACGGGGGACGCGCTTTGTCGTAGTGTTCAGCCCGTTGATCAAAGGTCCATTTCAGCCCTTCCCTATTGCGACGAGTCATGAGCTCGGCTCACCGATCTCTGTCGTCGTGACCAAATGTGCCGCTTCAGTCGGTTGCGCACGCCGTGCATCCATCCAGGCGACGACTGTGCGAGTTCTCTGTGCTCTACCGATGATACTTGTTCGGCAGCAACTGGGCGATCGGCACGACCACCGGCGTCAACGGCCCAGGCACAATCACCAATGCGTCGGCTGCATAGTCAGAGATGAGCTCCCGACACATGCCGCACGGTGATCTCACTTCGCCGGCGTGGTTGACCGCGACGATCATCGCGATATCGGTGTCGCCGGCCGCGGCCGCCATCCCGAGTGCCACAGCCTCGGCGCAGACCGCTATCCGGCCCACATTGGCCTCGAGATGAACGGCGGAGAACACGGCACCGGACCTGGTTCGCAGCGCGGCGCCGACATGATGAAAGCCGCGGCGATACCGCGTCCGAATGATCGCGGCTGCCGCTTCGATCAACTCGCTCGCGTCGGGATCCAGCGGCTGCATACTGTGGTCAGTCTACCACGCCGGCATCGGTTGCTGGGAGCGCGTCAAACAAGGGTCGTGCTCATCCATCTGATCGAAATCCCGTGCCCACAGGGCGTCGCGCCGGTGAGCCGATCGAACTCCCCGCACAGGTTCCCGGCAGCTTACGCCTCTCGTTCGCTGCGCAGGGCTACCGGGTCGTGTTCGACGCCGACATTACCGTCCATTCGTCATGCGGTTTCCAACCACTCGGTCAGCACCCGCGTGATATGCTGTGGCTGCTCGAGCGTGGAGAGATGGCCACATTCGGGTATGGTGAGAAGGCGCGCGGTCGCGATGCCGTTTGCGATTTCAGCCGCTCTGTCGGGCGGTGTCGACTCGTCGCCATCACCAACCAAGACAAGGGTTGGGCACCGAATCGCGGAGAGATCCGACCGCGAGTCAGGGCGCGTCATGATCGCTGTCTGCTGGCGGATGAACGCTTCCGGACCCGTCTCCTCCGCCATGCGCTGCACGATCCGCCGCAAGACCTCGTCGTTGCGACGGGAGCGATGCACCCAAACGGGGAACAGCTGATCGAGAACCTCGCCGAAACGTCCGTTTCTGGCGAGCGTGATCTGGGCGTGACGGTGGTCGGTCCGTTCTGGAGTATCCGCGCGCGCTGAAGTAGCGAGGAGTACCAGCCGGACCACCCGGTCAGGGGAGGTGCGCATGATTTCGAAAGCTACGTAGCCGCCCATTGACAACCCGACGAGAGTGAATCGACGCGGCGCTACCGCCAGGATGCGACGTGCGATCCCACGCATGCTGTCGTCGCGAGTATGGTCCGCGAGGACAACGGGTCCAAATCGCCAGAGCGCGGGAAGTTGCTCGCCGTAGAGGCGTGGCGAGCAAAGAAGGCCGGGGATCAGAACCGTAGGCAGCGATTCAGCCATGCGCGTTGCTCGCTATGGGACGACGAGTTCAAGCCTCCCACTACCGCCATCATCTCGCGCCAGGAATCCCGCGAGTTCATGAATTTCGGTAAGGCACGCCGCGCACCACACCGTCACCCGCCCCGGGGGTCAGCGCTCACGATGCTCGACGCGCAGCACGGCCTTCCCCGCGAACCGGCGCTCGATCAGCCGAGTGGCGAGATCACCGATCTCCGTCCAGGGCGCCTCCACATCGATGTGCGGAACTAGTTGTCCCCTCCCAACGAGCCGGGTGAGCCGGGCAAGCGCGGAAGAGGCCGAGACGCCGCGTAGCTCGTGGAAGAGATAGAAGCCGTACAGGCTGGTACCACCCGTCAGGAACATATCTCTCATACTGAAGGTGACCTCGGGGGCCGCGCTCGAGCCGAAGTTCACGCAGATGCCGTTGGACGCAAGCATGGACAGGGCGTTCCCGAGCGTGCGACCACCCACGGAGTCTAAGATCAAATCGTAAGGTCCAAACTCCCGGGCGGCCGCGGCGTCGTCGCCGACGACGACGTGGTCGGCTCCCGATGCTTTCACAATGTCGACGTACTTAGGTTGACGAACCGCGCCCACGACGCGGGCTCCGGTGTGATGGGCGAGCTGGCAGGCAAAATGGCCAACTCCACCGGACGCACCGGTGATCAGGACGGCCCCGCCGAAAACGGCGCGCCCCTTCTCGAGCGCCAGGAGCGCCGTGAGCCCCGCCACCGGAAGGGTGGCGGCCTGGGACAATGACACGCTCGCCGGCAGCACGGCGAGCGCATCTCCAGGCACGGCCGCCAGCTCTGCCCACGCACCCGAGGCGAGGAGCCCGACCACTCTGGCCCCGGCGGGCGGACCGGATCCGTCGGCTGCTGCCCGCTCGACCGTGCCGGCCAGATCCCACCCTGGCCGCCATCCGGCTTCTGCGGACTGTGCCCGTCGCACCTCGCCACGATTGAGCGAAATCGCCGACACGCGCACCAGCGTCTCCCACGGCCGCGGCGAAGGGGCGTCAACGTCCTTCAAGGCGAGCCGGCCTAGCGCGTTCGGCTCGACGATAACCGTCTTCATTGTCGTGTTCATCCACCGCCTCCATTTGCATCTTGGACAAACACGCGATGTCGCGCTGTGTGTTGCGCGCACAACGTCGTTTGGCTCGAAGAACGATGTGCGAGGAATAGTACGGTTAACTGCAGCTCCCCACCTCTTGCCCTCTTGAACCAAGGTGACTGCAGTACTGTCACGGCACCTCCCTTAGCCTGCCGTGACAGGCGTGCGGCTGAGTTCTGCGAACACGTCGTCGAGACGATTCAGCGTCTCCTCGATGTCCTCGCTGGTATGCACACCGGAGAATCCATGATGCATGGGTGTGATCGTCTGCCCATAGTCGTGGAAGTACAGTCCTCTCTGCAGTGCGAGCTTGAGGAACTCACGATCCATGGCTTGGTCGAACGCCGATGCCGCCTTCCGGAAGTCCACGACGGGACGTTCCTCAAGTCCGAAGTAGATCGCGAACCGCGCACCGAGACCCTGGCACACCGCGCGGATACCGTGACGCTGCAACTGCTCGTTGATACCATCGTACAGCTGACGGGCCAGTCCGTTAAGACGGTCGTAGAAACCGGGTTTCCGGATCTCCTCCAGGGCCGCGAGCGCGCCCATCACCTCGATGAGGTGGCCAGTGTACGTGCCGCTAACGACGGTGCCACCGTCCGGGTTCAACCCCTTCATCGTCCGTTCGTTCCCCACGATGGCGGCGATCGGAAGTCCGCACCCTAACGCTTTGGCCAAGCACGTCAGGTCGGGGGTGATGCCAAGCCACTCCTGCGCACCCCCCGGATCCATACGGAATCCCGATAGCACCTCATCATAGATGAGGACGGCACCATCGCGGCGGGTCTCGTCTCGGACCAGTTGCATGAAATCCTTCTTCGGGAGAATACACCCCGCATTGTACATAACCGGCTCCATCATCATCGCCGCAAACTCTTCCCGGTGCCGACGCATGCAGGAGGAGAAGACCTCAGCGTCGTTCCAGGGGATCACGGTGATCACCGCGTCGAGCTCTGCGGGCACCCCGGCCGAGTCATGCACGCAGGTGATCTCTCCGTTCGGAAGCCTGTTCCCCAATCGGCTATGCGCATTGTAGAAGACGTAATCGTGCATCCTGTGGAAATGGCCCTCGAACTTGAGAATTTTCGTGCGTCCCGTGACGCCGCGAGCCAATCTGATGGCCGCCATGGTGGCCTCGGTCCCGCTGTTGTTGAACCGGACCCGCTCGGCCGATGGAACCATTTCGCACACGTACTGGGCCAGCCGAATATGGGATCCCGTTTCAAAGTTGCAGAAAAATCCCATGCCAAGGGCCTTCTCGATGCCAGATCGGATCGCCGGATGATTGTATCCCAGGAACGACGCCCCGCTAGACGTGTGGTAGTCGATGTACTTGTTACCATCGACATCGAACAGATATGCACCATCAGCGCGCTCCAGGTATAGCGGCCGCCCGAGCGTAGGATGGTATCGTCCGGCCGCTCCCGCGCCGCCAATCAAGTACCGTTCCGCGAGCTCAAAACTCTTGTCACCGTGGATTCGTTGCATCTCGGCTCCTCCTGCGTAGGGTTGTGCCCCCCTACCGCTCCAAGTCGAACATCTCCGCTACGTTTCCGCCCATCACCCGCCGGCGAAGATCGTCTGCCAGGTGGAGATCGTCGAAGAGCTTGGTGTATTCCTGGATGCAGCCCCCCATTTCGTTGATGGGGACGTCCGTCCCGAAGCAGATGCGGTCAAAGGGATGGCTCACGGGATAGTGATGGTCTTGAGTCTGCGTGAGTTTCGCCATCCGCTCCGGAGTCCACCAGAGCACCTCATTGAACCAAGCAGCATTCTTGCGCTTGAGGACGCTTCCGGACAGATCGAAGTAGAGGTTGGGGTTCCAAAACAGGGTCATCGCCGCTTCTTCGTACCATGGGTTCCCCAGATGGGCGCCAATGATCTTCAGGTCCGGGAACCGCCGCGCGATCCGATCGAGGTAGATCGGGCGCAGCCGACTGCTGTCGACGTCGTAATACCGATCCTCCTCCACACGCACAACGGTACCGGTGTAGAACAGCAGCACCAAGCCGTAGGCGGCCGCGCGCTCATAATAGCCCATGAGCCGATCGTCGTTATAGTTCCAGCGTGTGCGGGTGAACTTCAGGCCGCGGAACCCCTGCATCGATAGCTCATCGACCAGGGTCGGCGGGTCGATGCCGAGGTCAACATACGCGAACGGGATAACCCTATCGGGATATTTCTTGTACGCGGCAAGGACCTGGTCGTTCGCTGCGGCCCTACTGCCCCAGAACTTGATGTGCTGCATCGCAAGGAGGCACACCTTGTCGATTCGCAACCGGTCCATTCAGCGACCAACTTGTCAATGTACCCGGTCTCACTCAGCAAGTGCACGTGGCAATCAATAATCATTTCTTCTTCCTCCTCCTGTGTGCCGCGACCTTGTGGCCGCACGGTACAGGGCTAAAGATCGCGTACATGGACGTCGAATAGGTCCCGGATCCCGTCCCCTACGAGGTTGACGGAGATCACGATGGCGGCGATGCAAGCTCCGGGGAACACGGATAGCCCAGGGTCTTGATAGATGACCTGCTGCGCTTCACTCAGGATGTTGCCGAGGCTCGGCGTCGGCGGTGGCACGCCGACGCCGATATAGCTGAAGACCGCCTCGCCAAGAATGGCATACGCCATGATGAACGTCTGTTGAATGATCAGCGGAGAGATCGTGTTTGGCACCACGTGGCGCCACAGGATCCGCGCGGTTCGTCCCCCGAGTGCCCGCGCGGCCTCCACAAACGCCGTCTCCCGGACCGCGAACACCGCCGAGCGCATTACCCGCGCGGTCCGCGGCGCGTAGAACAGGCTCAGTACCACGATCGTGTTGATCACGCTCGCGCCGAACACCGTCGCCGTCGCCAGCGCTATCATCACCGACGGCACTGACATGATGGCATCCACGAACCGCATAACGATGGCGTCGGCAACAGGGAAATAGCCGGTGAGGAGTCCGACACACCCCCCGATGAACAGCGTCGCCAGGCTAACTGAGAGGCCGATAGCGTAGCTGACGCGCATCCCGAGCAGCACCCGGGAAAGCACACTGCGGCCGTAGGCGTCGGCCCCCATCGGGAAATGTAGCGATGGCGGTGCGAGGATCGCCGTCGGGCTCATCGCAAACGCCCCGCTAACCACGAGCGGCAAGAGCAGTGCGGCGCCAAGCGTAATCACGACGCCGGTCAGCCCCAATCTCAGCCGGAAGGGTAGCCGTAAGAAGTGCCTCCGGTGGCCTCCCTCGTCGGTGCCATCCCCGCTTGCCGCAGGAAGGTGCGCAGCGCTAGCCATAGCGCACCCTCGGATCTGCGAGCGTGTAGGTGACATCCACCAGGAGATTCGTCAGCATGATGACCGTCCCGACGAATAGGATGCCGCCCTGGACCATCGGATAGTCGTGGTTGAGGGTCGAGTTAAGCAGCAGCAGACCCATACCGGGGATCGCGAACACGACCTCCACCACGAAGCTCCCGGCGATGAGCAGCATGAGCACGATCCCGACCACGGTGAGTACCGGCAATAACGCGCTGCGCAGGGCGTGCTTCACCAGTACAGTGGGTTCCGGAAGTCCCTTCCCGCGCGCCGTCTGAATGTACGCCTGCCCCAGGGTATCGAGCACTGAGCTGCGGATGATGCGCGAGATCGGGGCACTCTGCACGAACCCAATCGTGAATGCGGGCAAGAGAATGTGTCGGAACCAGCCCGCGGGCGAGGCTGAGAACGGCACGAATCCGGATGCCGGCACTACGTGGAGGTGCACAGCGAAGACAATGATCAGCAGCATGGCCAGCCAGAACTCGGGAATCGACAAGCCGAGCCTGGCGACGAACGCGATCGCGGCGTCGAGCGGTGAACCCGGCACCACAACCGGTTGTCACCGGCTTGGCGTCAGCCTGAGAAGCCCTAGCCAAGGAGATCCTCAGGTTCGGGCTGATCGCCATCCCAGAGCTCAAGGCCTTTACTATTCCCGGTGGCGCGTCCAGGACGGCACGGAGGGATTGCGGCCTGCCGTGGGGCGTGTTCGACGCTCATTGGTGGGTCCGATCCCTGGCGCGCGCGGCGGGCAGTGGAGGGTCTGGCCGCCGAAGGACTCCGCCAGGGCAAGTTGGTTAGAAGCGGCGTCGGCTTGAAGCCAGGCAAAGACTGTGCAAAATGAACTTTTTCAGGTCCCCGGCTCCCTTCCTACTCCCCCGTGATTGCCAGTAGACTGGGGTCGGCGGCTACCGACAAGGTCAAAAGATGGCTATCGTGACACAGCGTATCGTCACCGGCGCCTTCGTGTACCCGCACGTGCAGGCTGTCGCGGTCCTAGCGGTTTGTCTCGGCATCGTGTTCGAGTCGGGACCTGCCGTTCTCCACGATCTCAAGTGGGAGCATCCCCCACGACATCGGCAGGATCGGAGTCCAACAGCGCCGCATCCCGCGGCGGGAACAACCCAAGTTTGGCCAGCTCAGCGTCGTACCCTGGGGAGAGATTCTCGTAGGTGAAGGGCAGTGGCGCCAGGCAGGGCCCGGCCCTCTGTCCAGATTCGAAGAGGTCTGCCTACCGTCTCGTGATAATACTGCCAAACGCGGTGCAAGCGATCACGGCCAGCGCGAGCGCAGGATGAGAGATTGCTCTCCGGATCCAGGACATCCATCAGCGAAGCCATGGAACGTATCTGCAGTCCCTGCTCCGACCAGTCGCCTGAATCAGGTTGGGGTAGCCCGGGCCCGATTCACATCGTATCTGCAATCCCCGAAACGGCGGGCAGCCTGGACCGCGTGGGATACCCGGAGGGACCTTGTCCGGTGTTCAACGAGAACTTATCGCGTCGGAATCCCAGACTTCGTGACCAATCCACGCCCTGCGCCCGAGGCGCGATCCCGGATCAGACGCACCCGTCGGCTTCGGCGACCCCGCCAGCATGCAGGCACCCTTGGCCGGACCGGAAGGGAACATGGCGTGGATCTCGTTGATCCCCTCCGCGGGCATGAAGCCCTGGGCAACGGCACCGTTCCAGGTGCTCGCATCCTGCAGGAACCTTCCTTCATCCACTTCGTACACGTGGCCCGGCTTTCAAACGCCGTCGTCGAAACACACTTCCTCAAGCCATGTCGATATACCCGCACGGGCACTCTTGCGCACACTTCTGGCAACCGTTGCAGAGCCCCAGCTTGATCGCGTAGTGTTGACCCTTGGGCAGCTTCTCAAAGCAGCTGCTGGCACAGTACGACCAGCAGAGCCCGCAGTCCATGCACATGCCGCAGGACATGCACCGCTTGGCCTCGTCGAACACGTCCTGCTCCGAGAGCCCCTGCACGATCTCAGTCTCCATGTTCCGGCCGGCCACGGGAACGTGCACGCGCTCGTGCCGCCGGGCGTCCGGATACCAGCCAAGCTTCACTCGTTCGGATGTAATGACGGGCGGCGCCGCAGGCAACTCAGGCGCCCGTCCGCGGAAGCGCGCGTCGATCGCCTCCGCAGCTAACCGCCCCTGGGAAATGGCGATAATCGCCAGTCCGATCCGCACGTCGTCTCCGCCCGTGTAGACTCCGTCGAGCCCCGTCGCTCCCCACTGGTCCGACTGGATCTTGTTCCCTTCCTGAGAAAGGACAGCAAGTCCGTCAAGATCCGGCTCCTGGCTGACCGCCGCGATGATGGTGGACGCCGGGAGATCGAATTCCGTCCCCGGGATGGGCAACGGACGCCGCCGCCCGGACGCGTCCGGTTCCCCGAGTTGGGTGCGAATGCAGCGCAGGGCGCTGGCTTTACCGCCGGTCTTCAGGACCGCGACGGGCACCACCAGGAACTCAATACGCACGCCCTCTTCGATCGCGCCCTCGACCTCCGGCGCAATGGCAGGCATCTCCTGCCGGGTGCGGCGATAGACCAGTGTCACCGAGGCGCCGAGCCGTCTGCTGACCAGCGCCGCGTCGGTGCCCAGCCGCCTGCTGACCCGCGCCGCGTCTACGGCCGTGTCCCCGCCGCCGACCACGACCACGTGGTCTCCCACGTCCACCGGCACGCCCCGATTGACCCGATTCAGGAAGTCGGTGCCGGTCAGGACATTGGGCGCGTCTTCGCCCGGAATGCCTAGTTTCAGCCCCTTGTGCGCGCCGATGCCGACGAAGATCGCCTGGTACTGCTGGCGGAGCTCCGCCAGGTCGATGTCCTTGCCGATGGTCGTGTTGCACCGGAGCTCCACCCCAAGATCCACGATCTTCTGGATCTCGGCGTCCAGGACATCACGGGGCAACCGGTACGCAGGAATGCCGTATCGGAGCATCCCGCCCGGCTGGCTGAAGGCCTCGAAAACAGTCACCGAATATCCACGCCGTGCGAGCTGATAGGCGCAAGAGAGACCGGCCGGTCCAGCGCCAACCACGGCGACTCGTTCCGGATACGTGGCCTCCGTCAGCCTGCCGAGGCTCAGCCCCCGTTCGATGCCGAAATCCCCCACAAACCGCTCGAGCGCGTTGATCGCCACCGCGCTGTCCTTGTCCTTCCGGTTGCACGCGTCTTCACACGGATGGGGACACACACGGCCGCACACCGCCGGAAACGGACTCCGGTCGGTAATCGTCCGCCACGCGCTCTCATACGCCTCCTCGTGGGTCTGGCCGTATTCCTCCGCCTGAGCGATCGTCGTCACCCATCCCCGGATGTCGATTTCGCTTGGACACCCCACGTTGCACGGCGGCGTCTTGACGACATTTCCCGGCCGCAGACTGCTGATCTCCGCGCCGAACGACGCCGGCTTGATGACGGGCTTCTTGTCTTGCTTGAATAATGGCATGTGCTCGTCCTCCCTTACGTATGGCCATGGTTGGACGTTTCCTTATTGCGTTCGCGTAACATCCACAGCCGCCGCGCCTGCACCCAGATGACGTCGGCCTACGCAGCCACGAAGACGGCCTCTCTTCCTACTTCACGATGATTGTTCCCCACATGCCCTGGGGTCCGTGGACCGCGCACACGTACGCATACTGACCAGGCTTGGTAAACGTCAGACGATAGCTTGTTGGTGGATTCCCCGGCACTCCTGGAGGAAAGATGATGCCGGAGCTCACCAATCCGCTCCCGTCGTACTCGGTGGTCGGGGTGGGGGTGACCACCTGCGGATTCTCCAGCAGTTTTGGCGGCCCGTTCGGCTGCGGCTGAGGAATAATGTAGTTCGATGCTCCCGCCTGGCCTCCGGGGAACGTCACAGCATGGATCTCCTGCGGGTCCTGCATGTCCCAGATCACGGTGGTCCCGTGTGCGATCACCAGCGGTGTGCGGGTGAACCGAAGGATCGACCAGTGGGCTTGCGGATCCCCGATGAAGTGAATAACGACGGTCTTCCCGTTGACTGTCGGAACCCACTGGCTGTAGGCGTGGTCACCAGCGCGCAGCGCAGCGGCCAGCTCGCGCTTCCCCCGAGCGGTGGCCTGCACGGGCGTCTCGCTTGCCCGGCCCTTGACGATGACCGTACCTTCTTGACCGGGATGCAGGAGGCACAGGTACGTGAACGTACCCGACTTGGTGAACGTAAGCGTGTAGGAGAACGGCTTCGTCGGATCCGGCGGCATGCCAGAGTTATGATACCCGACACCGTCGTAGGTCCGGCCGCCAGCCGGGAATGCGACCCGAGGATTTAGGTAAGATTTCCCGCCTTGCTCGACGTCGGGCGGCAGGGGCTTCGTACCGCCAAGGAAGGTCACGGTATGCTCCGGCCATTGTCGGTCAAACACCCAGTGCACGGTATCACCTACCGTCACCGTGAGGGTATGCGGGAAGAACCCACTACTCACGACCGAACTGTCGCTGTTGGCCGCTCCCACGACCACTGTCCAGGTGGTACCGTTGGCTCCGTGCACGGGAACTGCCGGAAGGCCAATTACGAACGCCGTGACAATCATCAGGAACAAGACAAGGTGTTGGTTCCGCACGAGTCTCCCCCTCCGCAGAAGGTCATCTCGGCCCGCCTGTTCTGTTGTCGAAAACAGGGAACGCCGGCAGTCTCCAGTTCGATCGGCTACACCCAGAACGTCTTGGACTGTGGGGATCATTGCAGGGGTATGCGGCCCTTGTTCGAGGCGAGCCAAGTATTGAAATCCTGCAAGGACGGGGTGAGCGCCCGTGAGAGTTCAACGCTACGCGCACCACAGAAACCCTCCTGGAAGTCGCGCTTGAACTGGAACATGTTACCAAGGCCATCTGCACCGGGGAAGCCGAAGCTACGGTAGACTTCGGGTGGAACGTCATTGTACCGGACTTCTTGCCCGAGCGCCTTCGTGAAAGCCGCGGCCATCTGCGCGCCGGTCAGCATTTCTCCGACGATGCCGACAGTCTTGCCAACGTGCTCGCTGCCGTGCCTGAAGATACCGTAGGCGCACCGGCCGATGTCCTCTGCGGCCATTCCCGGGAGTTTCTTGTCGCCCATGGGGAAGGTAATCGCTAGCGTGCCATCTGGTCCTTGCTTCGGCCCCATGCCAAAGTGGATGAAGTTGTCCCAAAAAAAAGAAGTCAACAGGAAGGTCGTCGGGACGCCAGTCTCAGCGAACACACGATTCGCTTCTCCTTTGGCGTCGAAATGCGGCACCTTGTACTTGCCCATGAGAGTCGGCATGCGACTGTCGCTAAGAGGCACCCATCGACGTGTCTTCGAGCGTCGACCAAATCACATGCGTGACGTCGACATGCCGTGCAGCCTGAGCCATGGTCGCGGCTTCGGCTAACTCCCTTTCGGGCGAAAAGTGGACCCAGTAGAATGTGACACAAAACACCCCGTGCGCACCATCGAACGCCTTCTCCAGGTTCTCCGGGTTGTCGACGTCCGCTGCGACGACTTCCGTCCCTAACCTCGCGAGTTCTCGTGCCTTGTCGGAGGTCACGTCTCTCGTCAACGCCCGCGCAGTGAAATCACCACTTGCATCACTCAAGATGGTGCGGATAAGCCCGCCCCCCTGTTGCCCGGTTGCGCCGACGACTGCGATAGTCTTTCCTCTGACCATATGATGATCCCCATGTCGTAGGCCTCGGTCCGACTAGTCACTGCGCGTCTTCAGCGCGTTGGCGCGCGTAGTTCTGGGTGGGTTGGTTCAAGTCCTCTTTCTGTCATCGACGACGTCCAGCTGGTCGCATCGCGCTAGTGCGCTTGGCCCGAGCCATCAGTCGTTCGTCGAGGCGGTAACCGTCGTGCCTTCCGGTCCGTCACCCATGCCACCCTGCTCGTCACCCGGGAACCGAGCGAAAAGAACGCTGGGGTGTCTCTAGATACGCCTCATGCACCCCAGCCTCGACCATCCCAACCTGTGCAGGAGCCGCCTCAGCACGGCGCCAAGAAGCGGGACTATCCGCGGCCCAGCTCCGCCCGCACCGATGCGATCACGGCCTGACCCTCTGGAGTATCGGTCACCAGCTCGATGCCGGCATCCGAGGTCGTGCCGAGTCCGAGCTCGACCGCCCGGCGGATCTGCTCTTGCTCGAAAATCGGGCCCTGAGCTACCGGTCCGGTGACCCCATGCATCCGTAGCAGAGCCACCCCGACCGCATCCAGCGCCACCCGATCGGTCCCGGCCAGGACCACGCCCGGCCGGGCCAGCCGCCCGGTTTCGGGACCGCCGTCGACGAAGGCTTCGATGCCGTCCACGACCACGAGGGCCGGCCGGTAGAGCACGTTGAGCTCGGCGATGAGCGTCCGCTGCAGCGGGGACCCATGCAGCTCCTCCATGTAGTCATACCCGTCCGGCCCGCGCCGAGCCACTATGCCCACCGAGTTCTTCAGCGAGAGCGTAAACTGGCCGCCAAACCGGTGCGTCTTGAGGCAGCAGGTCTGAATGATGATGTCGGCCCGCTCGAAGGGGATGGGAAACAGGACGCCCCTGCGCCAGTGTGCCCCAGGGAGCGTCCGCCCCACCCACGCGGACGGCGAGAGCCGGTCCAGGGGCACCAATTGTACTCCGAGGCCCCGGGCCATGACGTCCAGCCCCTTGTCGCGCATCACCTGCGCCGTATCCCCCATGCCGCTGCGGTCCGCGATGGTGATCTCACCGGCGCCACCGATCTTGCAGAACTCCACGAGCGTCCGCAACGTCTCCGCATGCGTGGAACCGGGGAACGGATCGCTGCTGTTGAGATTCGGCTTGATGGCCACCGTCCGGCCCCGGACCGCGACCTGCGGGAGGAGGCGAAGGGCCCGGAGGACGCCGTCGCGGTGCGAGTCGGTCTTGATGAGCGCAACCCTCCCCGGCCGCGGCGCACTTTCGGCCGGCCCCGCGACTCCGAGCACCGCCGCGGGCGCCGCCTGAGAGCCGGCTCTGCCCGGGCCGGGCGTCAGCTCAAGGGCTGCCGCGCCGCCCAGGACGGTTATAAGGAAATTCCGACGCGTTTCGCGCACCTCACACCCCGCAGGAACCCCTACACTGGATATACCTCCGCCTGACCGCCGTGGTCAATGGCTGTTGCCAGATGAGATCTACTCATCATGCGTACATATGCGGGGAGACCACGGGCACGGCCAGTTCAGGGCTAATGGATCGCGCCGTCGAACTCTCGGTGCAGAGCAATGGAACAGGGCTTGCTACGACGAGAGAGCGCAAGGCCGCCGCCGACATCTTCGTCTGCTGCGCCGTGTCCCCGATGTGGGCGATCGCCGTCGGCGCGGATGCGTTCAACGCGTGGATGGCGAATCCGGGCTGATTCCGGCGCAATTCGAGCCGAATCTGAGCCTATTTCGGGGAGTCGAACGTGCAAGAATCGACGGTTTCACAAAAAAGGTGGGGCCTCAGTTGAAAGGGAAGCGCCGTGGTGAAAAGCCTGTGGTTCCGTCGAAAATGGTCGTCTGCCCCGACAGGGGGTGGCCAGCGTCGTGAGGGGCCCTGTACGGACAGGCGAGTGGAGGGCACTCGAGACCGCTGGCAGAGCCGGGCGACGAGGCGAGCCGTCGACGCCAGCGCAAACCTCGCCGCGCCGCCTCCCCAGGCTACGCCCTTGTCTACGAACGCTGCGGGAAGGACCTCGATCAGTCAAGACCACGTTCGGCGGGCTAACCGGTACTCGGAGGACCGCCCACGGGTTGGCGAAAGGCGTCTCGGAGCAGCTCCGGACGTTTGGGCAAGGGCGAATCCTCGGGGAGGGCCCGATCAGGGGAATTGAGGCACGTATCAGAACAAGTGGGGATGTCAGACTGGGGGTGGCGGGATGCGCTTTTCTTCGATGATCCACGCCGTGGATCTACACGCGTGCGGCGAGCCTGGTCGCGTCATCGTAGGTGGCGTGCTCGACGTGCCGGGACGCACGATGTTTGACAAGCGGGTCTATCTGGAAACGCACGCCGAGCACCTTCGCACGCGCATGCTGCGCGAGCCCCGCGGGTACCCGGCCGCAAACTGCAACCTCGTCCTTCCGGCGACCCACCCCAGCGCGCAGGCCGGGTTTGTCATCATGGAGCAGACCGAGTATCCCCCGATGTCCGGGAGCAACACGATCTGCGTCGCGACCGCGCTCATCGAGACTGGGATGGTGCCCGCGACCGAGCCGGTGACGAACCTGACGCTCGAAGCCCCCGCCGGCTTGATCTCGGTGCGCGCCGACGTCGCGCAGGGCAAGGTGACCCGGGTCACGTTTCAAAATGTGCCCGCGTTCGCGGTCTACCTCGACGCCAAGGTGGAGGTGCGGGGCCTGGGCACGGTCACGGTGGATGTGGCGTACGGCGGGATGTTCTACGTGATCGCCGACGCCTCCCAGGTGGGGCTGCGGCTGCGGCCTGACGAAGGTCGAGACATCGTGCGCATCGGGGAGATGATCAAGGCGGCGACGAGGGAACAACTCCCGGTGGTGCATCCCGAGAATCCCAAGATCGCCGGCGTCACGATCGCCGAGCTGACGGCACCGCCGACGCGACCCGATGCCACGGCGAAGAACGCCGTCGTCGTCTCCACGGGCACGCTCGACTGGACGCGTCAAGAGTCGTGGACTGGGACGTTGGACAGATCCCCCTGTGGGACGGGCACCTGCGCCCGGATGGCCGCGCTGCACGCCAAGGGCAAGCTGCCGTTGCACGAGGACTTCGTGCACGAAGGGATTCTCGGGACGACGTTCACTGGCCGGCTGATCGAGGAGACCACCGTGGGGCCGTACGCGGCGGTCGTGCCGCTGCTGTCCGGACGCGCATGGATCACTGGCTTTGCCCAGTACGTCGTCGATCCGGACGACCCGCTGGCCGACGGGTTCACAGTGGGCGACCTGTGGGGGCTAGTCGATGCCTAATAGCCCCGAGCAGGACTTGATTCCCCCCGGAAAATGACTCAAGCAGTTGCACTACAATTCCCCGAGAGGCCACTGCCGCCTTGGAGACTGTGCGTGTGCGGTCGGCCTGGTTACCACCCGGGTGATGGTTTCATCTACTTTCCTCCACAGGACAATGTGCGGATGACGTGGCTGCATTCATGCTTGCCTTGGCAATTGAAAAGGCCTATGTCGCCCGTCCAGGCTACGCCCGCCACCATCAGTGGGTTCAAACCTCTGCTCGCGCGATGATGACCACAAGAAACTGAGATGAAATCCCGAAAGTATCGCGAGCGAAACATCCTGCAGCCGCCGCGCAAGTTTCAGACGATCATGCAACGACGTGCTGGTGCCGTCTGTCCACACAGCATGCTGAGGACTCGGCGGAGGCGAAACGAGTGAGACCGCTCGCACACCTCCAAGTTCTGGATCTAATGGTGAATATGCCAGGCCCGTTTTATTCGATGATCTTAGGAGATCTCGGAGCGAGAGTGATCAAGGTCGAACCTCCCGCGGGCGATCCCCTCCTCCGCACACTCGGGGATGGTTGCAAGCGTCAACCGTGGCAAACAGAGCATAATGCTAACCCTCAAGGATCCAAGCGTTCGGGCATTCCTACGCCGCGTCGCCAACGCACGTGATGTGGTACTGACGGGTGACGCCCGGGTATTGCCGCGCGGCTGGGCGTCGATGTTGAATCTCTTATTGTGGAAGAGCAAGGCGGCCGACATCATGCTCGTCAAGTCAGCGACGAGATTCCCGTATTATTGACTCATGTATAAATAATGTCCTAGACTCTCCTGTGGGAGAGATGCGGGATGAGACCCCAGGGGAGCCCGGTCGCGCTCGAGCAGCGTCGTCGTCGAGCGGTCACGCTCCTGAGTCACGGCTACCAACCGCATGAAGTCGCCCAGATGCTTGGCGTGGATCGCCGATCGGTGCGACGTTGGAAACGAGCGCACCGGTTGCAGGGCGCTGAAGGGTTGCGGGCGCGGCACACGCCGGGGCGGCCACCGAAGCTGACGGCAGCGCAACGTCGCACCTTGATCCGATGGATCCTGCGCGGTCCTGAGGCCTTGGGGTATCCGACAGCGTTGCGGACCTGCCGGCGCATCGCCCAACTCATTGGGGCACGGTTTCACATCGCGTATCACCCGGATCATGTGGGCCGGCTCCTCCGCGCGTGTGGGTTCACGCCCCAGCGCCCGCAACGGACCGCCAAAGAGCGGGTCGACGAACGCGTTCGTGCCCGGATACACAGCGACTAGGCCCGGAGTTAAAAAAACTGACGCAGCTCCGAGCCCGGCTGATTTGCATCGACGAGACGAGGTTTCTCATGGCCCCGCTGATTCGCCGGACGTGGGCCCAACGCGGCTGCACGCCCCAGCTCTGCCTGCGGACTCGCCGGCATGAAAAGCTCTCGGGTATTGCGGCCCTGGTCGTATCGCCCCAGCGCCGTCGCATCACGCTCTACTTGGTGCTCTACGCGCGCCAGAATATCCGGGCGCCGCACGTCCGGCGGTTCATCCGCCATCTCCGCCGGCATCTCCGGGGCCCGGCGCTCGTGCTGTGGGATCGCGGTCTGCCACATCGCGCGCGTCTCGTGCGTCGGACGGTGGACGCGTGTCGCTCGTGGTCGGTGGTGTGGTTGCCGCCACACGCCCGAACTGAATCCCGTCGAGCAAGTCTGGACGTACCTCAAGTACGGCCGGCTGGCCAACTTTGCGCCAGACGATCTTATTCAGATTCACCGCGAAGCCCGTCGCGAGACGCGACGCCTGCACTGCCGTCCCGAACTCCTCAAGCATCTCTTCCGTCACTCCGCCTTGCCTTTTCGTGTCTAAAATAGGGCTTTACTTATACAGCGATCAATAATTAATGGCGCTGCCGCCGCACCGGCTGAGATTCCGAGAGCGTTCGCCATGTGCCAGCACTGCGGCACTCGCGCAACCTGTCGGCCAGAGGGGAGTTCCTTGAGCGTCGCTTCCCCAGCCGAAAAAGGAGGCACGTATGGAGACGATTCAATCGCAGTTCAAGAGAATCCGCTTCAACAGCAAGAGCTTCGACGACGTCCTGGGGGGTTCTACTCGGGAATCGGACGTCCCGATACGGCAACGCTCGCACGCGCGCTTGCCGGCGCGCAATCCCTCGCGGAATACGAGATTATCACATTGAGCTCAGGTAGCATTCCCTTTATTGGGAATATGTGGTATGCAACGACTCGCAGCGGCTCCCGGCCTTGTCGCGGGAGCTTGCCGCGACGGGAAGCAACGAGCGTACCCCCATCGCTACGAGGTCTATACCCCCAGAAAGCCCGACTGCCCTATCGGCGACTGCTGCGCTTCCTGCCAGCGGCCCTGGCTGCTTTCGCCGTCGGCTTCTTGGTCGCTTTCGCAGCCGACCGGGCCGGTTGCGCGGCTGCCTTGAAGAGCCCCAGGATGTCGTCGCGGAATTTGTCGTAGGCTCCCTTGAACTCCGCCAGGGTCTTCTGGACCGAACCGAAGTCGGGCCACTGCTCCGGCGTGTGGCCCCCGCTGCCGAAATCCCCGGAGATGCCGGCCACGCGCAGGGTCTGGTTGAGATCCGTGTTCAGCTCGTACCCCTTGCGGAAGTCGGGGATCGTGTTCAACTTGTCCACGACCTCCTTCGGGAACTCCGCGGAGATGGACTCGACGTACGCCCCGAGGTTGAACCCCGGATCCTCAGCCATCTTCCGCACGTTCTCCTGGTGGTTGGGGAACTCCGTGTGGACCATGTTGCTCCCGGCGAGCGTCCAATACGTGTCCTGCGGCTTGCGCTTGGACGCCGGCAGGTAACACACACGGCTGAAGATGAGCTTGGCCTGTTCCCGGCTGAGCTGATGTGTTCGATAGAGGTAGTCCACCCACTTCTCCAGGTTCGCCTCCGAGAAGAAGATACCCCAGACGCGGCGGGCCACCAGCGTGCCGGACTTGCCGATGACGTCTTCCCAGCCCTTGAGCTCCTCCGCCGAGGCCACGCCCTCCAGGGCCGCGATGACGTTGGCATCAATGGTGCGCTGGCCGCCGACCCGCGTCGCCGCGACGACCTTGGCCTCGTACCCCTTGGCCGCATCAACCTTGGGCTTGGTCCCGTTGGAGGCGGCGAGCTGCTCCACCCGCTTCAGCGCCTCGCCTTCGCCCAGCGTCCTCTTGAGCTCCCCGAAGAGCTCCTCCAGCTTCACCTCCCGGAGGTGGCTCTCGAACCGCCCGCCCATGTTGGTCATATAGAGCTGGGTCGGGACGATGCCCTTCCTGATGGCGCTGGCCATCCCGGCCAGTTCTTCCAGGATCATGGTGACTTCCTGGCCCACGGTGTAGATCACGGTGATGTTACTGCCGAAGCCGAACGTGTTGATCGTCCTGGCGATCTCCCGGGCCGCCGGGGAGCTGGCCGCGACCTTGATCACCATGTTGGGTCGTGCGCGCTCCCGCGCAGTCGAATAGCCGGTCAGCAGATAGTCGTCGTAAACCCCAAGGTCCTCGGTCGCCGCGGCGAAGGCAGCGAAGACGTCCCGGATGCTCTCTCGCACCAAGTGGGCGATGTTGGGGTTCAACTGGAACGACACCACCCCGCCACCCGACTCATTTGCCAGGTTGAAGAAGATGGGCCGGTAGACATGCAGGTTATCCCAAAGGGCGAGCAGCGTGGCGTACAGGGTGATCTCGTCCCTGTACTGCTCGGGTTTGGCCCTCCAAACCGCTAATCGTGGGTGCGACATCACCTCGGTCTGAAACCGCTCGCTCAGAGCGGGATCATCCTGGTATGCCAGGGCCGCCAGGACCGGGTTGGTGGACACCTGCTCGAATCCCAGGTGGCGCAGCCAGCGGAGCCCCAGGGCATAGTCGTTGCCGAACCGGCAGCGGCCCTCACGGACCATGCGGGTATAGATGTTGCTCTCGATCTCGGCCCGCGTCTTGTCCAGGAAGGCGACGAGAACGGGCTTGCCCGACTCGAGGGCCTGCTCGATCCGAAAGGCCATCTTGGCCACCATACTGGCCCCATTCATGACCAGCTTCATCCCATCGAGGGACCGACGTGCGACGGCCGTTGCCACTGAGCTCGTGCCCTCGCCCGCCTCGCGGGCCTCCCACTCGGCCAGGGTGTCCCGGATGCTGCTGATAGCCTGGAGTCGCTCGACGCCGTTTAGCCACCGGCTCTCCACACCCAGGAAGTTGATCGCCGTCTCCAGGAGCGTCTCGTAACTGTACTGGCGCTGCCGGATCTTGCGCGAAACTTCGGCCTGCGAGTCCTCCGCCAGGGGGCGCGCGCCGACGAACCGGATGTTGAGCTGCCGGATCAGCCCTGCCACCACGCCCGGCAGGACCCCGTTCAGCTCCGGGAAGAGCAAATGATCGGCGGCCAGGGTCGTCTGGCCCCAGCCGGTAAGCTGCACTACATGGGCGGCGTGGTCGCTGACAATGGGACGCTTCCCCGGCCCCGACAGGCGCTCGGGCCGGTTGGCGGCCACGATCTGGTCGATCTGCTCCTGCTTGAGGCTCTCAGCTGCTTTTGCCATTGCACTCCCCCACCTGAAGAATGGATCCGGTCGCTTCGATACCGGGATCAAACGAAAGTATGTTGGAATTTCCACTACGCGTTCCTAAGCACCTCCCGTTGGGCCATGCCACTGCACGCGTTCAGCCGCCGAGCGATTGGCTGGGCCATGAGCCACGTACTGGAGATGACTTCGTCAAGTCGTAGACGCAGAGGCTAAGTCTCTCATTCGGACGAAGGGGCAAGACCAGAATGACACGAGAGGACGGAACGTTTCGGTCTAGAACGGATGCTGTGGCCCGGGATGAACTCGAAGTACGATCTGTACCGGCCCCTTGCTCCCCAAGGCATTTATCGACGGCCTCGCCGAAATCATAGCGCGTGACATCTTGCGACGAGTTTGCGGCTGCCCCGACTGAACACGCACCAATCCTCGTTGTCGCTACGCATCCAGAAGATCACCGGTGTCCGGGCAGTCGTTTGTAATGCGTACGGTTCCCGCGCCAATCACGAGGTTGAAGTCGGTGAACCTGACCGGCAGCCCCTCTGCAAGATACGGGACTGGGTGCTCGACCAGTTGGCAATGCAGGTGTGGGTACGCCGCAGCGCCAGAACTACCCGCCCTCGCGAATGGCCTGTCCGCGTCTCACGGTGTCCCAAGGTTTGACGGTAATCGAACCCTGCCGACAGTGGGCCAGGACAAAGTACTCGCTGTGTCCGTGATCGATGGTGATGTAGTTCCCCCAACTGAGCATCCGATCTGACTTCTCAGCCGCCAGCGGGAACCCGTGGAAATGTAGCGGGAGATAATCCGGCAGATCTCGGCGCACGGCTACGACCCGTCCGTTCGCTGGTGCCAAGATCGGCGCTTCCTTGAGTCGCAGTCCAGACGGTGAGCGTCCCAAGACGCCGTAACAGAGTGCGCCGTGAAGTTTCGCTGGCGCGATCGCTGCCCTGCGGATCTGCCATGGTTCACCTCGACTCTCGTGGTGCCAGGGGCCCCACTATGTTGCGCTCAAGCACCCGGCCGACCTGCGGGGCGCGATTCCGGCTGCGAACCGGTGTCTTCTTTGCCCCGCTTCCCGACAGGC